>JAUNDF010000039.1:0-5729 GCA_030526225.1 Clostridia bacterium
TGGCAGCTGCAGCTTGGTCGCTTAAGTCGGTCTCACATCATTGACAAATGAACAAAACGGGAAAAACCCTCTCAGTCAGCCTGCGGCTGCCAGCTCCCCCAGAGTGGGAGCCTTCAAGATTGCAAGACAAAGGCTCGCCCTTTGGGAGAGCTGTCGCGAAGCGACTGAGAGGGTCTGCACGGCAAATTCGAAACCGGACCACAAAAATACCCGAAGGGCTTTCACCCTTCGGGTACCGGGATGATTCGGTTGTCAGTTAAATCAGAAGCCGCCTTCGTTGCTGTCGTTCATGTTGTTTCTCAGCTGGGAGTAATCCCGGTCGGAGCGGCGGGTTCTTCTGCGGGCGGGTGCTTCCCCGGCAGGGGCACTGCCGAAAGCGTCAGCCGCGTTGGATGCACCGAAGGAATTGGACTCACCGAAGGTGCCAGTCGGCTCGGAAGCCTTGGGCGCGGTGAAGGGAGCATCTGTCCCGGCGGAAGCACCGAAGGAATCGGGCTTGCGGTAGGCGGCGGTGAAGTCCGGAGTGGAAGCACTGCCGCTGCCGGACAGATCATGCACCACAGGGTCACCGGCGGGTGCGAAGGGCGTCTCCGGCTTCACTTCGGGTGTCTGGGGCACAGGACGGCGGTAGGCCGCGTGGTCTGCGCCTGCATTGGGGGTAAAGCTGCTGCCATGTCCGGCGGGTTCTGTGGGCTTGGAGAAGGGCTCTGCGCTGGGCACTGCAGGGCGGCTGTAGGGGCTGCTCTGCTGTCCGTCCGCGGGCCGTGCATAGGGGCTGCGGGCAGCGCTGTTGGGGTTGGTGGGATAGGGCGGTCTGCCCTGCTGGGGCCGTCCGCCGTTGGGACCCTGGGGACGGTTGGGGCCCTGAGGCCGTCCGCCGTTGGGGCGTCCGTTCTGGGGACCCTTGCCGCGCTTGGGCGGCACAGAGCGCTTGTACACGCTGAAGCCGTATACGCCCGCGCCGATGAGCAGCACGGCCACAATGGCGGCAATGATCCAGCCGATGGAGGAGGAGCCGGTTTCTTCGGTGGGGTACACCACATCCACGGTGGCCAGAGGCTCAGTGGTGGGGGTTGTGGTGGCTTCGGGGCCGTCAATCTCCTCAAAGTCGGTCACCAGACCCTTGGCATAAACCTTGCCGGTGTGGGTGTCATACATCACATCATCGGCATCTCCAAGGCTGATGTACTCGTTCTTCAAGGCATCGGGGCGCACATACAGGTCTTCCTTGGCGGTGTTGATGGCCTTGGAGCCGGATACGGGTGCGTAGCCGCTGCCGGACTTGATGTACACGCCGCTGAATTCCTGATAGCCTGCCGGTGCATCGGCATTGGGGGCCAGGGTGGTCAGGGGCTTGACCGTGTTCAGGGGCTGGGGCGTTGCAAAGGGATTGAAGGGCTCGTAGCTGACATTGGCACCGGAGTTGATCCAGGTGTTGACGGTGTTGTCCTCTGCCGGGGTGATGGTGCCGTTGTTGGGTGCGGCAGTCACAGCAGAGCCGGTATTGTTGGTGTTATTGGTACCGGTGGAGGCCGCGTTGTTGGTCAGGCCCTTCTTGTACTCATCGCTCTTGAGGAACTTGTCCAGCTCGGATACGGTCAGCTGCTTGAAGTAATCGCCCTGCACGTAGCCGATATTACCGTTGTACTGGACCTTGTACCATGTCACGCCGTTAACATTTTCGGTGCCGTAAATCAGGCACAGGGCGTACTGCTTCAGGGTTGCAATGCGGCTGGAGGAAGCAGAGGCGCTCTTGCGGAAGTTGACGGAGGAGGAGGTCACATAGCCGTAGCTGGACAGGGATTCCTTGTCATAGGGCTGGGGCGTGGTGGAGGGCACGGGAGAAGGCGTGCTCTGCAGACCCGCAATGTAGTCAGCCTGCTCGGAGGCGGACATCATGCGCAGCATATCTGCACGGATGTAGCCCCACTGGCCGTTGTACTGCACAATGTGCCATGCCGTTCCGGTCTCATCGTAGACCTGCTCGGTGACATACACCACGGTGTTCTGCTTGAGCACATCCAGAATCACAGACAGGGAGCTGGGCATGTTGCGGAAGTACACGCCGTCACCCACGGCATAGGCATAGCCGTACTGCATCTGAGGCACGGCGGTGGCGGGTGCTTCCGGTGCGGGAGAGGGCGTGGGCGTTTCCTTGCCGGCGTTCCACTGGCGGATGTAGTAATCCGCTTCCTCATCGGTGATGTAGCGCAGGTGATCGTTGTTCACCTTGCCGGTCACATTGTCGAGGGTGGTGGCGTTGCTCCAGGTGCTGCCGTCGCCGGGGTAGAACTGGCCGGAGAGCATCAGCAGGGTGGCGCTGTCAAGAGGGGCGATAATGGTGCTGTCGGCGGTGCTGGCCTCGGTGCGCAGTGCGGTGCGCTCGCGGGTCAGGGCATAGCCGTTGTACTGTTCAGGTTCAGGGGTAAAGGTCGGGGGAGCCGTGGGGGTCGGGGTGGGCTCCTCGGTGGGTGCGGGGGTTTCGGTGGGTGCCTCCGTGGGCGCCTCAGTCGGTGCCTCGGGGGTCACGCGGGGTGCGGGGGTTGCCAGACCGGCTTCATACTGGTCGCTGTCATACTGGGTCATCACTTCCAGGAATTCGGACTTGATGTAGCCCTCCTTGCCGTTGTAGACCACCTTGGTCCACATCACGCCCTTGTCATCGGGCTGGGCAACGATCATCCAGACATAAGCGTCCTTTTTCAGCTCTTCCAGCGTCTTGCCGCCGGGCTTTTTGCGCATCTTCAGCGCACCCTTCAGGGTCTTGCCGTAGCGGTTGATGTAGGTGCCGTCGGGGATGGGGGTCTCCACCACCATCTCGCGGTAGGTGAAGGTTACCTCGGCAGGCACAGCCTCACCCGCATCGGATACGGCAACCTCCACCGGGCCTGCGGATACGGGGATGTACTGGGTCAGGTCCACCTGCGTTTCATCGGGGGCGATGGTGGTTGTCTTGCCGCCGTCCAGCAGCAGCTGGCGGGGCTCGGCAATGTCTTCACCGTTGCACTGGTAGCGCACGGTAATCCATGCGCTCTGGGGAGCGGGCTTGATTTCGCCGCTCTCCTCATCCACGGTTTCCACGCGGTTGTAGGTGAAGACCACCTGCGCGGGGTCGGCTTCGCCGTTGGCCACGGTCACCACCACCTCGGTATCGCCGATGGCGGAGTAGCCGTCATTGTCAAAGAAGGTGGGGCTGGCCACCACCTTGTAGCGGCCGTCCTGCGTAAAGGTGGTAGACTGGGGAGAAGCCACCTCGCGGCCCTCCCGGTCGAGATAAATCACGTTGACGGTCACAGGGGTGTTGGCGGCAGGGGGTGTCTCCAGAGTTTCTTCAAACTCTTCCTCATAATTGAAGACGACCGTTTCCACAGAGGGCACGCCGTTTTCATCCACGGTGACAACGCAGCTGTCATCGCCCACCACCTGATAGCCCGCCTGCTGCGGGGCGGTGATGGTCGCGCCGGTGCCGGTGGGGATTTCGATGGTCTGGCGGCCCAGCTCGGTGCCGTCGGTCAGCTGATACACCACCGTCACGAAGGCAGATGCAGGGGCCGTTTTCACGGGCGCATACACAAACTCTGCCACGGCAGGGGCGGCCAGACCGTTTTCATCCACGGTGACGGACACCTGTGCCGCGCTCTGCAGCTGATAGCCCTCAAACTCGCGGGCATAGACGATATTCTCCTCGCCTTCCGTGCACAGCACCGTATCGGTATCCAGCACGTTGCCCTCCTGGGTCAGGAAGGTCACAGGCACGGTCACCTGCATGGGCTCACGGGCCACGGCGCGGTAAATAAACTGCACCGTTTCGGGAATGGTATAGCCGGAGGCATCCACGGTCACGGAGACATAGTCATCCCCCAGCAGGGTATAGCCGTCGAACAGACGGGCGCTGACGATGTTCTCCTGACCCTCGGTGCATACCACCGTGTCGGAGGCCAGCACCGTACCATCCTCAGTCTGATAAATCACCGCCACCGGCACGCTTACGGGCAGCACGGGTTCGGGTTCAGGCTCGGGCATGGGCTCAAAGCCTTCATCGGGCATGGGCTGGGCGGAAATATACAGGGCATACTGGTCCGCCACATTGCCCGCCGCATCATAAGCGATGACGGACACGGGGCCGTTATCCACCACGCCCACCAGCTCCTGGCCGTTGTTGACCACCAGCTGCCAGTCGGGGTGATTGGGATGGACAGCATCCACAAACACCTGTCCGGCCGGGTCCGTCTGGGCCCAGAAGGACTGGGTGCCGTCCGCCATGGGCATGGCCCATGCGCTGCAATCCTCCATGGCGTCATTCATCCAGCTGACCACCAGCTGAAGAGACTGCCAGTCCTCCGCCGCAGATGCGCAGGCGACCAGCGTCACCGTCATCAGCAGCGCCAGGGTGGCTGCCAGGAGCTTCTTCATCATATTTTTCATTTCTATACCTCCCCGCAGCGGCAGGGCCGCATGCGAAAAATCAACAAAATCAGAAATCCGGAAAATAAAATACACCGATTATATTGTATATCCTGGGCGTTGCCTTGTCAAATGATGCAGCAGGAATTTCCCTTTGCCGGTCGAATATTTACATATATATAAATCAAACAAACAACGGCAAAGGAGTCGATTGACCATGGAGCTGAACAACACCGCCGATACCAATCAGCTGACCGAGCAGATTCTGACCAGGGAAACCGTATTCCCCGGCGTAATTATCAACCTTGAGCACTGGAAGGTGACCCTGCCCAACGGCAAGGAAGCCATGCGCGAGGTCGCCTGTCACATCGGTGCCGCCGCCGTGGTGGCCATTGATGATGATGACAACCTGCTGCTGGTACGCCAGCACCGGGTGGCCGTGGAGCGCATCACCCGGGAGATTCCCGCCGGCAAGCTGGACAGCAGGGACGAGGATCCCTTCGAGTGCGCCAAGCGTGAGCTGAGCGAGGAAACCGGCATGACGGCCGAATCCTGGGAAAAGCTGACCTGCCTTGAGACCACCCCCGGCTTCTGCAACGAGCGGATTCATGTGTATCTGGCCCGCGGCCTGAAGCAGGGCGAAACCCATCCGGATGAGGACGAGTTTGTGGATGTCATCCGCATGCCCGTTAAGGAGGCCGTAGCCGCTGTGATGCGCGGGGAAATCCGCGACAGCAAAACCGTCTGCGGCATCCTGATGGCATCGCAGAAGCTGGGCCTCTGACATAATGACGAACGGGCGGGGAATTTTCTTCCCGCAAAAAATTTGCAGCTGTAAAATGTTTTTTCAGCCGCACCATTCCCCACCGGAAAGGACTGCCGAACGCTGTGATCTTTGACCGACTGCTCAGCCGGCTGCAGGATGCCCTTGCAAGGCAATCAGAGGCACCGGAGCTGCTGTTTTCCAACCTGCCCACCCTGGAAACGCCGCGGCTTGTCCTGCGGAAAATGACCATGCAGGATGCCGCCGACATCTTTGAATACGCGCAGGATGAGCGGATGACGAAATATGTTCTGTGGGATGCCCACAAAACCATCGCCGACAGCCGGGAATATCTGCGCTGCATGCGCCGCATGTATCGGGACGGCATGCCCTCCTCCTACGGCATTGTTTTGAAGGAGACGAACAAGGTCATCGGCACCATCGGCTTTATGTCCTACAGCCCCGACAACCGCTGTGCCGAGGTGGGCTATTCCCTTGGGGCCGCCTACTGGAACAAGGGCCTTGCCACCGAAGCCCTCCGCGCCGTGCTGGATATGAGCTT
>JAUNDF010000039.1:5739-19260 GCA_030526225.1 Clostridia bacterium
ACATGATGAAGCTGCACCGGGTGGAATGCATCCACGACACGGAGAATACCGCCAGCGGTCGGGTGATGCAAAAATGCGGCCTCCGCTATGAAGGCCGCATGCGTCAAAAAATCGCAAACAAGGGAACGTATGTGGATGTGGATTTGTACGCCATCCTCTGCGACGATCCCAGAGGATAAGGCTCAGCGGTCATACTGCGCCATGCGCTTTTTCAGCACCTCGGGCCTTGCAAGGGAGTAACCGAAGAAGCCCAGCACATCCTGTGCCTGCTGATACACGCCGTGGTTGTAGCACACCAGCCCCGCCTTTTCCAGATGCATGGAGCCGTCCTCCCGGAACAGCTCCTCCTGCACGCGGACGGCCACCACTTCGCCGATGAACATATCGTGGCTGCCCAGCTCCGTCACACTCTTCACCCTGCAGGACAGGTACGCCGGACATTCCGCAATGGCGGGGGCATACTGCAGCTCTGCCGCGGGAACAGCCGTCAGCTTCATTTCGGCAAACTTGTCGAAATCCCGGCCGGATTTTACACCGCACCAGTCCAGCTCCCGGCAGTGGGCCGCATCCACCAGATTGACCACAAACTCGCCGCTTTCCTGAATCAAATGATGGGAATACCGCTCCTTGCGGATGGAGACCGACACCATGGGCGGCGTGGTATTGACGGTGCCTGCCCAGGCCACGGTGATAATGTTGGGCTTTTCCTCGGTGATGCCCCGGCAGGAAATCATCACCGCCGGTACAGGGCAAAGCATGGTGCAGGGATCGATGGGACGGAATTGCTTCATATTAATAAGCACCCTTTCTGCTGCAAGTCATACGCATTCAATCTGCGGCTGCCGAAACGGCAGCGGATAAAATATACTAACACGCCCGGGGATAAAATGCAAATCCCCGCCGTCAAGGAGGTTTCATGGCCTACAACGCCAGACATGGCCACGGTGCCAAAATCCGCAGCAAGGGCAAAATGATTGCCATCATCATCGTTGTCGCCGCGCTGCTTGCAGTGCTGGCCATTCCCTTTATCGAGCCCTTCCTGCTGGAGGTGGACAGCCGCGCACTGGTGTCCTCCGACCTGCCCGGTGATGTGGGCACCCTGCGCATCGTGTATGTATCGGATATCCATCGGGGACCGTTCTACAGCCAGAGCCGGGTCCGGCAGCTGTGCAGCCGCATCAACGATCTGCGTCCCGACCTGCTGATTCTCGGCGGCGACTACGCGGAGGACTCCGACCATGCCATCGACTTTTTCCGCAATCTCCCCGACCTGCATGTCACCTATGCCGTCTGCGCCGTCATGGGCGAAACGGACCGCACCCTGCCGGAGAGCAATCTGAGCGTGCTGAAGACCACCATGTACACCGCCGGGGTCACCCCCGTGGTCAACGAGGTGGTCCCCATCCGCATCGGCGGCGGCTCCACCATTTACGTGGCCGGTATCGACGATGTAACCGCCGGCTCCCCCGCCCTGCAGCAGGTGGCCGCTCAGGTCCGGCAGGATGATTATGTCATCTTTGCCAGCCATTCCCCGGCGGTGATTCAGGATTCTCTCCGCGCTTCCGGCAGCGACGGAAAGCGCGGCTGGTATGACCTGGGCCTGTTCGGCCACACCCACGGCGGGCAGATCTGGCCCCTTGGCAAGGCACTGGGCTTCGGGCAGAACATCCCCGACCGGTACATGTCCGGCTGGAAGCAGGAAAACAAGATTGACATGCTCATCTCCCGGGGCGTGGGCACCTCCGTTGTCCCCATGCGGCTGATGAGCAAGCCTCAAATCCACCTGATTACCGTCAAGTGCAAATGAGGAAATATTACAAAAATAACGCTTTATGATTTTTGCATCTATACAAAAATGTAAAAGCAATGTATAATAAAAGCAACTATAGTAATCCGGAGGGAGTCCGCAACGGTGATCCGCAAGATATTCTGCAGCCTGCTGTGCGCGGTGCTGCTTGTTTCGGCCGCGGCTGCATATGCCCAGCCCTTTGTCATGGCCGGATTTGATGATGCTTCCGCCAATCACGACTGGGAGACCAACCTGTTTTTCCGCCGCATGGAGGAAAAAACCGGCGTCACCTTTATCTATCTGCAATACAGCGACAAGGCTGCATGGACACAGGCCAAGGCTTCCCTGTTTGCCGAAGGTGAGCAGCCCGATGTGCTGTTCAAGGCCGAGCTGACAAGCGAAGAGACCGAGCGCCTCTTCGGTCAGGGCTATCTGATTGACCTTGCCCCCTACGTCACCCCCGAGGTGATGCCCAACCTGTGCGCCCTGCTGGAGAAGAACCCTGCATGGCGTCAGGCCATCACCGGCCGCGGCGGCGAAATCATCACCCTGCCGTATATCAACGAGCTGCCCAACAACAACACCATGTGGATTAACCGCCGCTGGCTGGATACGCTGAAGCTTTCCGTGCCCGCCACCGCGGAAGAGCTGACGGAGGTGCTCCGCGCCTTCCGGGACGGCGACCCCAACAAAAACGGCAGCAAGGATGAGGTCCCCCTCTCCTTTATGAGCATGTGGGATTTGAAGTACCTGTCCCACGCCTTCGGCATCATTGCCAACGATTACAACGTGTACGCCGACGAGGACGGCACCGTCCGCTGTGCCTTTGACCAGCCGGCATACCGCGATTTTGTCAACTGGCTGCATCAGCTGTGGGAGGAAGGCCTGCTGTACCGCTCCGGCTTCTCCTCCATCGATCAGACCCGCATGGTCACCGACCAGAACGCCGTGATGACCATGGGCATGATGTTTGCCCCCACCCCTCTTTCTCTGATCCCCGCAACCGCCATGGATGATTACGATGCGCTGCCGCCCCTTGTCTGTGAGGGTAAGCAGGTGTACCGCGATTTCTGCGGCGAGGTTGTTCGAGGTGCCTTTGCCGTAACGAAATCCTGCGCAGAGCCGGAAACCGTGCTGCGCTGGGTGGATACCCTTTACGGCGAGGAAGGCTCCGTATTGGCGCAGGCCGGTGTGGAGGGTGAGGAATTCACCCGCGCAAGCGACGGCACCTGGTACTGGCTCAGCGATGATGAGACGGTCACCAATGTCATCCTCCCCGAACGCACCATCACCAGCGGTGCCTTTGTCCCCATGTATGCACCGGCAGCATTTCAGCTGCAGCTTGACCGCGCAGAAACCACCAGAATCATGACCCAGCTGTATGAGCAGCGGCAGTATGTCCGTCTGCCCATCCCCCTGAGCCACCTGACAAGCGCGGAGCAGGCCCGTTTGGATGAGCTTCAGAATGTTGTGGCTCCCTGGGCCGAGCAGCAGCTGGTCCACTTCGTCACCGGCGAAGCGGTGCTGGATGATGCATCCTGGCAGGCATTTTTATCCCGGCTTCACACCCTTGGCATGGACGAGATTGTGTCCATCTGGCAGCAGAGCAACCGATAACGCTGCCCCACACCAGTCATCACCTACATTAATGATAAAAAGAAGGGCGGAAACAGGAATGAACAATTATGCAGATGTTGGCAAGGCTTTAACCTCTCCCCGTGTATTGGAAAAACTCTCCGAGCTTTACGGCACCCGCGACGGCATGACGGTCTATCAGTCCAATCGCTACAACGGACTGCTCAAGCGCCATGAAGAGCTGTTCAATTCCCCTGATCGCGTGCAGTTCATCAGCGCCCCCGGCCGCACCGAAATCGGCGGCAATCACACCGACCACAACCGCGGCCGCGTGCTGGCAGCCTCTGTCAATCTGGACTGCCTCTCTGCCGTTACCCCCCGCAATGACATGCTGGTCAATTTGGTCAGCGAGGGCTATGCCCCCATTCAGGTGGATTTGAGCGATCTTGCGCTGGTGGAAGAGGAGAAGGGCACCACCCGCGCCCTCATCCGCGGCGTTGCCGCCCGCATGGTTGAGCTGGGCTACAAGATTGGCGGCTTTGATGTAGCCGTTACCTCTTCCGTTGCCTCCGGCAGCGGCCTGAGCTCCTCTGCCGCCTTTGAGGTGATGGTCTGCGCCATCTTCGACCAGCTGTACAACGGCTTCGTCATCGATTTCAAGACCCGCGCCAAGATTGGCCAGTACGCCGAAAATGTGTACTTCGGCAAGCCCAGCGGTCTGCTGGACCAGATGGCCTCCGCAGCCGGCGGTCTGGTGGCTGTTGACTTTAAGGAGGATGACCCCGAGGTATTCCCCCTGAGCTTTGACTTTGCCGCTCACGGCTACTCCCTGGTGGTGGTTGCCACCGGCGGCAGCCATGCCGACCTCACCGACGACTATGCCGCCATCCCCAACGAGATGAAGGCCGTGGCCGGCAAGCTGGGTGCACCCTACCTGCGCAAGGTTCGCCGCGAGGAGTTCATCAAGGCCATCCCCGAGCTGCGCAATTCCGTCAGCGACCGTGCCATCATGCGCGCCATGCATTTCTATGATGAAAACCAGCGCGTTACCCGTCAGGTGGAAGCACTGCGCGACAACGAGCTGACCAAGTTCTTCGACAACATCATCGAGAGCGGCCGCAGCAGCTATATGTACCTGCAGAACGTTTACGCCAAGCCCGAGGATCAGAGCCTGTCCCTTGCCCTGTGCATGGCCGAATCCATGCTGAAGGACCGCGGCGCATGGCGCATCCACGGCGGCGGCTTTGCAGGCACCACCCTGAACTTTGTCCCCCAGGATCTGCTGGCCGAGTTCATCGCGTGGAACGAGCAGGTCTTCGGCAAGCACTGCTGCCATGTGCTGGACATCCGTCCCCAGGGCGCCGCAGTCATCGAGCTGTAATCCCATTCGCTCAGGCATTTCGCTGCCTGGGCGATTTTTGTTGCCCTTTTTCGAGCAATTGGCAGGATTCCTGCATTCCGCGCCGATTCTCGATTGCAATCAGGGTCAAATTGTGGTAAAATTATTTTGATATAGTATGCACATTCCCAGGCGAATCAATCAACGAAAGTGAGGCATAGCCCATGAAAGGCATTATCCTCGCCGGCGGCGCCGGCACTCGCTTGTATCCGCTTACCATGGTGACCAGCAAGCAGCTGCTGCCCGTATATGACAAGCCCATGATCTACTATCCCCTGTCCACGCTGATGCTGGCGGGCATCCGGGATATCATGATTATTTCCACCCCCACCGATACGCCCCGCTTCGAGGCACTGCTGGGTGACGGCAATCAGTTCGGCCTGAACCTGACCTACAAGGTGCAGCCCTCTCCCGACGGTCTTGCCCAGGCGTTCCTGCTGGGTGAGGAGTTTATCGGCGATGAAGCCTGTGCCATGGTGCTGGGTGACAACATTTTCTACGGCAACGGCTTCAGCAAGATTCTCCGCGCTGCCGCTGACCGGGCCGAGAACGCACAGCATGCCACCATCTTCGGCTACTACGTCACCGACCCCGAGCGCTTCGGCATCGTGGAGTTTGACGAAAACGGCAAGGTGCTGTCCGTGGAGGAAAAGCCCGCCAAGCCCAAGAGCAACTACTGCATTACGGGTCTGTACTTCTACCCCAAGGGCGTGAGCAAGATGGCCCACGAGGTGAAGCCCTCCGCAAGAGGCGAGCTGGAAATCACCACCCTCAACGATATGTACCTCAAGCGGGACATCCTTGATGTGGAACTGCTGGGCCGCGGCTTTGCATGGCTGGATACCGGCACCATGGATAGTCTCGTGGAAGCAGCCGACTTTGTGCAGATGATTGAAAAGCGCCAGTCCATCAAGATTTCCGCCCCCGAAGAAATTGCCTACCGCAACGGCTGGATCAGCAAGGAAAAGCTGCTGGAATCCGCCGAACGCTACGGCAAGAGCCCCTACGGCGCTCACCTGAAGGCCGTGGCCGAGGGCAAAATCCGTTATTGATTCGCATAAGATAAAAGGAGTCCAGTCCCATGGAGAAAATCGCCACCGCACTGCCGGATGTATTCATCATTGAGCCCAAGGTATTCGGCGACCATCGCGGCTATTTTATGGAAACCTATTCCACCAAGACCTTCGCGGACATCGGCATTGACACCGTATTCGTGCAGGACAACCAGTCCTTCACCGCCCAGAAGGGCACATTGCGGGGCATCCATTTTCAGAATGCCCCCATGGCACAGGCCAAGCTGGTCCGCGTGACCAAGGGCGCCGTGCTGGATGTGGCCGTTGACCTGCGCAAGGGCAGCCCCACCTACCGTCAGTGGGTGGCCGTGGAGCTTTCTGCGGATAACAAGCGCATGCTCTACATCCCCCGCGGCTTCGGTCACGGCTTCAAGACCCTGACGGATGATGTGGAGTTCTGCTACAAGGTGGACAACCTGTACAGCAAGGAATGCGACCGCGGCATCCGGTTCAATGACCCCGCCATCGGCGTTGATTGGGGCGAAGTGATTGAGGCGCTGCTGAGCCAGAAGGATACAGCCGCGCCCCTGCTGGAGGATAGTGACTGCAATTTTGTATATGGTGAAATTTGAGGAAAGCCCTCTCACCGCCTGCGGGCGGAGCTCCCCCGGAGGGGGAGCCAAGGGGATTTCCGCGCCAGCGCCTGGCTCTCCCTTTGGGAGAGCTGTCACCGAAGGTGACTGAGAGGGCAGGCACAGCAATTTTCATGTATTCCTTTACCGAATCCATTGAAGGAGGACACACCCATGAACATCGTCGTCACCGGCGGTGCCGGATTTATCGGTGCCAACTTTGTGTATTACGAGCTGAACAACCACCCCGAGGACCGCATCATCTGCATCGACAGCCTGACCTATGCCGGCAACCTGTCCAGCCTTGAGGAAGCTCTCAAGAACCCCAACTTCCGCTTCATCAAGGCCGACATCACCGACAAAGCCGCTGTGGAAAAAATGTTTGAGGAAGAGCATCCCGACATCGTTATCAACTTTGCCGCAGAAAGCCATGTGGACCGCTCTGTGGAGGATCCGGGCCTGTTCCTGCGCACCAACATCCTCGGCACCCAGACCCTGATGGATGCCTGCCGCAAGTACGGCATCAAGCGCTACCATCAGGTATCCACCGACGAGGTGTACGGCGATCTGCCTCTGGACCGCCCTGACCTGTTCTTCCATGAGGACACCCCCATCCACACCAGCAGCCCCTACTCTGCCTCCAAGGCATCTGCCGACCTGCTGGTGCTGGCCTATGCCCGCACCTTCAAGCTGCCGGTGTCCATCACCCGCTGCTCCAACAACTACGGTCCCTATCATTTCCCCGAAAAGCTGATTCCCCTGATGATTTCCCGTGCGCTGGCTGACGAAAGCCTGCCCGTATACGGCACCGGCGAGAACGTCCGCGACTGGCTGTATGTGGAAGATCACTGCGCCGCCATCGATCTGGTGGCCCGCAAGGGCCGCGAGGGCGAAGTGTACAACGTGGGCGGCCATAACGAGCGCACCAATCTGGAGGTTGTGAAGACCATCCTGCGCCAGCTGGGCAAGCCGGAATCCCTCATCACCTATGTGAAGGACCGCCCCGGCCATGACCAGCGCTACGCCATCGACCCCACCAAGATTCACACCGAGCTGGGCTGGCTGCCCAAGACCACCTTTGACGAGGGCATCAAGCGCACCATCCAGTGGTACCTGGACAACGAGAAATGGTGGAAGGACATCCTGGCCGGCGATTATCAGAACTACTACGAAAAGATGTATGGAAACAGAGGCAACGCATGAAGATTCTTGTAACCGGTGTAGCCGGACAGCTGGGCTACGATTGTGTCAAGCAGCTGGAGCATTTGGGCATCCCCTGCCGCGGTGTTGACCGGGACGATTTCGACCTGACCGATGCGCAGGCCGTGATGAACTATGTGCAGGAGTACAAGCCCGATGCCATTATGCACTGCGCCGCCTATACCAATGTGGACAAGGCCGAGACCGAGCCTCAGGTGGCTGCCGCCGTCAACGGCATGGGCACGCTGAACATGGTTCGTGCCGCCCAGAGCGTGGGTGCATCCCTGATGTACATCTCCACCGACTACGTGTTCGACGGTGAGGGTGACCAGCCCTTTGAGGTTGATGCCCCCTACGGCCCCACCAACGTGTACGGCCTGACCAAGATGCAGGGTGAGGAGGCCGTGCGCAGCCTGATGACCAAGTATTTCATCATCCGCACCGCATGGGTCTTCGGCATGAACGGCCGCAATTTTGTCAAAACCATGCTGCGTCTGGGCGCCGAGCGCTCCAGCGTGAATGTGGTATGCGACCAGTTCGGCTCCCCCACCTACACCCCCGATTTGGCCCGGCTGATGTGCGAAATGATTATGACCAACCGCTACGGCGTATATCATGCCACCAACGAGGGCTTCTGCTCCTGGGCTGATTTTGCCGCCGCCATCATGCAGCAGGGCAACCGCCGCTGCACCGTGCATCCCGTGACCAGCGAGGAGTATGCATCCGCCACCAAGCGCCCCGCCAATTCCCGCCTGAGCAAGGATGCGCTGGAGCGCGCCGGCTTCTCCCGGCTGCCCAGCTGGCAGAACGCCCTGTCCCGCTACATTGTGGAGCTGGACGAAAACGGAATGCTGTAATGAATTAAATCAGACAGCCGCATACCCTTCACGGCTGTCTTTTCCCTTTTTATCGGAGGAAGCTACATGAAAGCGCTGATACTCAATTCCGGCCTCGGCAGCCGCATGGGTGACCTGACCCGCCAGCACCCCAAGTGCATGACGGCCATTCACGGCGGCGAAACCATTCTGTCCCGCCAGCTGCGGCAGCTGAGCGATGCGGGCATCCGTCAGGTGGTGATGACCACCGGTGCCTTTGATCAGGTCCTGCGGGACTACTGTTCCTCTCTGGCACTGCCCCTGGACATCACCTTTGTGATGAATCCCCGCTACAGCGAGACCAACTATATCTACTCCATCTACTGTGCCCGGGAGCATCTGGCGGATGACATCCTGCTGATGCACGGCGATCTGGTGTTTGAAGATGCGGTGCTGGCCGATGTGATGGCCGCGCCCCACAGCTGCATGGCTGTATCCTCCACCCTGCCCCTGCCGGAAAAGGATTTCAAGGCCGTGGTGGAAGACGGACACATCACCCGGGTGGGCATCGAATTCTTCGACCATGCCATGGCCGCCCAGCCCCTGTACAAGCTGTGCAAAGAGGACTGGCTGCAGTGGCTGGATGCTATCGCCCGCTTTGTGGATGAAGGCACGGTGAAGGTCTATGCCGAAAACGCCTTCAATCAGGTATCCGATGCATGCCGCATCCTGCCCCTGGATGTTTTAGACAGCCTGTGCGGCGAGATTGATACCCCCGCCGATCTGGAGGCCATGAACGCCCGGCTGGACAGCAAAACCGTGTACATGTGCTTCTCCGCGGACATGATTCACTCCGGCCATGTGGCCATCATCCGCAAGGCTGCCCGTCTGGGACGGCTGGTGATCGGCGTGCTGTCCGACGAAGCGGTGGCCAGCTTCAAGCGCTTCCCCCTGATGCCCTATGAGGAGCGCCGCAGCCTATTTGCCAGCCTTGCCGGTGTCGATTAGGTGATTGAGCAGAAGCAGCTGGACTACACCGATGTCCTGCGTCAGCTGAAGCCCGATTATGTGGTCCACGGCGATGACTGGCGCACAGGCTTTCAGGTGCCCGTCCGGGAGGCTGTGCTCCGCGAACTGGCCGTATACGGCGGCAAGCTGGTGGAATTCCCCTATTCCAAGGATGAAAAGTATGACGAGCTGGACCGCCGCACCCGCCTGCAGCTGGCCATGCCCGACCATCGCCGGGGCCGCCTGCGCCGTCTGCTGGCCATGAAGCAGCCTGTCACCTTCCTGGAGGCACACAGCGGCATCACCGGCCTGATTGCCGAAAAAACCACCATCTATCAGGATGGCAAGGCACATCAGTTTGACGGCATGTGGGTCAGCTCCCTGTGCGATTCCACCGCCAAGGGCAAGCCGGATATCGAGCTGGTGGATATGTCCAGCCGTCTGCGCACCATTGATGACATCATGGAGGTCACCACCAAGCCCATCATCCTTGACGGCGATACCGGCGGCCTGACCGAGCACTTTGTGTACACCGTGCGCACCCTGGAGCGCATGGGCGTATCCGCCGTCATCATTGAAGACAAAACGGGCCTGAAGAAGAACAGCCTCTTCGGCACCGAGGTGGAGCAGACGCAGGACAGCATCGAGAATTTCTCCGCCAAGATTGCCGCCGGCAAGCGCGCCCAGCGCACCCGCGACTTTATGATTATCGCCCGCATCGAGAGCCTGATTCTCGAGCGCGGCATGGAGGATGCCCTGACCCGCGCCTTCGCCTTTGTGGCCGCCGGTGCCGATGGCATCATGATTCACTCCCGCAAGAAGGATCCGGCAGAGATTTTCGAATTCGCCGAAAAATTCCGCGCCGTGGACAAGACAACCCCCATCGTGGTGGTGCCCACCTCCTTTAACACCGTCACCGAGGAGGAATTCGCCGCCCGGGGCATCAACATCGTCATCTACGCCAATCAGCTGACCCGCAGCGGCTTCCCTGCCATGCAGAAGGCCGCCACCGCCATTCTGGAAAATCACCGGGCCAAGGAAGCGGATGACATGTGCATGTCCATCAAGGAAATCCTGACGCTGATTCCCGACGAAGTGTAAACCATCCAATCCATACAAAAACCGGCGTGTCATCTGCTCGACACGCCGGTTTCTTGATTATTCTCTTGCTTCCACATGAGCGAAGCGCCGCTCCACCTTTCGCATGGTGGAAATGATGCCGAAGGTCAGCACGGTGGTCATGGCAATCCAGCTGATGGGCTCCGTGAGGCATACGCCAAGGTAGCCAAGCCACGGCACCAGGAACATCACCGACAGCACCTTCACCGTCATTTCAAGCACACTGGTCACCAGCGGGATGATTTTCGCCCCCATGCCCTGCAATGTACACCGGAAGATAAACAGCGGACCCAATGCATAAAAGCACACCACGGCGATTTTGATATAGCGCTCGCCGTTGCGCAGGATATCCGCATCATCCGAGGTGGCCACCCAGCCCACCAGCTGGCGGCCAAAGATGAAGGACACCAAAATCAGCACCGTGGTAATCACCGTGTCAATGGCCAGCGCATGGCAAACGCCCTGCCGGATGCGGCGGATTTTGCCGGCGCCGTAGTTTTGGCTGACATAGGTGGTCATGGAAATGCCGATGGTGAAAATCATCACCATCAGGATATCCACAATCTTTCGGGCGGATACATGGGCAATCATCACCTGCGTACCAAGGCTGTTGATGCCGCTTTGCAGGATGATGGTGCCGATGTTGACGATGCTCAGCATCAGCGCCATGCTCAGGCCGAAATTTGTCAGCTCCCGCACCTCGCGGCCCTGCAATGCGAAGTCATCCCTGCGGGGCAATACAGCGCCTTTGCACAGGATATACAGGCAGGACAGCGCCGCCATGGCCTGGGCAATCACCGTGGCAACCGCCGCGCCGCGGATGCCCATGTGCAGCGGGCCGCACATCAGCAAATCCAGCACCACATTGATGACGATGGCCGCAAACAGGCAGTACAGCGGCCGCTTGCTGTCCCCAAGGGCGCGCAGGGTGTTGGCGCACATGTTGTACAGCGCCACAAACACCTGACCGCCAATGATGATGGTAATGTACGCCATGGCATCATCCATGATGTGCGCCGGGGTTTTCAGCAGCTCCAGCACAGGCCGCGCCAGCACAAGGCCCAGCACCACCATCACCGCCGTCACAGCGCCTGTCAGCATCATGGTCCCTGCCACAGCGCGGCGCACACCGGCGGTGTTTTCCGCCCCGAAATGGCGGGCCGTGACAATGCCGAAGCCCTGGGTCAGGCCGTTGACAAAGCCGGTGAGCAGGTTCACCACCACCGCCGTTGCGCCAACCGCCGCCAGCGCATTGCCGCCCACGTACATGCTGACAATTTTGCTGTCCGTCATGTTGTAAATCTGCTGGGCCACGTTGCCAATCATCAGCGGAAGGGCAAACAGAAAGATGACCTTCGCCGGGAAGCCCTTGGTTAAATCCTTCATTCAGCCGTCCTCACAAACAAAGATAAAGCCCCCTTGGGCTGCGCTTATTGTAGCGCGGCGCAAGGGGCTTGTCAATTGACCCGACACACGGAATTTTCGGTTTATTTCACTTTCTCGTATGGCAGATTCTGCTTCTTTGCGTACTTCTGCGCGTAGCTGCCGGATTTGACCAGCAGTGTGGGCGGATTGGCCTGTTCAAAGGCAAAATCGCCGATTTTCTTCACCGACTTGGGGATGGCAATCTCCGTCAGCCTGCATCCGTAGAAGCAGCCCTCCATGATGGACTTCAGCCCCTTGCCGAGGGTAACCGCCGTCAGGCCTGTGCAGTCGGAAAAGCTGTACTTTCCCAGCGTTTCCACGCTGTCCGGGAGGATGATTTCCTTCAGCCCCGTGCAATAGGCAAAGCTGTAGTCCCCGATATCCGTTACCGTTTGGGGGATGGTGATTTGATTCAGCTGTTTGCACCCATAGAAGGCGTAATTGCCCACGGTCATCACGCCGTCTATGATGGTCACCGCGGTGCTCATGCGCGCCGGAAGACAGCTCACCAGCCGCTGCTCCCAGGTGTGCATCAGCATGCCGGATTTGAACAGCAGCACCGGATGATCGTCGGTCAGGTAAATGTCCTTCAATGCAGGGCAATCCATGAAGGGGTTATCCCCCACCTCGATCAGGGAGTAGGGCAAATCCACGGACTGCAAGCCGATACAGCCGGCATAGCAGAGACTGCCCATGGTTTTTACGCCCTCAGGCAAAGCCACGGCAGTGAAGCCCGTACAGCCCGCAAAGCAGCCATCCTCCAGCACAGACACGCTGTCAGGCAGGGTGATGTCCGTTAGTGCAGCGCACCCGCGGAAGGCATCCGCACCAATGCTTTCGATGCCCGATGGTACCGTATACTGCGCGGTATCCGTCCCGGACAGGAAGCAAATGAGCCGGTGATTCTGCCTGTCCGTCAGCGCACCGCCTGCAAAGGCAAAGCGGGGATGATTGCCCGAAACCACGATTTCCTTCATCGCAGGGCAATTGGAGAAAGGATTGCCCTTGATTTCCTTCAGTGTATCGGGCAGCACCACGCGCACAAGGTTGGGACAGTCGATGAAAACGCCCTCGTCAAGGGTGACAACGCCCTATGGAATGGTCACAGAGCGCACGGATTCGTTGTATGCAAAGGCTTCTGTCCGGATGCCCGTCACCTGCCGTCCGTCCATTTTGGCAGGAATGACCACATCCTCCGTCTCTTCAAACTGGCTGTAGTAAGAGATGACCGCCGTCTTCCCTTTTTGGGGGATGTAATAGTACGCTCCGCACTCCTTGTCGTTCAGATCCTCGTTCAGGGCCGCCATGGCCTGCATCGGCAGACACAGGGACACGGACAGCAAAATCGAAAGCACCAGAGCAATCCATTTCCTCATATTCAATTCACCCCTTTTCTGTAGCTTTAGTATAACATCTGCAGAAAATGGAGTCAAATGAAAAACCCTCAACATTACAGTTGAGGGTCCAGCCCGCTGACAAAGAGACCTGCCCAATGATGTGTACCCGAAATTCTGGACACCGACTTGTCAAGTGACTTAGTAACTAT
>JAUNDF010000040.1 GCA_030526225.1 Clostridia bacterium
GGGGCAAGTTCGTTTCCGGCGGCACCGGCGTGATGGGCCCCATCGTGTTCGGCCGTCTGGCTGCCCGCGCTGCCATGAACGGCGAGCCCGCCACCGGCTACACCCTGACCGCCAGCTGCAATGTCATCACCCCCGAGGTGTTTGAAAAGGTTCAGGCCAAGACCGGCTTTGATGCCTCCGCTGCCCTGAAGGACGGCACCTACACCGCTACCGTGGATGGTCAGGAAGGCCCCATGACCGTGGAAGTGACCGTAGCTGACGGCGCCATCACCGCTGTGGTGGTTGCGGAAAACCACGAGACCCAGACCATCGCCGCCGCTGCCCTGGAGAAGATTCCCCAGGCTATCGTGGAAGCCGGCAGCCCCGATGTGGATGCCGTTTCCGGCGCAACCCTGACCTCCAACCGCATCATGCAGGCAGTTGCCGATGCACTGGCCGAGGCCAAGTAATCACCCGTTGAGCATTTGTGCCCCCAATCCCGAACTCATGGGATTGGGGGCATTTTTTGTTTGAAAACTGATTGAAAAACATTTGACAAGTGACCTGAAGTTCACTATAATCAGAAGTGAACATAAGGTCACTATTTGCCGGTTGATGTGCCGGAGCAAGAGGGGAGAAAGCGCCGTGGCGAAGGACACCAAACAGAGGATTCTGGAGGCTTCCCTGGAGATATTTGCCCGGGACGGCTATGGCGGCACCAACCTGAAGGACATTGCCGATTCGGTGGGGCTGGTGAAGTCGGGCATTTACAAGCATTTTTCCGGCAAGGAAGAAATCTGGAACGAAGCCATCGACATGATGGAGCGTTACTATCAGGCGAACATGAAGGCCCGCAGCACGTCCATGAAAATCCCCCAAAGCACCGACGAACTGCGGCAGATGACCATGGGCATGATTAATTTCACCCTCCATGACGAGAAGGTCATCCTGACAAGAAGAATCCTGACGCAGGAGCAGTTCCGGAGCGAAAAAATCCGGGAACTGGCCAACCGGCACTTTGTGTATGATCTGGCGGGACTCTTTGCCGGTGTCTTTTCCGCCATGATGGAGCAGGGGACCATCAAGCGGTGCGATGCCCACACGCTGGCTCTTGCGTACACGGCACCGGTCTCCGTGCTCATCCGCCTGTGCGACCGCTCCCCGGAAAAGGAAAAAGAAGCCGCGGAGACCATCCGGCGGTTTGTGGAAATGTTTATTGACCAATACGGCGTAAAGGAGAATCGGCCATGAATGTACAGTATGAAAAGAAGCCGGCCATGACCTTTATCGGCTACCATACGGAAATCAGGCCGGATGAGGGCTATCAGAAGTGTCCCGAATTCTGGGACAAGGAATACAGCGCCAAATATGCCAGACTGTGGCAGACCATGCAGCCGGAAACGGGCGTGGAAAAGGCGATTCTGGAAAACGGCATCGGCATGTATGCCATCTGTGCAGAGGCCGAAAACGGTTTCAGCTACTGGATTGCCGGGCTGTATCAGGGCGGTGATGTGCCGGAAGGGCTGGAGCTGTTTTCCTTCCCGGAAAGCCAGTGGGCCGTGTTTACCGCCAAAGGTCCCATACCCGGCTCCCTGCAGACATTGAATACCGCCGTGTGGCAGGAATGGTTCCCCGGTGAGGGACAAAAGTACTGCGCCAACGGCAGCGCCACGCTGGAGGTTTATTCCGCCGGCAATCCCCAGTCCCCGGAATATGAATGCGGCATTTGGGTGCCTGTGCGGGGGCTGGACTGTACCGACTAACAGGAGATGGAGAACAATGAAAACACTGCGCAGCCTTTCCAATAAGTCCTTTGTCATTGCTGCTGCGGCGCTGGTGACCGGTGCCGGGACCCATGGCTATCGGCTGCATCCGGAGAACACGGCCCATTATCAGCTGGGTGTCACCGTGGGCGTTGCGGCGGTCGTGGTGTTCGCCGTGTTTCTGTACGCCGGAATCGTGTGCAGGATTCTGGGCAGCAAGAACTGGAAAAAGGGAATGTGAACGGAGCGGGGATTCGCTTAAGCAATCTGCCGCGCTTATCTGAAGAACAGTATATATCCGATGATGCGCAAATCATCAGACAAACCAAAACCCCCGCCATCCAATCCGGAATTCAATCCGGTGGACGGCGGGGGCGATTTTTATTCTGCCTGATTGACTGAATCGGCGGAAATCACATGCTCGGTTTTGTCCCAGTTCTGCTGCTGGCGGTACTTGGCCAGACCGACGAACTGGCAGGCGATGGAGATGGCCATGTTGATGACAAGGCTGTAGAGCATCAGGGGCAGCTTCTTCAGGCTGAGGCTGTGGTCATCCATCTTTTCGGCCACATAGAACAGCACCAGATAGCTGTAGATGAACAGCAGGATGCCCGGCAGGATGTCAAACACGCCGGTGGGTCTTGCCTGAAAGCCAAAGGCGGGGACGAACATCAGCAGCGCCTGGAAGATGGCCTGCAGCACCACAAAGATGTAGGTGAACATGCCCCACATGTAGGAGAAGGTGCCGAGGAATTCCTTCACGCTCAGCCTGCCGGAGAACAGCGCCTTGAACACCTTGCCGGTGTTGCGGAAGCAAACGAAGGTGTAGCCCTGACTCCAGCGGGTCTTCTG
Source organism: Clostridia bacterium (assembly GCA_030526225.1). Lineage (GTDB taxonomy): Bacteria > Bacillota > Clostridia > Christensenellales > Aristaeellaceae > JAUNDF01. The sequence continues at coordinate 2,595 of JAUNDF010000040.1, forward strand.
CCGGTAGGAGGCCATGGCCTTGGTGGGCTTTTCGTCATACACCCGGGTGAAGTGGTTCCACAGGATGCGCTTGCCGGCCAGCGTGGCTTCCACCTGAATCTCAAAGTCCTCCGTCAGGGACATGGTGGTCCAGCCGCCGCGGTTGTACAGGTATTGGGTGGAGATGGCAAAGCCGGTGCCGCCGATGCAGTTGTTGATGCCCAGACGGTAGCGGGCCAGCTGGGTGAAGCGGTTGACAACCACATAGCTGGTGTAGTAGAACCACGCGATGGGGCCCTTCTTGTTCTTGCAGCCCAGATAGCACTGAATCAGCTCGGGGTGGTTCTTGTCCTGATACTGGCTGTTGACCTCCCGCAGCATGTTGCTGTCCATCACGTTGTCGGCGTCGAAAATCATCATCAGGTCATACTTGTTCTGATAATCGCCGATGGCATCCAGCGCCTTTTTCAGGGCGATGGGCTTGCCGGTGGGGCTGTCGGGGGTTTCCTTCCGGGTTTCAATCACGCCGGCGCCAAGGCTTCTGGCAATCTCGGCGGTGTTGTCGGTGCAGTTATCGGCGATGATGAAGAAATCGTACAGCTCCTTGGGGTAATCCATGGCCTTCAGGCTGTGGATAATGTCCTTGATGACGGCGGCCTCGTTGTGGGCGGGCACAAGAATCAGGAACTTTGCCTCGGGATCATGCTCGGCGTAGTCACGCTTGGCGCGTTTGAAGCCGAACAGATTCAGGAACAGCTGATATAACATGGCAAACATCATCCAGACGGAAATGATGCCGGACAGCACCTGGATGATGATTTTCACTATCTCCATTAAAATCCTCCTCTTGGCATAACAACAGCCGGGCATAAACAGCCCGACTGGCATACACATCCATTTAACAACATAAAGAATGGATTGTCAAGCATTTAATAGGAAAAGACAGGGGAGAGCAGCGCTGCCGGAGACAAAACAGGGTATTTTGCGCCGCTTGAAAAAATGTGAAAAAAACTTCAAAAAGGGGGTTGACAATCTTTGAGAATAGAGTACAATATGAATCGTACTTCAACACACTAAAGCAATAAACCACTAAATTGTTAAAGGAGATTATGAACATGAACGTATGGAAGAAACTGGCCGCTGCCGCATTATCCTGCTCCCTGCTGTTTGGCTCTGTGGGTGCTTCCGCCTGTACCACCATTTACGTGGGCGGCAACCTGACCGAAGAAGGTACGCCCTTTGTGGCCCGCACATAGGACTATGGCTCTGATATGAACAAGCTGTGGTTCATTTCCGAATCCGGTGCCTTCAAGCAGGGCGACAGCTGGCGCGGCTGCCCTGCCTACGGTGAATTCGAGTGGACCTTCCGCAAGGACAGCTACCGCTTCACCTACTTCACCAACGACATTTTCAACGGTGCCTGCCCCGAGTGCGGCGAGGAAAACCCCACCCACTTCTCTTATACCGAGTTCGGCACCAATGAAAAGGGCGTTTCCGTATCCGCCACGGAATCCATCTCCGGCAACGAGGCGGTCAAGGCCATTGACCCCAACGTGATGACCAAGGTGGACGGCAAGGTGGGCATCGAGGAGACGGACATCCCCACCATCATTCTGGCGGAGGCCGGTAGCGCTCGTGAGGGCGTGGAGCTGCTGGGCGAAATTTACACTGACTACGGCGCATTCTTCGATTCCGGCCTGTTCATCTGTGACCAGAACGAGACCTGGTACATCGAAAACTGCTCCGGCACCCAGTACATCGCCCTGAAGCTGAACAACGACCTGCTCTTCATGGAGCCCAACATTTCCGTCATTGGCCTGATTGACCTGAACGACACCGAAAACGTCATCGCCTCCCCGAAGCTGATTGAGGTTGCACAGCAGGCCGGCACCTTCGTGGGTGATGCGGACAAGAACCTGATTGACTACCGCGCCTCCTATGCCAACCTTGGCACCGAGGATGCTCCCCGCGTGGGCGCACCCCGTATGGTGGATGGTCTGGCTTACCTGAATCCCGCCGCTGCCGCCACGGAAAGCGAGCTGGCTGCCGACAACACCCTGTTCACCATCAGCAACGTGAAGGACGGCGCCATCGTGCCCCTGTACACCAACATCACCGCTGACCGCACCCTCACCAAGAACGATGTGTTCGACTTCTACAAGCTGGACAGCGTGGGCAAGCCCAGCAATCAGGAGATTGAAATCTTCCAGCTCTTTGCCGATCGTCCTGTGGAAACCGGCACCGTTGGCTGGGTTGGCGTGGGCAACATGGCCTACAACGTGTTCGTTCCCTATTATCCGCTGCTGATGAACGACATCTATGAGGGTTATCAGGTTTCCACCCCTGTGGTCACCAAAACGCCCATCGCCGATGGCAAGCCCGACGGCTTTGTTACCTATGCCAAGAACCGCAGAACCGGCGATGAATACTATGTGGCTTATCCCGAAAACTGGCGCGATTCCTACTACTTCACCTTTGAGGGACTGGGCGGCTCCATCTTGTATGCAGAGCAGCTGACCGGCGCTCCCTTCGCCGAGGAAGACAAGCAAACCGTGAAGGAAACCATCGCGGCCCTGCAGAATGAAATCAACGCCGGCTTTGAGACCATCGATCCCAAGGACACCGATGCCTTCGGCAAGGAAATGGCCGCCAAGGCACAGCAGACCGCACTGGAGCTGATTGACCGGCTGATTATCAAGTAAAACAGAAAGCCAAAAAGAAACCCCGCGGTACCGGGCTACGGTATCGCGGGGCTTTTGCGTGAATGATAGATGATTGTTGTCAGGTGCCTTATGTGTTTCTCGTCCGCACGCCCTGAATGTTGGGGTGCTCGGAAAGGGCGTTGACGATGTCGGTGTAGGCAAGGTTGCCGGGGAGGGTCAGGGTGTAGATGTTGGTGTACAGGTTCAGCTTGCCCTTGTTTTCCACATGGAAGTCGATGTCCAGCACCTTGATGCCCTTTTCCTGAAAAAAGGTGTTGATGAAGGACAGCGTTTCCACCCGGTGGATAAACTTGACCTCCACGCTTTTGATGGAGTTCACATGCACCACCCGCTGCAGGGCCATCAGGGTGATGAGCACCACACAGCAGCCGGCCAAAGCAATCATATAAAACCCAAGGCCCACGGCGATGCCCAGACAGCCCACGCACCACAGGGATGCGGCGGTGGTCAGGCCGCCGATTTTCTTTTGGCTGACGAAAATGGTGCCTGCACCCAAAAAGCCGATGCCGCTGATGACCTGGGCAATCATGCGGCCCATGCTGACGCCGATGCCGCTGTCGGGGTTGGTCATGTTGGCCTTGGTCACGGCCTATACGATGCAGCACTCCACAATGGCAATCATGGCTGCACCCACGCAAACAAGCACATGGGTGCGCATGCCGGCAGGGCGGTTTTTGTATTCGCGCTCAATGCCGATGGCACAGCCCAGCACCACCGCAAGCACCAGACGAAGAAGAATTTCCCACCATGTCATGGTCATCCCACCAATCGAAATAAGATTTCCGCATCAGAGGGGGATCAGTCATCGGTTTCCACCACGGAGAAGCCCTTGCTGCGGAGCAAATCCACAATGTCTGCATCCAGATGCATGCAGTAGAAGTCCCTGCGCTTTTCAGCCGGAATCACGGCCTCCAGCGTTTCATAGTGGCAATGGGAGGGGGAGTGATGGCTGGCTGTATCGTGATAGATGTTCTGAATCTGGCCGGTCAGGAAGGCATCGCGGATATCCGCAGGCAATTCGGCGGAGTCGCCGCTGAAATAGAAGCAATCGTCCCCCGCAGAAATCACATAGCCGAAGGTCTTCATGTCATCTGCATGGCGCACCGGCACGGGGCGGGCGGTGACGGGGCAATCAGCAGGCAGGGCGGGCAGATAATCGTAGAAGGATTTTGAAATGCCCATGATGCTCAGCAGCTGCACCACCGTATCCACCGGATGCACCACCTTCACATGCAGGCCCAGCACGATGCTGGTGTAGGACATAAACGAGGCCAGGGAGCCTGCGTGGTCGGCATGCAGATGGGTCAGGAGGACGTAGATTTGACGGTACTTCTTCAGGTCGATGGTGCGGACCACCTTCTCAAAGGAGCTTTCGCCGAAATCAAGGAAATACAGATCGTTGTCGTATTCAAACCATGCGTTTGTATTGCCGAAGGCCGGATAGAAGGCCGCGCCTTTGCCGAGGAAATGCAGCTTCATCACAGTATCACTCCTTTACACCGGCAGACACGAAGCTGTTCATAAACTGCTTTTGCATCACAAGGAATGCAAGCCATTACCTTTTTCATAGAGGTAACCTCCTTGCTTATTTTGTACCTTGATTGTATCATGCGAAATGAATCGTGTCAATAAAGTTTGCGTAAATTATTTGTGTAAAATGACCGTAAAGTGCGTAAATAATGATAAAACAGGTTGGCAAATTGCCAGATAATGGATGTTTGCCTGATTTGGAGCCGGACTTCGGATAAAACGAGCCGCCGCATATGGCATTTTTCCAGCTTTTGTGGTACAATCAAGTATATAGATTATCTTTCAGGCATATATACAGCCATCATACAGAGGTGAAAACATGGTCACCATTAAAGATATCGCAAAAGCGGCAGGGGTTGCACAGGGAACGGTTTCCAATGTGCTCAACGGCCGCGGCAATGTGAGCAGTGAAAAAATCAAGCACGTGCTGTAGGTCAGCGAGCGGCTTGGCTATATTCCCAACGAGCGCGCCAAAATGCTCCGCAAGGGCCGCAGCCGCCTTTTGGGCGTGATTCTGCCCAATCTGCAGTCCAAGCGGTATGCGGTTTTTCTATCCAGCTTCAAAAGCTGTGCGGAGGAAAATAATTATAATGTGCGCATTTACTGGCCCCGCCGCAACAGCCGGGAGGAAGAGGACGCATTGATTCAGCAGGCCCGCAGCGATATGGTGGAGGGTCTTGCTCTGTTTTCCGGCTTTGCAAAGGAGCGGGAGCAGGGCGAAGCGGGGCCGATGAAAATCGTGTATGTGGAGCGCAAGCCGTCCTTTGCGGCGGATTACATCGGCTTTGATTTTGCCCGCGCCGGGGAAGAAATGGCCCGGCAGATTCTGCAGGATGGTCACCGGCGGGTGTATGTCATTACCGAGTCCCTGAACTGCTCCCACACGGAAGCGTTTTACGGCAGCCTGACGGGGGTGCTTTCCGCCGGGGGCTGCAAGGTATCCGCCATCCAGACAGACCAGCGCCGGCAGTCGCAGAACATCCTGCGTGGGCTGGACCATATCAGGCCCGATGCCGTGGTCTGCTCCTGCCTTGATTTTGCCCAGGATGCGCAGAACATTCTGGCAACCTTTTTCCAGCGGGAAATGCCGGCTGTCTATACCCTGTCCCACATCTTCACCCTGCCGGAGGGACATTTCCGCAAATATGAACTGAACTACGGCCAGCTGGGCAACAAGACCGCCCGGCAATTAATCCGGCAGATTGAGCATCAGGAGGAAGAGCTGCCTCCCGCAGAGCAGCTGGTGGAAAACACAGGCTTCCGCTGCTGGGCGCCCATGCCTGTCAGTCACCCATCCACCCGCCCCTTGAACGTACTGACGCTGGATAACCCCGCTGCCCTTGCCACCCGGCAGATGGCGCATTTGTATACCAGCTACACCGGCGTGCCGGTGAATGTCACGATTTCCTCCTATGATGAAATCTACGAAATTTTCAGCAATCTGGACAACGATTCCACCTTCGATGTGCTGCGGCTGGATACCACATGGCTCAACTGGTTTGCGGAAAAGCTGCTGCTGCCGCTGGACGAAATTGACCCGACCATCCGCACGGTGCTGGATGATTTTCTGCCCGGCACACCGGAGCATTATTCCTACGTCAACGGAAAGCTGTATGCGCTGCCCTACAGCCCATCCACCCAGCTGATGTTTTACAGGACCGACCTGTTTTCATCCCCCATCTGCAAGCGGACCTTCCAATAGAAATACCATACAGAGCTGACTGTGCCCCAGACCTTTGATGAGTTCAACCGAATTGCGGCCTTCTTCACCCGGGCCAACAATCCGGATTCTCCGGTGGAATACGGGGCAACGCTGACACTGGGCTCCACGGGCGTGGCGGGCAGTGAATTCCTCAGCCGCATTTTCTCTGTGCAGGAGGATTTGTTTGATGACCATGGCCTGATTCATCTGGACAGCCCTGTGGCCATCCGCGCCCTTGAGCAGATGATCAGCCTGCTGCCCTGCACCGAGCCGGACCGCTGCAAGTGGTGGACCGACACAGCGGAGGCCTTCGCCGGCGGCAATGTGGCCATGACCATCCTGTACAACAACTTCACCGCGCCGCTGCTCAGCTCCCATTCCCGTGTGCCGGATAAAATCGGCTACGCCATGGTCCCCGGCAACCGCCCGATTCTGGGCGGCGGCTCTCTGGGCGTGTCGAAGTATTCCAAGCAGCCGGAGCAGGCCATGAATCTGGTGCGCTGGTTCTGCAGTGAGCCGGTGTCCTCTGCGGCGGCCATGCTGGGCGGCACCTCCTCGTGCAGCAAATCCTACAACAATTACGAAATCATCAACAACTATCCGTGGCTGAGGCTGGCCAAGAAGTGCTTCCATTCCGCCACGGGCCGCCGGCTGCCGGAAACCGTGGCAGCGCCCTTCAACGAGCGGCGGTTCCTGGGCATCATCGGACGCGCCGTGAAGAGTGCCTGCAGCGGCGCCCTGTCCCCGGAGGAGGCGCTGCTCCACGCCCAAAAGCAGTATGAGGACCAGTTCGGCGAGTTCATCAAATGATAAAATAACGATAACAAAAAGCAGCCCGTGCCTGACCGGTTTTGGTCACAGCACGGGCTGTTTTGATGCGTTGAGGTGGGATTACTTCTTACCGGAATCCCCGCGGAGGAAGGAAACCAGCATGACCACATAGCCTGCCACATACAGTGCGCCGCCCAGCATCAGGCTGACCTTCAGCGCCAGATGACCCAGCGCGTACAGAATCAGCGCGATGATAACGGGCAGGTTGATGGCCCTGCGGGAAATGCGGCTGCAGCGGAAGGCCAGCTGCAGGGCAGGGGTCAGGGCGAGGCCCTTGACAATCAGCACCGCCGGGGTCTTTGTCTTGGGGAAGGAGAACCAGATGGGCAGTGCGAACAGCACGAAGAAGAAGGCCGTCAGCAGGGTGGTGCGGATGAAGGTCACCGCGGCATTGGTGCGGGAAACATCGCGGCGCTCATCGCTGCGGATGACCATCACGGCAAACAGTGCAGTCAGGGGAGAGATGAACCGCAGATCGTCAATGGTGCCGGGGAGGCCCAGCATCATGCCCACAAAGATGGACAGGCTGCACTGGAACAGCATCAGCCAGGACATGCGCTGCACTTTGCCGCGGTACTCGCTGTGTTGAACGCCCAGTAGACATTCAATGGCCAGCAGTGCGTGGAGCAGCATGCCGCACACCAGATAAAGCACCGTGCCGAGGCTGAGATTATCCGGCGCCTTTGCCAGCAGCCTTGCGATGTAGGGCAGCACATTGTGCACAAGGCCCATGCGGCTGATGAGCGCAGTGAGGAAGGTGAGGGAGAAATACGCGGACAGGCCCGCGGCAATCCACATGCTGATGCGGCCTGCGCGGCTGGGCTCCACCGGTGCGGAGCGGTGCTTCTTTTTCGTGAGCAGGGAAGAGATGACGATGTAGATGATGATAATCTGGCTGGAAATGATGTAGGGCCAGAAGATGGTCAGGCTGGAGATGATAGCCTTCAGCTCCTCGCTGTCTGCCTGACCGGAGGCTTCGTGCAGCACCATGTCGGACAGGGTGCCGGGCTTATCCTGAAAGTGCAGCTGGCGGCCGGTGATGTCCGTCATGGAGACGGTGGCTATGCTGTCCGTCTTGCCCTGACGAAGCTGCAGGGTGATTTCTTCCCCTTCGGCAAGGGTGACAGGGTCGGAAATGTACATGTGCCGCACATTGGTTTCCAGCGGAACAACGCCCACAGCGGCCTGTGTGTCGGTGGCCTTGTTGGCCTTCAGCTTCAGGATATACCGTCTGCCGGCTTGTGCGGGCAGGCGCAGATACTGTGCCTGCCGAAGGGCAAAGGCGGCCATGCTGTCATCCAGCGGAACGGCTTCTTCGCCATCCTGCATGCGGGAGACGGAAACGGTCACATCGCCCATAACAACAATCTGCACATATTCGCGGTGAGCGTACAGCTCCTCCGGCGGGATGTCGGACAGCAGCCAGCTGAGGTACACCTTGGGCAGATGCTCGCCCACCACATCCAGACCGCCGGAGAGCACATTGACCCACACGTTGCTGCTCTGGGGCACATCGGGCAGGGCTTCCTCCTTGACCAGACCCAGCTCGCTCATCTTTTTCAGATCCAGCAGCACAACGGCTTTCAGGGGCGTCCAGACAGACTGGTTGCTCTCGATGATGTCCACCAGCAGCGCCTTGGACAGGATGCCCAGATCGTGGAGGGTTTCCTCCCATGTTTCGGTGTGGGTGGCTTCGTGGGCATCGGCTACGAACAGGAAGGTCATCAGCTTGTTGGCAAAGCTCTTTTCGATGCCCATGGCGGAAACAGCCGCATCCTGCACGCGCTGGACGAAGGTTTGTGCATCGGGGGCATAGCCGGCGGATATGGCCAGCACACGGCCCAGCAGCCAGTTGCGCTCCACCAGAGAGCGGAAGGGCTCGCCCACGCCTGCCATCCTGTCATACACGGCCTCGGCTTTGGAAACCAGCTCCTCGTAGTTGTCGTTGGTTTCACGGGCGGGGAGGAACAAAGTGGTGCCGTGGCGGGTGTAGCCCCAGTCCTGCAGGGGGACATGGGGGACGGCATCAAAGCTGTTGCAGATGCAGTACAGCTGGGGATAGGCAACGGGCGTGGTGGTGGTATTGGGGGTGGCGAAGGAATAGCCGAACACATCCGTGTCGATAAACCGGCCGGACTGCAGCAGCAGATGACCCAGCAGGTTGCTCACCGCGCCGGAGCGGCTGAAGCCGCTGGTCCAGACCTTGATGCGCTTGCCGGGGTAGTGGTCTTCGATGTAATGAATCAGCCGGGTATAGACCTGCTGGGCGGAGCTGAGGAAGCCGTCGTGGTTGATGTATTCGCCCACGGACACATTGCTGGCCCATTCCGTTTTGTAGCCCTGACCGCATACGGGCACGGCCACAAGGATGTACTCGTCGCCGTTTTCATCCCGCATGGGGCGGGCGGCGATGACGTTGGAAATGGTATCAGGGCCGGGGTTTTCGTGGTAGCCGTAGGCCTGATAGTTTTCAAAGCCAAGGTCGGTGAAGAACTTCTGAATGATGCGGTCGGATTCCTTCAGCGGCACCAGCGTATCCCGGAAAGCCGCACAGGTCATCATCAGCGACAATCTGGCGATGGTGTGGTTGTAGGACTGGGACGGCGCGTGGAACTCCGACAGGGACAAATCCACCGGATAATCGAAATCGATATAGGTCTTCGGGGAGAGGAAGGTGATGTGCACATCGGTGGTCTCTGCCAGCGCCGGCAGCTGACACAGCAGCATCACGCAGCAGAGCAGCAGGGCACAGATTCGTTTGAGCATAGGTGTCTCTCCTGTGATGATTGGGATGGGCTGATGTTCAGCTTACAGCCGGTACTCCATGTACGCTTTGCCGTCCATGTCCTTCCAGGTGAACAGGCCGTTTTCCAGCACCATGTAGCTGTGAGCGGAGCCTTCCTTGGGGATGGAGACAGAGCCGGGGTTGAGGTAGCGCACGCCGTTTTCCTCGGTGTTGGCGGGGATGTGGGTGTGGCCGTGGAGCAGAATGTCACCCTTGTGCAGGGGCGGCAGCTGCTTGAGGTTGTAATTGTGGCCGTGGGTGGCAAAAATCATCTTTTCACCCTCGCAGATGATGGCGTACTCGGTCAGCACGGGGAAGTCCAGCACCATCTGGTCAACCTCGGTGTCGCAGTTGCCGCGCACGCACAGGATATCATCCTTCAGGGGATTGAGCATGGCAATCACCTGCTTGGGGGCGTATTCCTCGGGCAGGTCGTTGCGGGGGCCGTGGTAGAGCACATCGCCCAGCAGCAGCAGGCGGTCGGCACCCTCGCGGGCATAGGCATCCAGCATGGCGCGGCACCATTTGGCGGAGCCGTGAATATCGGAAGCAATCAGCCATTTCATTTCTGCTCATTCTCCTTTTCAGCCTTGGCAGCAGCGCGCTCCTGCAGGTAATTAATCAGAATCGAGGTCAAGCCGAAGAGCAGGAACAGGCTCATGGGGGTGATGACCCATGCCAGATTCTCCGCCAGCGTGCGCTGAACCATCAGCACAATCACAGCCACCACAAAAACCACCATGCAGGCCAGCGCCAGCAGGGCCAGAAGCTTTTTTACCTTGTTCGTCATATGCATTCTCCTTTTATATCCTGTTGATTGGTATGCGTGATTATATCACCAGTCCGCCGTTGACGCCCAGCACCTGCCCGGTGATGAAGGCGGCTTTTTCGTCTGCCAGATACAGCACCGCATCAGCCACTTCGCTTGGCTGACCGGCCCGCTCCAGGGGCGTTTCCTCATTGATGGCAGCAATATCCTATGGGGACAGATGGGCGTTCATCTCGGTCATAATCAGCCCGGGGGATACGCAGTTGACACGGATGCCGCTGGGGCCCAGCTCCTTGGCCAGCGCCTTGGTCAGGCCGATGACCGCCGCCTTGGCCGCGGAATAGGCCGCCTCGCAGGAGGCACCCGTTTCGCCCCACATGGAGGCAATGTTGATGATGCTGCCGCTCTTTTGAGAAACCATGGCGGGGATGGCGGCCCGGCAGGTGAGGAACACGCCCTTCACATCGGTGTCAAACAGCCGGTCCCATTCCTGCACGGTCATGTCCTGCAATAGCCCTATGTGGGCGATGCCGGCATTGTTCACCACCGCATCGATGCGGCGGCATGTGCGGAGGATTTCCGCCATGGCCGCGTTCACCTGCTGCTCATCGGTGATATCCACCTGCATGCCCCGGGCGGTATAGCCCTGCGCTGCCATGGCGCGGGTGATTTCCTCTGCGGCGGCAGCGGCACTGCGGTACCAGAACACGGTGGTGTATCCGGCGCGGCAGAAGGCTTCCGTACAGGCACGGCCGATGCCGCGGGTGCCGCCGGTAATCAATGCCACCTTCATGCGTTTTCCTCCAGCAGGGCAAACAACTCATGGGGATGATGGATGATAAACTCTGCGCCGCTCTCCCGCAGCTCCTGCTCCTCCCGGAAGCCCCAGGTCACGCCCACGGGATGCATGCCGGCGGCTGCTGCACAGCGCATGTCGGTGGAGGTATCGCCTAAATAAAGGAAGTTTTCCGGCGCGATGCCCATTTCCCGGGCGGCAATCAGCGTACCGTCGGGGGCGGGCTTCACGGGGACGCCGTCCACCTGACCACGGATGACATCAAAGGAAACCTGAGGGAAATAGTGATGGATGACATTCACCGTGTCGTTGTGGGGCTTGTTGGAGAACACGCACAGCTTCAGGCCGGTGGTCATCAGCTGCTGCAGCATTTCAGGAATGCCCTCATAAGGTCTGGTGGTCACCTGCGTATGGTCCTGATACCATGACTGATACTCCCTGCGCACCGCATCGGCCAGCTCCTGATGCTCGCCCACAGCGCGCTTTGCAAGGGTGTATACGCCGTCACCTACCATGTAGCGGTATGCATCTACCTCGTATTCGGGCAGTCCGTGCAGGCGAAGGGCGCGGTTCATGGCATTGGCAATATCCAGCAGGGTGTTGTTGAGTGTGCCGTCCAGATCAAACAGAATGGCTTTGATATCCACAAAAATCACCTCGAAAATCAATCCGATAAATATCCAACTTTAGCAATTCGCTGTGCAATTGCGTTTTTCCTGCCCGATGATTGACAATTGATGGCAGTGTGCTATCATGAATGATGAAAAGAATCCCTGCTGAAAGAGAAACGGAGCATACAATTATGTACAAATATTTGCTGGCGGATAACGACAACACCCTGATGGACTTTACTCTGGCAGAAGCCCGGGCCCTGCGGGAGGCCATGACGATTTATCACGTGCAGGATGATGACGAAACCGTAGCCGCCTATCACCGCATCAACGATGCCCAGTGGAAGGCGCTGGAGCGCGGCGAGACCACGCAGGATAAGCTGAAGGTGGACCGGTTCGTGCTGTTCCTGGAGGCCATCGGCCGCAAGGATGTGGACGGTGCCGCCATGAGCGAATGCTATGAGGAGTGCCTGAGCCATCATGCAGAAATGATGGAGGGCGCACAGGCTTTTCTGGAGCAGGTGCATGACCGGGGCGTGAAAATCGCGCTGGTGTCCAACGGCATCAGCCGGATTCAGCGGGGGCGTTTGAGCTGCTGCAGCTTTGCCCATCTGCTGGACGCGGTGATTATCTCTTCCGAAATCGGCGTCAACAAGCCCGATCCCCGGGTGGTGGAAGCGGCACTGGCGCAGCTGAAGTGCGAGGACAAACAGCAGGCGGTGCTGCTGGGCGACAGCCTGACCGCGGATGTGGGCGCCGCCCGAAACGCCGGTGTGGACAGCATCTGGCTGAGCCTGAAGGGCGGCACCAGCGACCTGCCCACCTACACCGTAACCGATTTGAAGCAAGCCGCCGGTATCATCATCGGCGAGTAAGGAGGATGCAATCATGAATGAAGTACTCGACGCCATCAAAACACGCCGCAGTGTGAAGGCCTACAAGCCCGACATGGTGCCGCAGGAGCTGATTGATCAGGTCATCGAGGCCGGCACCTGGGCCCCCACGGGCATGAACCGTCAGGCACCGGTGATTCTGGCCGTGACCGACAAGGTAATCCGGGACCGGCTCAGCGACATGAACCGCCGCGTGATGGGCGCCCCCGAGGGCATGGACCCCTTCTACGGCGCACCGGTGGTGCTGGTGGTGCTGGCCGACAGGGATGCGGCGCTGACATGGCAGTATGACGGCAGTCTGGTGCTGGGCAACATGCTGCTGGCTGCTCATGCGCTGGGTCTTGGCGGCTGCTGGATTCACCGCGCCAAGGAGGAGTTTGAGACAGAGGAGGGCAAGGCCATTCTGGAAAAGGCGGGCCTTACCGGCAATCTGGTGGGCATCGGTCACTGCGTGATTGGCTACCCCAAGGACGGCCTGCCCACACCCAAGCCCCGCAAGGACGGCTGGGTGGCAAAGCTGTAAGCGCAAAGGGCGTTTCATCCTGTGCTTGTGAAGAATAAATCAGAAAATCTTCCCTGCAGGCAGTAGACAAACGCCTGCAAACATGGTATAATTTTACGCGGTTTCAGAACCGTTTACGCAGGTGACCGATCACTCCGACGGCATGCTTCGTACACGGCGATTGGCCTAAATGTTTTAATGGAGGGAATTCCCAATGACCAAGGCAGAAATCATCAAGAACTTTGCTACCCATGAAGGCGACACCGGTTCTCCCGAGGTGCAGGTCGCTCTGCTGACCGAGCGCATCAACCACCTGAACGAGCACCTGAAGTCCAACCGCAACGACCATCACTCCAACCGTGGTCTGCTGCTGATGGTTGGCCGTCGCCGCGGTCTGCTGGAGTACCTGAAGAAGACCGACATCGAGCGCTATCGTGCCCTGATTGCCAAGCTGAACCTGCGTAAGTAATTTTAGCAGGCGGCTAAGGTCTTCCGGTGCCCGCCCGGCACATGGACAAGCTGTATAAGGCCGCCAGACGCCTGCTTTTTGTGCGCGTTCGGCGGCTTTTATACGGATGCCGCACAGACAATGCGGAAGGGAAGCTGCCCTTTCGCGGCATGGTCGCTTTTCGGATGTTATCCCTTGAAAATCCCGTCTTTCGGGGGTTTTCATATGATAGCATCCGGGAGCGAGTGACATTCATCCTTTGGCGGATGAAAAAGGAGATAAACATGGATTACAAGTCTTTTACAATGGACCTGGCAGGCCGCAACCTGACCCTGGAGTTCGGTAAGTATTGCGAGCAGGCCAACGGCAGCGTTTGGGTTCACCTGGGCGATACCGTGGTGATGGTCAACGCCACCATGGCCCCCGCTCCCCGCACCGGTGTTGACTTCTTCCCTCTTGCAGTAGACGTGGAAGAAAAGCAGTATTCTGTGGGCAAGATCCCCGGCGGCTTCATCAAGCGTGAAGGCCGTCCCAGCGACAAGGCTACCCTGACCTGCCGCCTGATCGACCGCCCCCTGCGCCCCCTGTTCAACAAGGGCATGCGCAATGACGTGCAGGTGGTTGTAACCATCCTGTCCGTTGAGCAGGATGTTCCCCCGGAAATCCCCGCCATGATCGGTTCTTCCATCGCGCTGGCTGTTTCCGATATTCCGTGGAACGGCCCCACCGGCGCTGTGCTGGTTGGCCGCGTGAACGGCGAGTTCGTCATCAACCCCGATGAGGAGCAGCGCAAGGAATCCGACCTGAGCCTGTATGTTGCCGGTACCGAGGAAGCCATCATGATGGTTGAGGCCGGTGCAAACGAGCTGAGCGAGGATACCATGCTGGATGCCATCCTCTTCGGCCATGAATACATCAAGAAGCTGGTTGCCTTCCAGAAGCAGATTGTTGCTGAAATCGGCAAGGCCAAGGTGGAAGTTCCCCTGAACGTGACCGGCGACGATGTGAAGGCTGCCGTTCGCGAGTTTGCCTATGACAAGTGCGTATGGGTATTCGAGACCTTCGACCGCTCCGAGCGTCAGGCCCGTGAGGCTCAGGTGAAGGAAGAGACCATGACCGCTCTGGCTGAACAGTTCCCCGAGCGCGAGGCCGAAATCGCCGATGCACTGTACTACCTCAACAAGGAAGTCATGCGCAAGAAGATTCTGGACGAGGGCATCCGCCCCGACGGCCGCAAGGTCACCGAGGTTCGCCCCATCTGGTGCGAGGTTGGCGTGCTGCCCCGCGTACACGGCTCCGCCATTTTCACCCGCGGCCAGACCCAGGCCCTGACCGTAACCACCCTGGGCGCCACTGCCGAGGGTCAGGTGCTGGACGGCCTGAGCAGCGAAACCTTCAAGCGTTATATTCACCAGTACAACATGCCGCCCTATGCCACCGGTGAAGCCGGCCGCATGAAGAGCCCCGGCCGCCGTGAAATCGGCCACGGCGCTCTGGCTGAGCGTGCTCTGCTGCCCGTGATCCCCACCGAGGAAGAGTTCCCCTATGCATACCGTCTGGTCAGCGAAATCCTGTCCTCCAACGGTTCTTCCTCCATGGCCTCCGTTTGCGGCTCCACCCTGTCCCTGATGGATGCCGGTGTTCCGATTCATGCCCCCGTTGCCGGTGTGGCCATGGGTCTGATTACCAACACCGAAACCAATCAGCTGGCTGTGCTGACCGACATTCAGGGTCTGGAAGACTTCCTGGGCGACATGGACTTCAAGGTAGCCGGCACCATGAACGGCATCACTGCCCTGCAGATGGACATCAAGATTGCCGGCATCAACCGTGAAATCCTGTCCAAGGCTCTGTCTCAGGCACTGGAAGGCCGCCTGCACATCCTGGGCATCATGCTGGAGACTCTGGGTCAGCCCCGTGAGGAGCTGTCTCCCTACGCTCCCAAGATTGTCCGCTTCACCATCAACCCCGAAAAGATTCGTGAGGTGATTGGACCCGGCGGCAAGATGATCAACAAGATTATCGCCGAGACCGGCGTGAAGATTGACATCGAGGATGATGGCCGCGTGTTCATCTCCACCCCCGATGCCGATGCTGCCGCCAAGGCCCGCCGCATCATCGAGGGCATTGCCAAGGATATCGAAGTGGGCGATGTGTTCACCGGCAAGGTTGTCCGCATCATGAACTTCGGTGCCTTCGTTGAGCTGGCCCCCGGCAAGGATGGCATGATTCACATCTCCAAGCTGGACAACAAGCGCGTGGAGAAGGTGGAAGATGTGGTGAACATCGGTGATGAGATTGAAGTCAAGGTCAACGAGATTGACGCTCAGGGCCGCATCAACCTCATCCGCAACGACATTGTTTATGACAATCTCGCTGCACGCCGTCCCGAAGGACAGCAGATTCGCACCCGTCCTCCCCGCCGTGACGGCCGTCAGTAATCCCTGACGCAAACCCTATGACCAAATACAGCCCGACGAACTCGCCGGGCTGTTCTTTCTATATTTTGGGAGAATTGTATGACGCAAAAAAAGAATGTGGAACGGCTGCGCGATACGTGGACGCTGCCCAACGGCCTGCGTGTGATTGGTGAACGGCTGCCCTATTTGCGGTCGGTTTCCATCGGCGTGTGGCTGCGGGTGGGTTCCATGCAGGAGCTGCCCCATGAAAACGGCCTGAGCCATTATCTGGAGCACATGGTGTTCAAGGGAACCACCCACCGCAATGCCCGGCAGATTGCCGAGGCCATGGATGCTGTGGGCGGTCAGCTGAACGCTTTTACGGGCAAGGACTGCACCTGCATTTACGCCAAGGTGATTGACGAGGACATCCGCCTTGCCATGGATGTGCTCAGCGACCTGTCCATCCATGCCACGCTGGACGAAGCTGAGTTCAACAAGGAACGCGGTGTGATTCTGGAAGAAATCGCCATGGACGAGGATTCCCCCGAGGATCTGGTGCACGAGCTGCTCAGCCGGGCCCAGTTCGGG
>JAUNDF010000041.1:0-13035 GCA_030526225.1 Clostridia bacterium
ACAGTATGTCACAATGCGGAACGATTAGACAGGTGATTCAGAATTGACGCTTACATATAAACCATCAAGAGAGTTTTTTCGGACACTTCATATGCTATCATATCCTTGGCGAAACGAGTGACAATTTCGCCGGGATATGGTAACATGAAAGCAGAAGGACGGCCTGAAAAGGAGGCAGATGATATGAAAGATCCCAAACGAATCACCAGCATGCCGGGGTTCTTCGGCGGCACGAATCATTACGACGAAAACGGCAAGCTGGTGGGGTACAGCATGCCCGGATTGTTTGGCGGGGAGAATCACTACAACGCTGACGGCAGTCTGGCGGGATATTCCACCGAGGGCTTCTTCGGCGGCGAAAACCACTACCGCGCCGATGGCAGCTATGCCGGGTACAGCACCGAGGGGCTGATTTGCGGGGAGAATCACTACGATGCCAATGGCGGCTATGCGGGCTACAGCACGCCCAACATGATTGCCGGCAGCACCTTCTACGGCTCGGGGAATGATGATTCTTTCTTCGGGGACGATGATTCTGACAGCCATTGGTAAGCCGCAGGGACAGGAAAGCGGGGTGATGCGCCGATGAACGAGGATATACAGCAGGCCTTTCTGGCGTGGCAGAGGGAAGGTGAACAGCTGACACGCCAGAGCAATCAGCTGAAGGCAAAGCAGGCGGCAGGGCAGGCCGATGAGGCTGAAGCAATGCAGCTGGCGGCCCAAAAGAAGGAGAGCCGGGCACAGCTGCAGCAAATCTGCGAGGCGTATGTCGCGGCCTTTACAGAGGAGCATATCAACAAATCTCACGGTAAGCTTCTGGATGAACGGGCGCGCCAGATTCTGAACACAGAGATGACCCGGACCATCCGGGAGATGGAATCCCTGAAGAAAAACAAGTGTGTTCAGCGGTTCGGCGTGTTTCTGGAGCAGGGCTGCGCTGCTTTTCTGTCGGGCTGCCGCGTGCCGGCAGTCAGATGGGATAACGAAGTCAAAAACGCTCTGCATACCATCATGAAGCGGGAAAAGCTCCCGCAGTCGCTGCACTCGGCCTTGTTTGGCAAGCCGTATCATCAGCAGCTGATGGATGTGGTGCGGTCGGTGATGGAACAGCTGTACACCAAGGCGGTGCACGGCTATTCCGTGCGCAGTCTGCGCAGTGATGTGCGGCGCCGCACCAAGCTGCGCACGGCGTTGGGGCTGGCAGAAAACAACTTTGACTATCGGGCGAAGTTTGCCCGGCAGACACTGCTGGATTATATCCCCGACGATTATGCCGACTTGTATCCGGCGGCCCGCACCATGGAGCGGCACTTCATCCTCCATGTGGGGCCCACAAATTCCGGCAAGACCTATGCCGCCATGCAGGCTATGCATCACGCAAAGGACGGCATCTATCTGGCGCCGCTGCGGCTGCTGGCCTATGAGCAGTTCGACAGCCTGAACAAGGACGGCATCTACTGCAGCCTGAAAACCGGCGAGGAGCACATTGAGGTGCCCTGTGCCACGGTGCAGGCCTGCACCATCGAAATGATGGACGAGCGCCATCAGTACGATGTGGTGGTGATTGACGAGGCGCAGATGGTGCAGGATGCCATGCGCGGCGGTCACTGGACCAAGGCGATTCTTGGCGCGTGGGCAAAGGAGATTCATGTGTGCCTTGCCCCCGAGGCGGAGCAGATTGTCATCCGCATGATCAACCAGTGTCACGACAGCTACGAAATCATCCGCCACGAACGCTTCACCGAGCTGGTGCCCGATGAGGTGGAGCATGTGCACTTCCCCAATCAGGTGGAGGATGGCGATGCGTACATCGTGTTCAGCCGCGGCAGTGCCCATGCATGCGTGGCATAGCTGCAAAAGCACGGCATCAACCCCAGCATTATCTACGGTGCGCTGCCCTATGATGTCCGGCAGAACGAGGCGCGGCGCTTCCGGGAGGGCGAGACGAAGGTGGTGGTGGCCACGGATGCCATCGGCATGGGGCTGAATCTGCCCATCCGCCGGGTGGTGTTTCTGGAAACGGAGAAGTTTGACGGCGTCAGCCGCCGCGGCCTGACCGCCACGGAATACAAGCAGATTGCCGGCCGCGCCGGTCGGTACGGGCAGTTTGAGAAGGGGCTGTATGTATCGCCCTTCCAGATGCACCGGGCTGTCAGTGCGGTGGAGGACCCCATTGCGCCCATTGAGTCGGCACACCTGCTGTTCCCGTAGGCACTGCTGGGCGTGGAGGGCAAGCTGTCCAAAATCCTGCGCATGTGGGATGCGCTCCCCGTCAACGAGGGCTACCTGAAGGGCGATGTATCCCAGGAGATTTAGCTGGCAGAGGAGCTGGAAAAGTACACCAAAAACAAGCAGCTGATTTATTCGCTGGTGTCCATGCCCTTTGACCCCAAGCGGGTTGAGGTGTTCTCCCTGTGGAAGGAGCTGTCCCTGCAGCTGATTTACACCCGTCAGGTGGAGCTGGAGCCGTACATCCCCGATATTGATGCGCTGTGCCATCAGGCGGATTTGGAAACGCTGGAGAACAGCTACCGCCTGTATGATTTGCTCTATTACTTCGCCGAGCGCTTTGACCAGACCGTGTCCCAGCGGCTGATTACCGAGCGGAAGATGGTTTCCGCCCTGATGATGCAGCTGCTGCAAAGCACCCGTTTGTCGCCCAAGACCTGCCGCAAGTGCCACAGGCCCATTGCGTGGAACAGCCCCTACCGCATTTGCCGGCATTGTGCGGAAGCACGGCGGTGAAATTTGACAAGTTAAATACTTGCCTCTGTGCGCCCTCTCAGTCGCTGCGCGACAGCTCTCCCAGAGGGCGAGCCTTTAAAGTGTCCAACAAGAAAAAAGGCTCCCACTTTGGGGGAGCTGTCAGCGAAGCTGACTGAGAGGGCAGGCTCCCACCCCGAGGGAGTACAGTGCTGAATCTCTCACCGTAAATTTCAAAGGGACTGTGAAGCATTTTTTCACAGTCCCTTTCTCATATTCAGCTTTATTGGATTTCCTGTTCTACCCAGAAGGTGCAGCCGTTGGCGGCGGCCCAGACCTCCGCGGCGGAGCCTGCGGTGCCGATGATGACGGTGCCTGCATCGAAGGCACCATCGCCGATGGATATCACACCGGCAGGGATGCGGATGGCGAGGTTCGCAATGCCGGCAAAGGCGCGGTCACCGATGGATTGACAGCTGTCGGGCAGCTTCACCGAATCAAAGCCGGTGCTGCCCATAAACGCCTCTGCTTCGATGACTGTAATGCCCGCGGGCAGAATCAAATCGAAATCATAGGTGCAGGTGAACAGGAAATCAAGCGTACCCTTCAAAGCATCACCTGTGTAGCTGCACTGGAGGGTCAACCCGGGCCATGGCAGCTTATGCATCGCGTAGGCAGTCAGCGGACCGAGAACATTGGCATAAGCGCCGCTGAAGGGCAGGGAGAAGGCGCGCTTGCCATCAGCCAGCTGCTGCAATGCCGAGGGGGCAAAGCGCTGGGTGTAGCGGTCAATCAGGCCGCTGCGGATGTAGTAATTGCGCTCGTAGCTGGTGCCGGGGTCGGCCGGGGCTTCCCGGTAGGTGTGCACCCTTTCCATCACCTCTCCGGGCAGGCCGAAGTACAGATGCTGGGCGTTGATGTCGGGATTGTTGGAGGAGGCGGTGTCGTTCCATGTGGCATCGATTTGCGTCCATTCGCCGTCCAGCTTGACGCCGGTCCATACATGGTCCCAACTGGTGATGCGCTGGGTCTCGATGCCCATTTTGTTAAGCAGCTTCACCAGCGCCCGGTGGTATGCCTCGCAGGTGCCCTTGCCGCGGGCCAGCGCGGCCTCCGGAGAGCAGTAGGTGTAGGAGAAATCGTATTCGCACATATCCAGCAGCCGGTCATGGAGCCACAATGCCTGCTCATACTGGGTAGCAAAGCCCTTGGCCCTGCACTCGCCGGTGATGTCCTCGACAATGGCATTCACCGACGGATACGCGGGATCGCTGATGTTGATGGTGATGTATTTTGTGGTGGTGTACGCAAAAGTGCTCATATCCATCACGCCGAAGCGAATCCGATAGCTGCCGGAGGCGCAGAAGGTGAAATCCCAGTGATCGATATCGGAGTATGCGCCGTTCTGACCATAGCTCTGGTCATACACGGTGGCGCCGTCTTCGTCCATCAGGCTGTGAATGCGATACTTCATCTGACCGGAGCCGCCGGAGGAAGAGAACCGGAAGGACACCGGCGTGCCGCACTTGATTTCATCCGGCCAGGACACCGTAAAGGTGATGCCCTGGGAGGTTGTTGTACTGCTTGCGGCAGATGCACAGGCGGCGGACAGCATCAGCAAAGCAAGCACAAGAATGCCCAACATGAGCTTGCGGATGCGGCTGCCCGGATGGATGGCGTTGGTCATGGCGATGTATAATCCCTTTCCGATGATTCTGAAACGATAAATATATACAATTATATAATTCGATGTGATTAACGAAATTTCCTTCTATCATATGATTGGAAAGCATGCAAAAACCGCCTGTGTCCCGAAAACCGGAAGCACAGGCGGCTGCATTATTTATCGGATAGAATGGCCTTGATGGTTTCCTCCAGCTTCTTGCCCTCAACAGGCTTGGCCACATGGGCATCCATGCCGGCGGCGAAGGCGTTCTTCCTGTCCTCGGCAAAGGCGTTGGCCGTCATGGCAATGATAGGGATGGAGGCTCGCCGGATATTCGGCAGAGACCGGATGGCGCGGGCGGCATCGTAGCCGTTCATGGTGGGCATCTGAATGTCCATCAGAATCAGGTCATAATAGCCGGGCTCGGCCTTCTTCAGCATTTCCACGCACAGGTTGCCATCGGCGGCATGCTCTGCCTGAAGACCCATTTCCTCCAGAATGGCCATGGCGATTTCGGCATTCAGGTCGTTGTCCTCGGCCAGCAGCACGCGCTTGCCCTTCAGGCTGATTTCCGCGGCGGGGGCGGCATGGGCTTCATCACTGCCGGCATAGTAATTCGCGCCGGCAATCTTGTGCTGCATGTACACCACAAAGGTGGAACCCTTGCCCGGTGCGCTTTCCACCTCGATGGAGCCGCCCAGCAAATCCACCAGCTTTTTCACAATGGCAAGGCCCAGACCGGTACCGGCCACCTTGCCCACGGTGGTGTTCTGCTCCCGGGCGAAGGAATCGAAAATGTGGGGGATAAAGCTTTCGCTCATGCCGATGCCGTTGTCGGTGATGGCTGTCCTGATGCGCACATAGCCGGGCTTGTCGCAGGGAACCTCATCCACCACAGCGGAAACAGCGCCGCCCTCGGGGGTGTACTTGATGGCGTTGCTGACGATGTTCATGTAGATTTCGTTCAGCTTGGTCAGGTCGGTGAGCACATGCTCATGCTCAACGTTCATATGATAGGTCAGGGTGATGTTCTTCTTCTTCGCCTCGGTGCCGAATACATCCATGATGGCGGCGGGGATGGAGGAAAGCTTCACGTATTCCTCCTTGATCTATGCCTTGCCGCTGTCAAGGTGGGACATATCAAGCACGTTGTTGATCAGGGACAGCAGCAGATTGCCGGCCTGATCGTTTTTGCCCTGATAGCCCAGCAGCTTCGGGTCGGTCAGCTCCTTCTTCATCAGCTCGGAGTAGCCCAGAATGGCGTTCATGGGGGTGCGGATGTCGTGGCTCATGCTGAACAGGAATTCCGACTTGGCCTGATTGGCATGCTCGGCCTCGGCCAATGCTTCCTCCAGCTCCAGCTGGCTGACGGTCAGCTCCTCGTTGAGGGTGGCCATCTCCTCGGCGGATTTCTTGGATTTAATCAGGGAATTGAGCACCACCAGCAGGAACAGGACGAAAACCATCACCACACCGGCGATGACGGAAGCGGCGTTCTGCTGCACAAATTCCTGCAGGGTCACCTTGTGGTCAGGGGCGGCAAACCGGGACAGCGCGCCCTGCATCTCGGATTCGGGCAGCATGGCGATGGTCTGGTTAATCACCGACAGCAGGATGTTGCTGGTGCGGGGCATCATGAAGGATACAACGCCCGGGTTGGACAGGAATGTGCAGTAGAAGGGACTATCCTTCAGGAAGGACTGCACCTCGTAGGCGGTGGTCACAAGGCAGTCTGCCTTGCCGGAGGATACGGCGTTTCTGCAGGCATCAATGGTGGGATAATCCACCATGGTCCAGTGGGGATACTGCTGCAGCAGGTACGCCTTCATGGTCACATTATGGGCAGGGACGGCAACGGTGTGCGCATCCGCTTCGCTGAAATTTGTTTTGGTGGTGACGGCCGCCATGGGGATGGTCAGCAGCCGGGAGGTGAGCAGATAGCCGTTCTCCTCGCCATAGGAAAGGTTGCGCACGGCGGGGAACATCATGTCCACCTTGCCGTCGGCCATGGCCTGCTGCAGTAGTTCGGGGGAGGTGTAGGCGATGGCTTCAAAGGACAGGACTCTGTTGTCAAGGCAATCGGATGCAAAGGAAATGTATTCCTTCAGCACGCCGGAAACATCGCCCGTTTCGGCATCGGCCCTGGCCAGGCTGCCCTCCAGATAGCCGATGCGGATGGGATCGTGCGCATCCAGCCATGCAACCTGCTCGGATGAAATCACGCTGTTGACCACGGTGGTCATGTACTTGCTGCGCAGCTCGTCCTTCAGGAAGGGATGCAGGGTCTGCAGCGTCTGCATGGCGCTGTCGGTCTGCTCCTTCAAATCCGGGCGGCTGTTGCTGAAGGCGAAGTAGCAGTCCTCATCCGCCAGATTGAACAGGGAAAAATCTCTGGACAGATATTCCTTCGCCATGGTATCGGTGAGGTAGGCATCGATTTCGCCGGAGGCCAGCTTTTGGGCAATCTCTGCTGCGCCGCAGGTTTGCGGAGCCATGGTCACATGGATGCCCAGCCGCTCCAGATAGCCCTGCAGCAGCTCGTACTGGAAGCTGCCGGCCTCACAGCCCAGCTTGCCGCCGTCAAGGAAGGCCAGCGGGTTGCTGCTCTTCGTGCCGGTTTTGCGCCGGGACACGATGTAGGAGCCGGAGGTTCCCATGGGCTTGGCAGAATACAGAATCAGCGGCAAGCGCGCTTCCCGGTAGGTGACGTAGGACAGCATGTCGATGTCGCCCGCTACCAGCATTTCATACAGCTCGGCCCATGTGCCGTGGACATATTCATAGGTCCAGCCGGTGTACTGGGCAATCTCCTGCATGTAGTCATAGGCATAGCCGGAGCGCTCGCCGTTGGGGCCGGTCTGGAAGTCCGTGCTGTCATACCAGCCCACGCGCACCACCTGCGCCTCTGCACGGGCAGGGGAGCAGGGGAAAAGGGTGCACAAAAGCATCAGCAGCATCAGCCACGCAAATGCGCGCAGCAGCATGTGCCTGCAGTCACTGAGCCGGATATGAAACGGGCTGACTGGTTTTGCGGGATACGTAAGATTCATCGAAAGTGCCATCCTCCTTCGGGCGGCATACATTCCGCCGCAGGTGCGGCAGAAGGGAAACCAGAACCGAGATTTACGATATATACAATTTTATCACTGTTTGTGTGTTTTGGCAATCCACGGCGAAAAAAACCGGCTGCTTATTGCCCCATGGTCTTCAGCGTGGCGGACAGCTGACGAAGCACATCCTTCACGTTGATGGGCTTGGCAAGGTGGCCGTTCATGCCGCAGCGGAAGGCCTCCCGCTTGTCCTCCTCAAAGGCGTTGGCCGTCATGGCGATAATCGGGATGGCGGCCTTCACCGGGTCATTCATCCGGCGGATGGCCACCGCGGCCTCGTAGCCGTTCAGGTGGGGCATCTGGATGTCCATCATAATCAGGTCGTAGTAGCCGGGTGCTGCTTTTTCCAGCATGTCACAGCAGATTTGGCCGTCCTCGGCGTGGTCCACGGTGAAGCCCGCCTCCTGCAGGATTTCAATGGCAATCTCGGCGTTCAGCTCGTTGTCCTCGGCCAGCAGAATGCGCTTGCCGGCAAACAGGCCGGGGTCGATGGCTTTATCCACCTGCGCGGCGCAGTCCTCCTGGGTGGCGATGCGGTGGGTCATGGTGATGGTCACCGTGGTGCCCACGCCCTTCCGACTGTCCACCTCAATGGTGCCGCCAAGGAAATCCACCAGCCGGCGGACGATGGGCATGCCAAGGCCGGTGCCTTCAATCCGGGCATCGGTGGTGTTGTTCTCCCGGGCGAATTCGTCAAAGATATGGGGCAGGAAGCTTTCGCTCATGCCGATGCCGGTATCCTTCACCGTGGTGCGGAAGGTGGCATAGCCCTCGCGGCCGGAGGGAATCTCCTCCACAGCCATTTCCACCGAGCCGCCGGGCTGGGTGTACTTGTGGGCGTTGGACAGGAGGTTGATGAAAATCTCGCGGGTCTTGGTGATGTCGCAGAACACGAAGCCGTGCTCCACATTGGCCCGGGTGGTGAAGCGGATGTTCTTTTCCACCATCATCTCGATGAACATGGAGCTGATGCCGTCGCAGAACTGGTCCACGCCGCCGGCAATCTCGTCCAGCTCCAGGGTGCCCTTTTCGATGCGGGTCATCTCCAGCACGTTGTTGATGATGGACAGCAGCACCTCATCCGCGGCCTTGATTTTGTCCAGATAATCCTGCCGCTTCACCGGGTCATCCTGATGCTTCTCCAGCAGGTCCCGGAAGCCCATCATGGCGTTCATGGGGGTGCGGATGTCATGGCTCATGTTGAACAGGAAGTTGGTTTTGGCGGCGCTGGCGGCCTTGGCATCGGAGAGGGCGTTGACCAGCTTTCGCTTGTTGCGCACCAGCATATAGCTCAGCACGGAAAGCGCCACGGTAATCACGCCAAGGAACATCAGGATTTGCCAGAAATACTTGCGGACCACATCCTCCAGATGCAGGCCGGATTCCATGCTCTGGGCATACACCACGCCGTCCAGACTGGCGGAGGCATGGGAGATGACCTTGTTGAGGATGGTGGCGGCCCGGCGGTTGCTCCGGGTGGTCAGCATGCAGATTTCCAGCTTTTCTGAAAGCTCCGCAATGGACAGGTACTTGATCATGGGATTGGTGCGGAGGATGTTGATGCGGGCGGAGGGAATCACCATGCTGCATGCCTTGCCGTCCACCACGGCCTGCATGCAGTCAAGGGGCGTTTTGCAGGGGATGATTTCCGCATCGGGGAAGAGAATCCTGGCCATGCCGGGGGTCATCACGGATTGCTCCGGCGCGGCAACGGTCTTGATGGCAGAGGCATAATCGTTGCCCCGGAACAGCACCACGGGGGTGCTGCGCAGGATGCCCTCGGTGACCACCAGCCCGTTCTGCTCGGCAAAGTAGTAATCGGAAATGAAGGGACCGGCAAGGTCAATCTCCTCTGCGTGCAGGGCAGATTTGAGCGCAGCATAATCAGCATAGGGGGTGACCGTAACATCGATGCCGTAATCCTGCTCCAGACAATCCACAAGGGCGGTGATGATGCCGGTGGTTTTGCCGTTTTCCACACCGGCAAAGGGCATGTAGTTGTCCAGCACGCCCAGCCGGATGGTGTTGCCGTGGTCTGCGAGCCACTGCTTTTCCTCTTCCACCAGAATCATGTTGCTGGCCATCATGTATTCATACTTGGAGGCCAGCTTGCCGTTGAAGTTTTCATCCGCATCCTGGATTTCGTGCAGGGCGGCGTTCAGCTCCTGCAGCAGCTCCGGCTGATTGGCGGCCACCGCGAAGTAGTATTCGCTGATGCCGATGTGGGTGATGCCCTGATAATGATAGGACAGGGACAAATCGGAGGTGGCGATGGCATCCAGTTCGCCCCGGTCCAGCCGGGCCATCAGGTCATCATAGCCCTGACAGCCCACCACGGCGGCATCGATGTTCTTCGCGGCCAGCCACTCGTTGAGGATGGTCTCCTGCACGGTGCCGTCCGTTACGCCGATGGTGCAGCCGTTAAGGGCGGAAATGTCGCCCTGCAGCAGCTCCGGATGGGCTGCGCTGGTGAACAGCCAGTAGTTGTCCAGCCCCTGAGGGATGTCGGCATACAGGATATGCTCGGCGCGCTCCGGCGTGTAGGACACGTTGCCCATCAGGTCGATTTCGCCCCGCATCAGCATCTCCAGACATTCCTTGAAGCTGGCGTGGACGTATTCGTACTTCCAGCCGGTGGCGTAGGAGATGCGCTGCAGGTACTCGTACCCGGCACCGCGCTTGTATTCACCCTCGCCGCCCTCTTCATAGGTCTTTACATTCACATAGCCGACCCGGACGACCCGGGGCTCTTCAGTGTCTTTTGACGCATCGGCCAGCGCCGGCATCAGCAGCACGGCGGTCAGCAGGATGCACAGCAGGCAGGCGGTGATTCTTTTTGCGATTGTGTTTACCATGTTTATCATCCCTCGCACACGTTGGCCATCTTTGCGGCACTCTTGCGCCAGTTGCGGTATTCGCCGGTGGTAACCCGGGCATCCGCCGGCTTTTCGGCCTTCACAGGGATGAACCAAACATTGCTGAACTTCTTCGCACCCTTGATGCGTCCGCTGGCACAATATGCCTGAATGTGCCGGGGTGATACGTTCCACTTTTCTGCCGCTTCCCTGATGTTCATGTATCCGCTGAGCATGCGCATTCTCCTTTGTTTCGGGCAATAAAAAACATCTGTCTGTGCATAGGCAGACAGATGAAATAACGCACCGCAAAAAAATTCCGGGCGGAATTGCAACTGGCTACCATGCTCTTTCGAGTTTAGATCCTACAGCTTTGTGTCCCCATGTTTCCATGGGTTTACCAAATATTCTGTTATAAACCGGCAACCATATGCATCCATGAATACACATGATGACCGTTACCCATTATATGCACAGAAACGAACGGTGTCAATGCCTTTTTGCCCGATGTTTCAAGGGATTGCAGGAATTTTTTGCTGATGCACCTGATAAGAATTTTGTGATGCGGCAATAAACAATTTTTTGCGGGATTATGCAAGGAAAATCAAATCTAAACCTTCTCCCTGTACTCCGGCACAACCATCCCCATCTCCGGGTGATGCTCCTTCAGCCACGCCTTTATCCCTTCCAGCGGCACATGGCTGCTGACGGGCGGGAAGGTGTCGTCGAAGTGGTCGAGGAGGATGTTTCGGGGCTTGAGGGTTCCGATGATGCCCGCGGCGGGGGTCACCAGGTCGGATGCACCCTGGAAGGGGAGAATCAGCCAGTCGGCATCACCGGGATAGGCAGCGGACGGGTCAAAGCCCAGACTGCCCATGAGCAGCAGCGTTTTCCCTTCGGCGCGGATGGCGTAGCAGACAATCTCGCCGTTCTCCTTGCACACGGCGTTTTCACGGAGGAAGCCGGGGATGTTGCCCGCATGGCGGATGACCCTTGTGCTGAGCAGCGTTTTTGCAATCAGCGCAAGGTCGAAGCGGATGTGCCTGCCCTGCAGCACCTGCAGCTCCATATCCCCCACGGTGATGGTATCGTTTGGCTTGATGCGGTGGATGCTGTCCGCGCTCACGCCCTTTTTGATTAAGGTATCGGCTGGCGTTTCGGTGCAGTGGATGGTCACCGCCCTGCCCTTCACCAAAGCGGGGATGCTGGCGATGTGGTCCACATGGCCGTGGGTCACAAAGATGTGGTCATAGCCGTCAAAATCCTTGGCGGTGGTGGTGACCTCCGAGCCGGGGAAGGGGATAAACGGGTCAAACAGAATCCGGCTGTGGGCTGTCTCGATGGCAACGGAAGCCGTGCCGAACCAGGTGATGTTCATTGTGTATCCTCCTTGGTAAAAGGGTCACTTTGCGCAATCATCCTCGTTGTTTCTGGAGTAGAACAGCACGCCGCCGATGATGAAAACCGCGCCGATGATTTGCAGCATCACCGGCACCTCGCCGAACAGCACCAGCGCAAAGGCGGCGGCCACCACCGGCTCGCACAGCTTGGAGGCGGAGACGAAGGTGGGGGAGAAGTACTTCAGGCACCAGCTGAAAATGCTGTGACCGCACAGCGTGGAGCAAACGGACAGCAGCAGCCCGGAGACAACCGCGCCCGCAGGGAAGGCCATCAGCGCCTCGCCGCGAATCAGGCAGAGCAGGCACAGCACCGCGGCGCAGCAGCCGTACACAATGTAGGTGTACACGGTGGTGGATACGGTGCGCCGGGCTTCCTTCCCCAGCAGGGTATACACGGCAACCGCAACGGCGGCAATCAGGCTGAGGAAATCGCCGTAGATCTGATTCGTCCCTGCCGATGCGGAATCGGACAAGGCCACCAGCACGCTGCCCAGCAATGTGATGGCGATGGCCAGCAGCTGTTTGCCCTTCAGCCTGCCGGAAAAGAAAAGCCGGTTGCCGATGGCCACCCAAATAACCTCCGTGCAGACAATCACGGTGGAGCTGGCCACGGTGGTGTGCTTCAGGGAATCAAACCACCAATAGAAATGGAACGCCAACGCGATGCCGCTGAAGGCGCACAGCAGCACGGTACGCGCCGACACAGACAGCAGCTCCGTGCGGGTAGCCTTCTTTGCCCACACCATGGGGGACATCAGCAGAACAGTCCACAGCAGTCGATAGGCGGCGGTCACGGCCGCGGATGCATCGGAGAAGCGGACGAAAATGGCAGACAGGGAGATGCCCATAATGCCGACGACCAGCATAATCGACGGATGGCGCTCCAGATAGTTCATCGCAGGTGTACCTCAAGCAAAGAATCTCTTTATCTATCATTCAGTATACAGCCGCCCGGTTGTTTTCACAATACAGGGGATGTTTTCTCCGTGTTTTTCCGGGATGGCAGAGAGAAGCAAACAGCCTGAAGAGTATGCTACAGCGTCCCATCCTTGTAGCAGTCTTGTAGCACCCGCCAACCCTTATCCTGCAAGGCTTTGACGGATTTTTGCTACAAACTACAAGAGTTATAAAAAGTGCAAAGAGAATAGAAAAACAAGTATAAAACTCTTTGACTGTTTGTAGCAGTAGCTTTGTAGCAGCTGTGCAGCGGAATGGCATCATCAAAACAGGCTCCCGGGGCGTTATGCCTCAGGAGCCTTTCGCTGTAGCTTCATTCGTCTTGCCGTGCCTGCTTTACCGCA
>JAUNDF010000041.1:13045-18997 GCA_030526225.1 Clostridia bacterium
TACCGCAGCATCTTCTCCGAGCCCTTCAGCACCGGGATAGTGTCGAAGGAGACGCGCTTGGGGGATTGCAGGCGCGTTTTTTTGCCGCGGTTGAGCAGCTCCAGCATCAGCTGGGCGCTTTCCACGGCCATCTGCTCCATGGGCTCCTTCAGGTAGCTGATGCCGCCGTTGTGCATGTCCGGGCTGAATTCCGGCTTGCCGTAGGAGATGAAGCCGATGTCCTCGGGGATGCGCAGTCCCGTTTCGTAGATGGCCTTCAGCGCGCCGCAGGCCATCATGTTGTTGCTGGGGAAAATCGCCGTCACCTCCGGGTGATCGGCCAGCAGCTGTTTGGTCAGGCGGTAGCCGCTTTCCTGCCGGAAATCGCCGTAGAGGATGTACTCCTGATTGACCTCCAGCCGGTGGGCCTTCAGGCCGTCCATGTAGCCCATCATCCGGTCCAGACCGGGCTTGGAGGTCAGGGGACCGGCGATGAAGGCAATCTTCCGGTGACCCTCCCGAATCAGGGTGTCCACCGCCACATAGGCCCCGTCCTGATTGTTCTGGAACACGCCGCTCAGGCCGATGCCCTTGATGTCGCGGTCCAGCAGAATCACGGGCAGGCCGCTTCCGTGCAGCTCCTTGAGGTAGGCGGCGTTGTACTCCGCGCTCTCGGAGGTGGGGGAGATGATGATGCCGCTGATGCTTTTCTGCTTGAGCATGCTCAGACAGCGAATCTCCCGGCTGGGGTTTTCGTTCAGGTCGCACATGACACACTCGATGTCATGCTGCTCGAAGAATTCGGTGGTATGGCGGATGATGGTGGAGAAAAAGGGGTTGGTGATATCAGCCACCGCAAGACCGATGAGCATATCATCCGACCGCGCGGTTTCCCGCTTGTGATAGCCCCGGGGCTTGTAGCCGTTTTCCTCGGCAATGGCTTCAATCAGCCGCCGCGTTTCCTCCTTGACATAGCTGTCCCCGCGGAACACCCGGGAGACCGTGGCGGTGGAGACGCCGGCCAAATCCGCAATGGTTTGAATCGATACCTTCATCGGTCATCCGTCCTTTGCTTCCAGCGGCCCGGCGTATGGCGGCTTATCGCCGGGGACCGCTGCTTTTCCAGTATTGGGCAGCCAGCTTTTTCTGCGCCGCAACGAACCAGAACAGCAGCGCCAGGGGCAGAATCAGCAGCAGCAGCGCCGCCAGCGTGCCCGAGCGGAACACCAGCCCGGCCGCGCCGAACACCACAAGCCCGATGCCCAGCAGCAGCACCTTGGGCATCAGCTGATTGAGATACTCCGGCAGGCTGCGGCATTTTTCCGGCGCACAGCCGGTGGGGTAGAGGAACTTCGACTTTTTCATGATGTTCTCGTTCCCCTTCAGGAAAAACAGCACCACGCAGTAGATGCCGCAGAGCAGAAAAATCACGGTCATCATCTGATCGACCATTGACTCGATGGCTTGTGTATCCATGTTCAATCACCTCGTTTGTTGCTGCTTCCATTATACATCAATTTCCGGAGGATTCAATGAAAAAGCGCACGGAAACAGCAGCGTTTGAGGCGCCGGCCGTTTCCGTGCATAAGAGGGGCGAATTATGCCTTCTTGCGGCTCTTGATCATGTCCATGGCCACAGCGAAGATAATCAGCACGCCGGTGGTCACGTCCAGGATGTAGGGGTCAATCTGGAAGGCAGTACCGGCGTTGGTAATCAGCACCATCAGCACGGTGCCCAGCAGGGTGCCGGTCACAGCACCGCGGCCGCCGGCCAGGGATGCGCCGCCGATAACGGCTGCGGCGATGGCGTTCATGTCGTAGCCTTCACCGGTGCCAGGCTGAGCCATGCCAACGCGGGCAGCCAGCATGATGGCGGCAATACCGTACAGCAGACCGGCAAAGGAGTAAACCTTGTAGGACATCTGCCGCACCTTGATGCCGCTCAGCCGGGCCACATCCATACCGGAGCCCATCACGTACAGGCTGCGGCCGAAGACGGTGTACTTGAGGACCACGAATATCAGCGCGGCCACCGCCAGCCAGATCAGGGCCAGATAGGGCACAACGCCGAAGAGCTTGCCGGTGCCGATGCCCAGGATGCGCTCATCCAGGAAGGTCACATTCAGGCCGCCGCACAGCAGCTTCACGATGCCGCGGATAACGGTCTGGGTGCCCAGGGTGGCAATCATGGCGGGTACGTTCAGGTCGAAGATAATCACGCCGTTAATCAGGCCGCACAGGGTGGTGACGGCCAGACAGGCCAGCACGGTCAGGAAGAAGGGGGTGCCGGTGCGGGTCTGCAGCAGGGCCATGGTCATGCAGCCAAGGCCGGCGATGGCGCCGCCGGAAATATCAATGCCGCCGGTGATGATGATAATCGTCTGGGCTACGGCCATTACGCCGACGATGGCGCCCTGCTTGGTCAGGTTGGTCAGGTTGTACATGCTGCCAAAGCTCTTGGTGAAGCTGGAAGCAAGGATGAACAGGATGATGATAATCACGCTCAGTGTGAACTCGGTCCGCTTGAAGATGGAGCTGACGGCCTTCCCTGAGCCCTTTTTATTGGATGCCATTTGGTTCCCTCCTTATGGTTGTTTGCCTTTTCAGCCTTCAATGGAAGCCTTGCTCAGCACTTCCTCTTCGGTGAGTGTCTTCAGCGCTTCCTTGTCAAATTCTGCGGTAATGTTGCCCTGAGCCATGACAATCAGCCTGTCGGACAGGCCCATGACCTCCGGCAGGTAGGACGAAATCACGATAACGCCCTTGCCCTGCTCGGTGAGCTTTTCGATAAACTTGTAGATTTCTTCCTTGGCACCCACGTCGATGCCGACGGTGGGCTCATCGAAGATGAACACATCGGGGTTGCAGCACAGGAACTTGGCGATAACCACCTTCTGCTGATTGCCGCCGGAGAGGTTGCCCACCAGCTGATCCACAGAGGGCGTTTTCACGTTCACGTCCTTGGAGTGCTTCTTGGCCTGCACCGTTTCCTTCTTCAGGTTCAGGAAGCCCGCCTTGGAAATGGTATCCATAGCGCACATGCTGATGTTGTACTTGATGGACAGTCCCAATGCGCAGCCGTCAGCACGGCGGTCTTCGGTCAAAAGGCCGATGCCGTACTTCAGCGCGTCGGAGGGATTCTTGATGTCCACCTTTTTGCCGCTGACATACACGTCGCCGGCTTCGCGCTTTTCAACGCCCACCAGAGAACGCATGATTTCGCTGCGGCCGGCACCCACCAGACCCGTGAAGCCCAGGATTTCGCCCCGGTGCAGCTTGAAGTTGACGTTGCGGAAGTGCTTGCTGTCGGTGAAGTTTTCCACCCGCAGCAGCTCTTCGCCGGGCTCGAAGTGACGGATGTTATAAATATCGGAGACCTCGCGGCCCACCATCTTGGCAATCAGCTTGTCCTTGGTCACCTCTTCAATGGGCAGCGTATCCACATAGGTGCCGTCCTTGAGGATGGTGACGGAATCGCAGATGGTCATGATTTCTTCCATGCGGTGGGAGATGTAAATAATGCTGACGCCCTGGGCCTTCAGCTCCCGCACGAAACGGAAGAGGATGTCCACCTTGTCGTTTTCCAGCAAAGCCGTGGGCTCATCGAGAATCACCAGCCGGATATCCTTGTTGATGGAAATCTTGCTGATGGTCACCATGGCCTGCATGGCAATGGGCAGCTCGCAGATTTTTGCGGTGGGATCCACGTGCATTTCAAACTTGTCGATAACCTTTTGACTTTCCTGGTTCATCTTTTTCCAGTCCACGAACAGACCCTTCTTGGGCTGGCAGCCCAGGAAATAGTTTTCTGCAATGGACAGGTCCGGGGCAATGTTAACGCTTTGATAATTGGCGAATACCCCGTGCTTTTGTGCCTCCATGGCGTTGCTGTTCACAATCCACTTGCCGTCATAATTCATGCTGATGGTGCCCGTGTCATTGTGTTCAACACCCATGATGCATTTAATCAGGGTTGACTTGCCTGCGCCGTTTTCCCCGCAAAGGGCACGAACCTCGCCCTTCTTGATTTCGAAGCTGACATCGTTGAGCGCTGTTACGCCGGGGTAAAACTTGCTGACATGCTCTATTTTCAAAATTGTATCCTGCAAAAACTCACCCTCTTTAGCACTGCTGTTTACCGTTTCCGGCAATCACATCGGTAACAGAAAGCTCCGGCAGCTCACGCTGCCGGAGCCGTTAGGTTGCAATTGATTTTAATCAATCAGAGATGGCCCGTGATCAGTTGGCCAACTGGGGATTCATGATGAACTCGATTTCGGGGCTGTCGATGTTGTCGGTGGTTACGATAACGGGCGGGCAGTTAACCTGCTTTTCGGTTTCGGGGTTGGTACCGGTCACAACAGTGCGGATGGCGTTTTCCATGCACTTGTAGCCCTGCTCGTAAGCGTTCTGCACGATGATGGCATCCAGGAAGCCGTCACGCAGAGCCTTGATCTCGATATCGTCGGAGTCAACGCCCACGGATACGAACTTCTCGCCCAGGCCTGCGCTGCGGACTGCGTTGCAAACGCCGTCAGCGGTGATGTTGTTGCCGGAGTACATGCCGATCAGCTCGCTGCCGTAGGAGGAGATGATGTTTTCGGCGTTGGTCTGGGAATTTTCAACAACGTTGTTGTTGTAGTAGGTTTCGGTCATCTTCAGAGCGGGAGCGTTGGCGGTGATGTAATCGCGGAAGGCCTGGATGCGGTGATTCAGGGCTTCGTTTTCAACGTTCATGTTCACGCCGATGGTGCCGGCGTCAGTGGGCATGCCCTTCTTTTCCATGGCAGCGAGGAAAGCCTGACCGGCCAGCTCGCCGATGGTGTCGTTGGAGCAATAGTAGAACTCGTTGTAGTACTGCTCGTAAGCGCCGTCATTGCCGGAGCCCAGGCCGCAGTTAACGAAGTTCAGCACGATGCCCATTTCGGAAGCTTCACGGGCCTTCGGCACGGTGGAGTCGATGGACAGGGTAGCGGTTACGATGGCGTTGGGGTTCTGTGCGATGGCGTTTTCGAAAGCGGTGATGTACTTTTCGGTTTCCTGCTCTTCAGCGGGGCCGACGATGGTGTAGTTGATGGTGATGCCCAGTTCCTTTTCCAGATCGGCCTTAGCCTGCAGGATGCCGACTTCGACCTGGCTCCAGAAGGTGGATGCCGTGGAGGGGGTCAGGTAGATGATGTCGTAGGACTCAGCCAGAGCGGGAGTCGCAAACAGACCCATCAGCAGGGCGCAAACCAATGCGAACACAACAGTCTTTTTCATGGGGTAACCTCCTTTTATTTGCAGCCGCCTCACAGGCGACAGCGATTCATGTTACAGGACGCCCTTCTGCAGGATGATGCAGCCATAGGGCTTCGTTTCACTGGTGCATACGGTCACATAAGCGCGGCCGGCCTTCTCGTAGAACTTGGTGCGCTCAATCTCGCCCACGCAGGAAACATCGTAGCCGTTGTTGACCACGGCTTCCTTCACACCGTCCCATACGGGAGAGGACTCCAGCACGATGCCGGAATCAGCATCGGGGACCATGTACTGGATGGGGTACTTCTCGTATTCCACATCCAGGGGAACCAGCTTCAGGATGGCATCCACCATCTGTGCCGCACCCACGCCCTTGGCCTGAATGCTTACGGCGTTGGGGGACTTGGTGATGGGGGGATAGAAGTGGTCGGCAATGACAATCAGGTCGCCGTGGCCGGTATCAGCCAGGGCCTTGAGCAGGTCGGAACCGATAATCTCGGGAATACCGCGCAGCATAGGAATCTCCTCCTTAAATATTGCTTTTTATCAATCCCTTTCCTCAGGGATGTTCTTCCAGAAACTTGTCAATCTCCTCCCGGGTGGGCATGGAGGGTGTGGTGCCGATGCGCTGTACGGAGATGGCCGCCAGAGCATTGGCGAAGCGGGCTGCCTCGGCGAGGGTCTTGCCCTCGGACAGGGCGGTGAGCAGGCCGCCGTTGAAGGCATCGCCGG
>JAUNDF010000001.1 GCA_030526225.1 Clostridia bacterium
GCCAGCCCAGGGTGGAGAAGGGCCACAGGGCGGAGGAGAACCAGGTATCCAGCACCTCTTCATCCTGATGGATGTTTTCGCTGCCGCACTTGCCGCACTTGCAGATATCCGTGCGGGAAACGGTCATTTCGCCGCAGTCATCGCAGTACCATGCGGGAATGCGGTGGCCCCACCACAGCTTGCGGCTGATGCACCAGTCGCGGATGTTTTCCATCCAGTTGAGGTAGGTCTTGGTGAAGCGCTCGGGCACGAACTTGGTGCGGCCGTCCTTCACGCATTCGATGGCGGGCTTGGCCAGGGGCTTCATCTTAACGAACCACTGCTTGCTCACCATGGGCTCCACGGTGGAATGGCAGCGGTAGCAGGTGCCAACCTCGTGCTTCAGGGGCTTGATGTCCTTGAGCAGGCCAAGCTCCTTCAGGTCGGCAACGATGACCTTGCGGGCCTCGGCGGTGGTCATGCCGGCATACTTGCCGCAATCCAGCACGCGGGGCTCGTTGACAGCGGCCTTGCCGGAGGCAAACAGCTCGTCATTTTCTTCCTTGTCCTTTGCGCCGGTCATGTGACCGTCATAGGTGAACACGCGGACGATGGGCAGGTCGTGGCGCTGACCGACCTCATAGTCGTTGGGGTCATGGGCGGGGGTGATTTTCACCACGCCGGTGCCCTTGGTCATGTCAGCATGCTCATCGCACACAATCGGGATTTCCTTGTTGATCAGGGGCAGCACCACATGGCAGCCATGCAGGTGGGCATAGCGGGGATCCTCGGCGTTGATGGCAACAGCGGTATCGCCCAGCATGGTTTCGGGACGGGTGGTGGCCAGCTCCAGCATTTCGCCGGTTTCCTTCACCGGATACAGCAGGTGCCAGAAGTTGCCGTCCTTTTCCTCATATTCCACTTCCGCATCGGAGATGGAGGTGTTGCAGCAGGGGCACCAGTTTACCAGACGGGTGCCGCGATAAATCAGGTCCTTTTCGTACAGGCGCACGAATACCTCGCGCACGGCGCGGCTGCAGCCCTCATCCATGGTGAAGCGTTCACGGCTCCAGTCACAGGAGGCACCCATGCGGCGCTGCTGGCGGGTGATGCGTCCGCCGTACTCTTCCTTCCACTTCCATGCGCGCTCCAGGAAGGCTTCGCGGCCGATGCCTTCCTTGGTCAGGCCTTCCTTTCGCATGGCATCCACAATCTTAACCTCGGTGGCAATGGCAGCGTGGTCGGTGCCGGGCAGCCACAGGGTGGGGTCACCCTTCATGCGGTGATAGCGGATGGCCTCGTCCTGCAGGGTGCAGTCCATGGCATGGCCCATGTGCAGCTGGCCGGTAATGTTGGGCGGGGGCATCACGATGGTAAAGGGCTTCTTGCCCTCCACGCGGTGGGCGGTAAAGGCGCCGCTCTCTTCCCACTCCCGGTAAATATCCGCTTCAATGGCCTGCGGATTAAATTTAGTTTCCATTTCGTTGGCGTTCATGTTTTTCACCCTCTGATTTATTTAAATGAATTCAAAAAGCAGCAGGATACCCACCAGCGCCATCAGGCAGCCGCCTGCCTTGATGGCAAGGCCCGCGGTCTCCTTCTTTTCCGGCCACAGCCTTGCGGCAATGGGCCCGGAAAGGAAGCCGATGACGCCGCCGACAAGCAGGATGATAAACCCCGGATGGGTTACGCGCGACAGCACCTTCTCCAGATAGGTCATGTCCCTTTCCTCCGCTTTGCATTAACAAAATCAAAAAGCAGCCCCGTCCCAAAGGACGGAGCTGCTCCGTGGTACCACCTTATTTCGCAAATGAAATTTGCCTTTACGCACGATAACGGGTGCACCCGTAATAAGCTGAGAGCCGCCATTCATCACGGCTTTTCACCTATCACTCTGTGAAGCGACCTTCACCTTGCGGACTGCGCGAGCGATCTTTCAGCCGATGAATCACTCTCTCTTTTCGCGCCGAAAAGGCTACTCCTCTTCATTTGCGAGACATATGGATGAAGATGCGTTAAGCGTTCTTCTTGTCTTCGTCCATCACGACAACCTGCACGCCATTGTAGTAGCCGCACTGCTTGCAAACGCGATGAGACAGCTTCATCTTGTGACACTGGGGGCACTCAGTGATTCCGGGCAGGCTCAGCTTCCAGTTGGCCTGACGGCTGTGCTTGCGAGCTTTGGAGATTTTTCCCTTAGGAAGAGCCATTGTTTACACCTCCTCATCCTTTATCCATCCGTGATCATCTGCAGATGACTCCGGAGACGCTTCCCCGCAATCCTCGGGGCCTGCGTCCAGCTGCTGCAGAAACTCGGGTCCCAGCAGCTGCTGTAATGCCGCAAAAGGATGCTTTGTCTGCATTTCCTCTTGACGATCTGCGTTATCTGCGCCATAGAAGCCGCGGAAGCCTTTGCAGTTTTTCCCGCAGGAAAAGCGCATGGGCAGCTCCAGCAGCACATAGGACATTGCCAGCTTCTCAAGGTCGAGCTTTGAACCCTGATAGGTAAAAATCTCGTCATCCTCGGGATCGCCGTTCCATACGAACGCTTCACGGTAGGAAGCGGCAATATCGGCGCTTGCTTGCTCCAGACAATTGGAGCAGGGTGCATGGGCAACGGTCTTCAGCTCGCCCTCCACCACAACAGTTCCGTCCTCCTGGCTTGAAAGCACGCCCCACATCTCGGCATCGTCGAAGGTAACGACATCGCCGATGATTTCCTGCGGCGCAATGGTCTGCGTCACCCGGAAGGGGTACTGCTGACCGGGATTACGGATAGCCTGTGATACGTCGAGCATCTTGCACCTCACCTCATACATAACCACAAGACATTATAGATTTTTCCTTGTGTTTTGTCAACAGCCTTTGCAACAGAATTTTCCCTTTTCCGGCGGATTTTGTGCGTTTTTGTCCGTTTCACCGCCGCCCGAAGGAAAAAAATCCCATTTATGCATGTCAGTCGGGCAGAAAGCGCCAGCCCATGAGCATGTTGAAGGACAGCCAGTAGTTCAGCGCCAGCATCAGCATCGGCACGACCCATTTCGCGGGCGTGGAGAACATCTTCATCCCTATCCGCAGCTTTTCAGGCAGCATGGCCGCCAGATAGAAGCAGATGAGCACCGGCACGGCATAGCGGCGCTGCATGCCCGCCACCACCTCCGCGCCCACCGGGTTGGAGACGCAGTACTGTACCACAATCAGCTACAGAATGGGCGCAATGAACAGCAGCAGCAGTACCAGCCGCGTTTTGCCCCGAAGGCCCACGGACGGCTCCTGCGCATCCCGGTACAGGGGCGCGATGAAGAACATCAGCAGGAAGGCCAGCAGGCCCAGCTTGGCGCTCTCGCCCCACACGCACCACATGGTGGGCGTTTCAATAAAGAAGCCGGGACCGTCCTGACGCAGTTCATGCATAAACGCCTTGAAGAAATGCACCGGCTCCTTCAGCATCAGTGCAATCTGCCCCATGGAATCCGTGTTGGCAAAGCGGGCATCGCCGCCCTTCTGGTCACCGTAGCTGTCAGGCAATGCAAGGCTGGCCATGCACAGCACGAAGAACAGCACCACATACAGCCGGAAGAGCTTCCGCTGTTTTCTGCTTTCAAACTTGCTTTCTGGCAGAAGGAGCATCAACAGCAGCATGATGCTGTAAGCCTGCTTGCACAGCGTCAGGATGCCGAAGGCGATGACCATGGCCATCATTTTGCCGCCGGTGATTTTCCGGGGGCTGTACAGCTCCTCCAGCACCAGCGCCGTACCCAGCAGCAGCCCCCCGATGACCATAGAGTCATAGCTGAAGGACGAGGCCAGCATGGTGCAGATGGGCATGCAGCCAAGGCACAGGAAGGTCATTTTGTATTTCGGCGCATGCTTCACCGCAAGGGTGCACAGCATGCTGTAAAAAGCCACATTGCACAGCAGGGACACGCGGTAGCCCGTCAGCAGGGACAGGCCCAGCAGATTGCTGACCGCCATTCCCGCCGCATAGGGGAAGTAGCCGGTGTTCCACAGGCTGAATCTGGCAAAGTAGCCGTTTCCGCCGCCGCCCTCCAGCCCGGCCATGCACAGCACATTGGAGAAATGGATGGGTTCATCCCACAGATAAAACATGGTCACACCCTTGACCATCACCAGCATGGTGCCCACGCTGAGCAGCACAGACAGACACACCATGTGCATTTTCGGCGCTTTGCCCCATGCAAAATAGATGATAAAGGCCAGCCCCCACAGCAGGGGCAGCAGGAAATACAGCACCCTCAAATTGGGCATGGCACCGTGGTCCACCGTCAGCAGAGGCAGTTCCGTTTCCTCCGGATCGGCGGTGATGCCGGAAACCGTCAGCCGGTAGGCATCCGCCCAGCCGCCCACAGGGATGGTGCAGGCCGATTCACCCGCAGGAATTACAGCCTCAACCGCATCCCTGCCCTGTATCGTCAGCTCCACCTGCAAGGGGCTTTCAGCAGGCGTATCAAAGGTAACGGTCAGGCTTTCCATCACCGTGGGGTCAAGCTGCACATCCATGGTCACGCTGAAAGTGCCGTCCTCCGCCGCTTTCCAGCCGGCATTGATGTGCTGGAAGGTGTCATTCTTCTTGTAGTCCCGATCACTGCGCCAGGGAATGGCGTACGCCGCCGCAAGGCTGACTGCCGCAAGGAGCACCAGCGCAATGACAAGGCACAGCCGTTTTTTCTTCATGCTCATGCGCGCTCCTTTCCCTTCAGGCCCACAGGCACCAGCGCGGTCAGCACCAGCATCAAGCCCAGATACAGCGCCGCATAGCTGAAGGCCTTGTTGCGCCCGGATACCTCCAGACCGATGCCGCAGGGCTGAAGCTGTCCATCCACCAGCGCAGCAGGGCATTCACGCACTGCGCCGCAGTAGGAAGCACTCCCCTCCCCTGTGACCGTCAGCACCAGCGAAAGATTGCCCTCATTGTTGATGAGATTGCCGAAGCTGAAGGGAATGTTCAGCTGACGCTCATCCGTATCGAATACAGCTGTTTTTTCCGCCAGCACCTCTTCGCCGCGGAGCAGCTGCATCTGAAGTTCCACACTGTCCGCGCCGGAAAAATCTGCGCCGAGTATCTTCAGGGAGGTCATGTAATCCATCTTCATCTGCAGGGGCTGAACGACCCGCTGACCCTGCGCGGCAGGGGCGGTCATGGGGTCTGCCACCGCACCGAGATTCACCAGTGTCTGGCGGGTGCCGCCGGACCAGATGAGGCTGCACAGCACCAGCATAAGACCAAATGCCGCCAGTAGCAGCCGGATGTGCTTCAGGCCGAACCGCTTCACTCGCCCTCACCCCCAAGGAACAGCGCGCGCTTGCGCTCAATCATCTCATCCACCCGGTCGATGTACTGCTGAATGTTGCCCACATTGGGGGCCCGCTCGATGTGGCCCTCCTCCGGGAACACCCGCTTGGAGATGCCGCAGGCACCCATGGCCAGGATGTGGGTATTTTCTTCCATAATATCCACGTTGTACAGGCAGGCGTGGCCGGGCAGGGCGTAGCCCACGTTTTCCTGATTGCCGGCCATAAACTTCTGCCGGTACAGGTAGTAGGGCTCCAGCCCCATTTCTCTTGCGGTCACGGTGCTCATGGCCACCATGGCGGCGGCAGTATCCGCATCGGGCAGGGGCGCCTTGTCCAGCGCCAGCTTGCTGGAGCGCTTGATGGCCAGGGTGTGCACAGTCAGGCTTTCGGGGCGGAGGCGTTTGGCGCAATCCAGCGTGTAGGCAAAATCCGCCGTGTTTTCACCGGGAAGCCCGGCAATGATGTCCATGTTGATGTGACCCATGCCCACGTCCCTTGCCAGCGCGTAGGCCTCCTCCACCTGCTTTGCCGTATGGCCGCGGCCGATGACCTGCAGGGTGCGGTCCACCATGCTTTGGGGGTTGATGCTGATGCGGCCCACACCGGCATCCCGGATGGCCTCCAGCTTGCCCCGGGTGATGGAATCGGGCCGTCCCGCCTCCACCGTGTACTCGCAGGCGTTGGGATACAGCTGCTTCATGTGCCGCAGGAGACGGCGCAGCTGATCCTCATTCAGTGCCGTGGGTGTACCGCCGCCGATGTAAAGTGCGCGCAGTGTCTTCCCCGCATCACCCAGCAGACGGGCCGTGGCCTCCATCTCCCGGAACAACGCGGTCAGATACGGCTCCACCAGCCGTCCGTCTCCCAGCTCGCCGGAGGAAAAGGAGCAATAGGTGCATCGGGTGGGGCAGAAGGGGATGCCGATATACACATCCGCAAAATTATCCCCCGGGGCAGGCAGCTTCTGCTGGGTGGTGATGATTTCGCTCAGCAGCCGCGCCTTTTCCTCCGTCATGTCAAACTCCCGCTGCATCTGGACGATGGCTTGCTCCATGGTCATGCCCCGGGCCAGCGCCTCGTACATCAGATGGGTGGGGCGCACACCGGTGGAGCTGCCCCAGGTGGGATGGAAGCCCGTCACCCGACGGCACAAATCGTACAGGGACTGCTTGCACAGCCTGCGGGCCGCGCGCTTGCGGTGCAGTGCGCACAGCCGCACATCCGCATCGGCAGGGACATCACACACGCCGGTGTATTTTTCGCCGCTGATGCTGTCGGTGAAGGTAATGCGGAACTGTCCGTCCGTTTCCTCCGCGGTGAAGGAGAACCGGGGCGTTTCACCCCAGCTTTCCTCCGCAATGCCAAAAAGCCGGGTGATGTTCATCAACTCCGGCTGAATCGTGTGCAGATCATCTCGTATTGCCATATTAACTCCCGTGTCCAGGGTAGATGGTGTGGGTCTTGCTGAGGGGATACACCTTCCGCAGGGATGCGAACAGCGTGTCCTCATCACCGCCGGGCAAATCGGTGCGGCCGTAGCCCACCTCAAACATGGTATCCCCGGTAAAGAGCAGGTCCTCCAGCTGATAGCAGACACCGCCGGGGGTATGACCGGGGGTGTGCAGCACCTTCAGGGTGAGACCCGCTGCCTCCACCGTGTCGCCGTCCGCAAGGAGGCGGTCGGCAGGGCGGATGGCCACCGTGCGGCCCATCAGCCAGCTGCAGTTGAGCTGGGTATCGTTGAGGTACGCTTCATCCGCCTGATGAATCATCACCGCCGTACCGTCCTCCCGCAGAGCATCCACGGCGCCGATGTGGTCAAAGTGGCCGTGGGTCAGCAGGATGGCTGCAATGCGCCGTCCCTCACAGGCGGTGCGGATGGCTGCGGCTTCGTCGCCGGGGTCGATGACGATGCAGTCATCCCGGTCCTTCAGGCCCAGCACATAACAGCAGGTACCCAGCACACCCACGGTCAGCCGCTTGAAAAACAGTTCGCTCATGTCTTTTCTTCCTTAAAACAGCTTGGTGGAATCCAGCAGCAGCGTCACCGGTCCGTCATTGACCAGAGACACCTGCATATCGGTCTGGAAGCGGCCCGTTTCCACCGTGATGCCCTGCTCCCGCCATGCCTGCACCAGCTTTTCATACAGGGCATTGGCCTGCTCGGGCCGTGCCGCGGTGATAAAGCTGGGGCGGCGGCCGCCGCGGGCATCCCCGTACAGGGTAAACTGGCTGACGGCCAGAATGCTGCCGCCCACATCCTTCAGGGACAGGTTCATTTTGCCCTCGCTGTCCTCAAAGATGCGCAGGTTCGGCACCTTGTCAGCCATGTATTTGACATCCTTGTCCGTATCCTCGGTGGATACGCCGATGAGCACCATAAAGCCCTTGCCGATGGCGCCCGTCAGTTCCCCCTCGCTGGTTACAGAGGAGGAGGCAACTCTTTGTACAACACAACGCATTTTGTCACCCCGTTACACGGAACACATCCACAATGTCACTCTTCTTGCGAAGCTGCTTGATGACATTGTCCATCTGGTCCCTTGATTTGATTTCCAGTGTCATTCGGATGGCGGAGGTCTTCGTCTTCTCATCCACCGTGGCCGAAATGGCCTTGATGGGTACGCCCAGTCCGCCGATAAAGGTGGCCAGTTCGCCCAGAAGGGCTACATGGTCATAGGCAATAATCTTGATGGAGGCAAAGAAGCTGCTGCCGTTGCTTTCATCCCATGCAACGGAAACACGCCGCTCCTTTTCGCCGTTGATGGCATTGGCGCATTCCGCCTTGTGGATGGTCACGCCGCGGCCGCGGGTGATGTAGCCCACAATGTCATCCCCCGGAACGGGGCTGCAGCACTTGGCAAAGCGCACGGGAATATCCATGTCCATGCCGGCCATCACAATGCCGTGGCTGGCCTTGCCCACCGTCTTGGCCCGATGCTCCTCGGGGGTGGGCAGCTCCTCCAGCTTGGGTGCCTGGGCGGCTTCATGGGCGCGCTGTTCGTCAATCAGCTTGCCCACCACATACACGCTGGCAAGGCCGCCGTAGCCCACAGAGCCGTAGATATCCTGCACATCCTGAAAGCCGTATTTCTTCAGCAGACCATCGTAGTATTCCGGCTTCATCACCGCAGAAGGATGCACACCGCGCCGCTTGCACTCATGTTCAATCATGCTGCGGCCGCGCTCGATGTTTTCCTCCCGCAGCTCCTTTTTCAGGAACTGGCGGATTTTCGCCTTGGCCTGAGGCGTTTTGCAGATGCGGAGCCAGTCCGTGCTGGGGCCCTTGCAGGTGGAAGAGGTAATGATATCCACCCGGTCACCGGTCTGCAGAACCGTATCCAGCGGCACCAGACGGCCGTTGACCTTGGCGCCCACGCACTTGTTGCCCACGGCGCTGTGGATGTGATAGGCAAAGTCCAGCGGGGTTGCGCCCTTGATCATGGAGACCACATCACCCTTGGGGGTGAACAGGAAAACCTCCTCAGAGAACAGGTCGGTTTTCAGGGTATCAACAAATTCCT
The DNA here is from genome assembly GCA_030526225.1 of Clostridia bacterium. Taxonomy (GTDB): domain Bacteria; phylum Bacillota; class Clostridia; order Christensenellales; family Aristaeellaceae; genus JAUNDF01. The sequence goes on from JAUNDF010000001.1 coordinate 8,820, forward strand.
TGCCGTCCCGGGTCTCATTCTGCCAGTCCAGAATCTGGCGGACCCAGTACAGCTTGCTGTCCAGATCATCCTTGCCGGAGCCGCCCTCCTTGTAGCGCCAGTGGGCGGCAATGCCGTACTCGGCCACCCGGTGCATCTCCCAGGTGCGAATCTGCACCTCAAAGGGGAAGGGCATGGTGCGGCCGCCCACCACCGTGGTGTGGAGGGACTGGTACATGTTGGCCTTGGGCACGGAAATATAGTCCTTAAACCGGCCCGGCATCTGGTTCCACAATGTATGGACGATGCCCAGCACGGCATAGCAGTCGGGGATGGTATCCACCAGCACGCGGATGGCAATCAGGTCATAAATCTGCTCGAAGGGCTTGTTCTGCAGCACCATCTTGCGGTAGATGGAATAGAAGTGCTTGGGCCGTCCGTCAATATCGTAATGGATGCCCTGCTCGTCCAGCTTGTCGGAAAGCTCGTTGATGACCATGCGGATGCTTTCCTGCCGCTCGGCGCGCTTCATGCCCACCTTCTGCACCAGATTCTGATAGCCGTCCGGATCGATGTAGCGCAGGGACAGGTCCTCCAGCTCCTGCTTGATGGCATACACGCCCAAGCGGTGTGCCAGGGGCGCGTAGATGTCCAGCGTCTCCCGGGCGATGGCGACCTGCCGCGCCTCGGGCTGGAACTTCAGCGTGCGCATGTTGTGCAGACGGTCCGCCAGCTTGATGAGCACCACGCGGATGTCCTTGCTCATGGCAAGTATCATTTTGCGCAGGCTTTCGGCCTGTGCCTCTTCCCTGTCGGCAAAGTCCAGCTTGTTCAGCTTCGTCACGCCGTCCACCAGCTGAGCCACCTCATCCCCGAATTCCTCGCGGATGGTGTCCTTGGTGATGCCGTCGCAGTCCTCCACCGTATCATGCAGCAAACCTGCGGCGATGGTGGGCGGGTCAATCATCAGCTCGGTGAGAATACTGGCAACAATGCAAGGATGAATAAAGTACGGTTCTCCGCTCTTTCTGGTCTGTCCCTCGTGGGCTTTTTCGGCAAAATGGTATGCCTTCTCCACCAGCTTGTAGCCGTCACCGGGGTGATACTTCTGCACGCGGGCAAGCATCTTGTCCAGGGGGAGCGCTTCATAATTGGCGTAGCTCATCATTCATCCTCCTTCCGTGTATAGATGGGCAGGCAGAGCGCCTGTCGAAAGTACAATTTATGCTTTGCCGCAGGCCTGACGGATATAGCACAGCAGGGGCGTATTCATCAAATCCACCTTGCCGGCGGGGGCAGTCAGGCGCAGGGCATAGGGGTCAAGGGTCAGCACAGCCAGCCCTGTTTCGTTAAAGGCAGTCAGGCCCGTCAGCACCTGAGGCAGCGTCATGGCACAGTCACGGGCGATATGCTCGGGCAGGTAATCGCTGCTGCTGCGCAGGCGCACATACAGCCGCGACCAGTCCTCCCGGGTGAGATTCAGGTCCTGGAGCTGCTGCATCAGCGCAGGGTTAACCTTCATGGGATGAATCTCTGCATGGGGGCACTTTTCCGCAATCACGGCCCGTTCACCCGGCAGCACATCGCCGTCGAGCAGGTAAATATGCTCCCAGATGTCCGTCAGCCTGTTCAGGTCGGGGGCGCACAGCAGGGTGTTGAAGCCCCGGCCGTCATGCACATGACCCACCGACAAATCCACCCGATGGTCGGCGGCAAACCGCTCGGCTCGTGTCTGCTCGTGGGCAAGCACCAGCACCCCGCGGCCCTTTTTCATCACGCTGTCGGGCACCTTCATCAGCGGACGGTTTTCACCATCAACTGATAACTGATTTATATTCGACGCCAGCTGCCCGATTTCCTGCAAAAGCGCCCGGAAGAACACCATGTCCCCCGGCACAGCCGTCACGCCCTCTGCGGGGATGATGGCCTTCACCTGCAGCTGGGTGGATACACGGCCCATGAATTCATTTCTGTCCGGCACAAACAGGATGTCCGCCCGTTCGGCACCGGTGTTGACAAAGTCACCCAGCCCGAAGCCGATGCCGTCCTTGAGCACCTTGTCGCGGCTGTCCAGCACGCTCAGCTTCAGGTGTGTGCCCTCCTTGCCCACCCGCTTGGCAGATTGAATGGATGCGTTGCGCACCAGCAGCATGGGCGAAGGGTTGCCGCAGCCGGTGGGCTCCAGCATGGACAGGGTGTTGACCATGTCCATGGTCACGTCCTTCAAATCCACCTGTGCATCGTATTCCTGCACGGGGATGTAGCAGGCAGGGTCGCATTTTTCATCAATGGCCAGATTCAACCTGCGGCGCAGCTCCGGCACCCGCTCCACGGGGATGGTGAGACCCGCTGCCATCTCATGGCCGCCAAAGCGCAGGAACAGGTCCTTGCAGGTCATCAGCATGTCGTGGATATTCACGCCCTCGATGGAGCGGCAGCTGCCCACGGCATTGCCGTTCTCCTCGGCGCTGAGCACAATGGTGGGGAAATGGAATTCCTCACAGATTTTGCCCGCCGCCAGCCCGATGACGCCGCTTTCCCAGCCTTCGCCCATGATGATGATGGCCCGGTCGTGGAGGAAGTCCACATCGGTGTGGATTTTTTCCCGAACCTGATGAGTGATGTCCGACTGAATCTGACGGCGGCTGCTGTTGGCCTCCTCCAGATGCTGGGCGATTTCGATGGCCTCGCTGTCGGATGTGCTCAGGAGCAAATCCACGCCCAGCCGGGCGCTCTCCAGTCTGCCTGCGGCATTGAGCCGGGGGGCCAGCTGGAAGCCGATGTGTCCGGCGTTGATTTCGCCCTTTGTGCCGGCAACGGCCAGCAATGCCCGCAAGCCCGGTCGGGTGGTATGGTTGATGGCCTTCAGGCCCTCGGAAACGATGACGCGGTTTTCATCGGTCAGAATCACAATATCTGCAACTGTCGCCAAAGCGGCAGGTTCAATTCGTTTTTGTACGCCCTCCATGCCCAGCAGCATCTGGGTGACCTTCAGCGCCACACCGGCACCGCAAAGCCGCGGGAAGGGATAGCCCTCCCGGAGGGGGTTAAGCACCGCATCGGCCGGCGGAAGCTCGCCGCCGATCTGGTGGTGGTCGGTGACAATCACCTGCATGCCCAAGGTTTTGGCCAGTGCCACTTCTTTGGCATTGGTAATGCCGCAGTCCACGGTAATCAGCAAATCATATTCCTGTGCCAGGGCAGCAACGGCGGTCTCGTTCATGCCGTAGCCCTCGCCGTGGCGGTTGGGGATGTAATAGCCCGGGTCAGCACCCAGGTCGCGGAGGGTTTCCACCATGATGGTGGTGGCGCAGATGCCGTCCACATCGTAATCGCCGTATACGACGATGCGCTTTTTTGCTTCAACCGCCGCCCGAATGATGTCAGTCGCTTTGTCCATATCGGGCATCAGGGCGGGGTCATGCAGCTGCGTGAAACTCGGGTTCAGAAACACTTCGGCCTTTTCAGGGGTATCCACCCCGCGCAGGCACAGGATTTTTGCCAGCCAGGCGGGATATTTCTCCCCCAGCGCCGCCAGCCCCGGGAGCTCCTGTTGTCCTTCCAGCTTAAAGCGCGGTTCCAGTCTCAGCATGGCAATCACCTTTCTTTTCAGTCAAAAATACAGCAAAAGGGAGGAGCCGGAAAGCGGCCCCTCCCAGAAATGCGGAAGGCTTACTTTGCGGCCTTGCGGGCACGCTTCTTTTCTTCCAGCACAGCCCAGACATAGCCGTTGATCATGTTGGCGCTGTACACACCGGATACGATACCGATGATGATGGGCAGGGCGAACTCGCGGATGGAATCCACACCCAGCACATACAGGGCCACGATGGTCATCAGGGTGGTCAGGGTGGTGTTGATGGTACGGCCCAGGCACTCGCGGATGGACACATTCACCACGTCCACGCGGGGTGCGGTGGGCAGCTTGCGGGCGTTTTCACGAATGCGGTCGAAGATTACGATGGTGTTGTTGATGGAGTAACCCACAATCGTCAGCATGGCTGCGATGAAGGAGCTGTTCATCTGGATGAAGCTGCGCAGCAGCACCATGAAGGACAGCATCATCAGCACATCGTGAATCAGGCCGAACACAGCAGCCAGGCCGCTGTTGAGGTCGAAACGGAAGGCGATGTAGATGAGCATCAGCACGGAGGCGATGGCCACAGACATGAAAGCGTTGCGCAGCAGGGTTGCACCGGCCACGGGGCCAACGTAGGAAACATCACCGGAGCGCTTGGCTGCGGGATACTTCTCGAACAGAGCCTTTTCCAGACCCTCCTGAACGGCCTGAACGCCGTCCTCGTTGATGTCGCGGATGCGGATGTTGATTTCGGTCTGACCCTGCTGGCCCACGGAGTAGTGGCCCACATTCAGGGTATCCAGAATGGCTTCCACATCGGCACGGTTGTATTCGCCGCCCATGTCATACTGCATGGACATGCCGCCGGCAAAGTCGATGCCGTAGTTGATGCCGTTGCCGGTGAGGGACATCACCAGTGCGATTACCATAATGGCGGCAGAGATGCACAGGCAAATCTTGGAACGGTTCTTCACTGCCATGATTACTGCACCTCCTTATTCTTGCCTGCAGAAACGAACAGGCCGGTGTTCTTGATGCCCAGGTTGGCGATGTTGGTCATCAGGAAACGGGTGACCAGCACAGCGCTGAGCATAGAGGTGACAACGCCCAGCAGCAGGGTCTTGGCAAAGCCCTGAATGGAGCCGGTGCCGTATACCAGCAGCACGATACCGGCGATGACGGTGGTCACGTTGGCATCCAGAATGGCGCTCATGGCGTTCTTAAAGCCGGCGCGAACGGCAGCCTTGATGGTCTTGCCTGCGCGGACTTCCTCGTTGAAGCGCTCGTAGATGATGACGTTGGCGTCAACAGCCATGCCGATGCCAAGCACGATACCGGCAAGACCGGGCAGGGTCAGCTGAATGCCGGGGATGACAGCCATCAGGAAGAACAGCACGATGATATAAATCACCAGAGCCCAGCTGGCCACCACGCCGTTGAGGCGATAGCGGACAATCATCAGCAGCATCACCAGGCACAGGCCGATGATGGCGGCGGTGACAGAGGTGGTCAGGGCATCGTCACCCAGGGTGGCGGACACGGTGTCCACCTTCTGCTGGGTCAGCACCAGAGGCAGAGCACCGGACTGAATCTGTGCGGCGATGGTCTCTGCGCGCTCCTGGCTGCCCATGCCGTTGATAACACCGGAGCCGTCGGGGATGACAGCCTGCACGGTGGGGGCAATCAGCAGCTGATCATCCAGATAGATGGAGATGCTCTTGCCGATGTTGGCAGCGGTGGCCTCGGCGAACTTCTTGGCGCCTTCACCGGTCAGGCGGAACTGCACAACATAGTCGTTGTCGTTGGAATCAAAGCCGCCCACAGCGGTCTGCACCATGCCGCCGTCCATAATCAGGTTGCCCTCGGCATCCTTGAACTCCAGCTTGGCGGGGGTACCGATCAGGTCCAGCACGGCCTTGGGGTTATCCACGTCGGGGATTTCCACGCGGATGCCGTCAGTGCCGATGCGCTGCACGGTGGCTTCGGTAAAGCCCTTGTCGGTCAGACGGCGGGTGATGACGTTGATGGTGCCCTGCATCAGGGAATCAAAGGAAACGTCACTGCCTTCGGGAGCCTTTGCGGAATACTCCACATACACACCGCCGCGCAGGTCCAGACCCAGAGACAGGGCAGAGGGCCAGTTGGCGGCATCGGTGGTGGGCAGCCAGCTCTTGAGCTTATACAGCCCGCGGCCGTCCAGGTTCATTCCTGTCACGCCCAGGATGCCGATCACGATGGTCAGCACCAGCACGACAGCCAGCTTGACGATGGAAGCCGTCTTGCTGTTCTTGCGCTTTTTCATATGCTTCAACCTCCAATTTTGTAGCTGATTACCAAGGGGATGCTGCGCTTCATCCAGGCAGGCTTTCCGGCGGGAATGCCTGATACACCGTTTTGATGTAGGTGCGCCCGGTCATGGGGATATAATTACCGTCGCAGACAGGCTCGGCGCCCTCTGCGCGCTCAATGACCGGCAGGGCAGCGTTCCTGACAGGACGCTTCTCCTCTGCAAAAAGAGGCACCCCGGCAGAGGCAGACACATCCACCGCGGCCATCATCTGTGGCCTTCCGGCAGGCTGTGCTTCATCAGCTGCCGTCTGCGGCGCATCGGCAGGTCCCTCCACCAGCAGCATCATCACCGGGAGGAAGGCGCACAATGCACAGACCAGCACAAACAGCGCCGTCCGTTTCATCATGTTTTCCCTCCCTTCTGATAAGCAGAACAAATGGTATTATACGCCCTTGTGAAATATCCGTCAAGTTTTTCCGTTTTTTACATCCATATATAATAGGAAAAGAGGATTTTTTACCCCAACCATCCAATTATTTACAACAGAAGAGCATCCCCATTGCAATCACCACATAAAGCATATAGATGGAGGAACACATCATGAGCCATTCCACCGCCTTTACCTTCCCTTCCGTCACCGGCTGCACCTTGGATGCCCGGCTGTGGCTGCCGCAGAAGCCCCCGGCGGGCATTGTCCAGTTTGTCCACGGCATGGCGGAACACATCGACCGCTACGATGATGCCGCACAGGCACTGACGGAAGCAGGCTATATCGTCACCGGCCATACCCATCAGGGTCACGGGGAAAAGGCTGAGGTCCAAGGTCATCTGGAAAGCTGGCAGAGCATGATTGACGATGTCCACGCCCTGCGCATGCTGATTCAGAAGCAGTACCCCGAGCTGCCCTATTTCCTGTTCGGCCATTCCATGGGCTCCTTTGTCCTGCGCTGCTATCTGACCGAGCACAGCGAGGGTCTTGCCGGCGCGGTCATCAGCGGCACCGGTTACTACCCGCCTGTGCTGGTCACCGCCGGGCTTGCCGCGGCAGGACTGGTCTGCCTGTCGGGCAGCACAAGGAAGCCCTCTCCGCTGGTGGATAAGCTGGCCTTCTCTGCCAACAACAACGCCTTCAAGCCTGCCCGCACGGATTTCGACTGGCTCAGCCGGGATGAAAAGCAGGTGGACAAGTACATCGCCGACCCGCTGTGCGGCTTCCTGTTTACAGGCGGCGGCTATCGCGAGCTGTTCCGGGGGCTGAAGCGGCTTAATGATTTGCAGCGTCTGAAGGATATCTCCCCTGCCCTGCCGGTGCTGTTCCTCTCCGGCGACAGCGATCCCGTGGGGCAAATGGGCAAGGGCGTAAAGACCGTGGCACAGCAGCTGCGCACCGCCGGCATCAGGGATGTGACCGTCAGGCTGTACCCCGGCGGACGGCACGAGATGCTCAACGAAATCAACCGTGACGAAGTCAAGCAGGACCTGATTGCGTGGCTTGACGGACATCTGCCGGAATAAAACACCATATAACGCAAAACACCCCCGCTCCCAAAAAGGAAGCGGGGGTGCAATATTGCTGATGTTCAGCGATGCCGATTAATAACGGCTCTGACGCTGTGCCTCGAAGCAGTTGCGGCAGTATACGGGCTTATCACCGCGGGGCTGGAAGGGAACCTGGGTGGTGCAGCCGCAGCCATCGCAGATTACTTCGAACATCTGGCGGGGAGCAGCGCCGTTGCCATTCTGTGCACGACGGGCGGCACGGCAAGCGGGGCAGCGGGAGGGCTTATTCTGGAAGCCCTTCTCGGCGAAGAAGGCCTGCTCGGAAGCGGAGAAAACGAACTCAGCGCCGCAATCACGGCAAGTCAAGGTTTCATCCTGGTACATGGTTGGGGATACCTCCTGTAAATGTTACTCCCATGCCCGACACTGTTAATAAGTCATTTTCTTCTAAGGTTCGCGACATTGGAGAGCGATTTGACCATAGGAGGTTTCAGACTTGTGTATCTTAGCTGGATGGGGTTCAATGGTTATTATAGCAGAATCGGCAAGTGTTGTATAGCCCCCGAAAAGAATTTTTTATACAAAATTCTGAATATTGATTATTGCTTATCATTATATATTCTTTTTTGGAAGGATTTCAACCAGATTGATATTCTCTGTAAATATTGCCGCTTCAGGCAAACATAAATCATCTGTTCCGATTTTTGCCATCCATGACAAATTATACATTGTGCATAGATAATCAATCTTCAATATGCTTCAAATTTTGTTTTTCCCATCTGATAGTTGGTGTATATTTTGCACACTTGCGGTTACACGGCATCCCGCTGTAACATCACAGCTTGTGCACACAAAAATTTAGGCCGTGTTCCATCCGGTTGATTCTGCTGAAGGTGCCCGCCGAAAATCCGCCAATCGGCGCTTTCTTCTATATAATAAGGAAATTATTGAATTTCCCTCAAAAACGCTTGACAAACCCCTCGGGTGGGATTATAGTATAACCATGTTAGCACTCGACCTTGATGAGTGCTAACAACACCAGTGAGAAAGGAGCTGTTGGGTACGGGTATGGATGAACGGAAGTTCCGTATATTGCAAGCCATCATTGATGACTACATTTTAACTGCGGTGCCTGTTGGCTCCCGCACCATATCCAAGAAATACGACATGGGGCTTTCCTCCGCCACCATCCGCAACGAGATGAGTGACCTGGAGGAGCTGGGCTACCTGGACCAGCCCCATGTATCCGCCGGCCGGATTCCCTCCGCCAAGGCATATCGCCTGTATGTGGACCAGCTGCTGAAAAACGGCAAGATTGCCGCCAAGAGCGATACGGAGCTGCAAGAGCACTTCGTCGGCCGGGTCCGCCACATGGAGGACGTGATTGATCACGCCGCCAAGGTGCTTTCATCTCTGACACACTACACCGCCGTGGTGCTGCCGCCCCAGGGCAAGCAGCCGAAGGTGAGAAACATTCAGCTGGTTCCCATCTCCGCGGTCAGTGCGCTGATGGTCATCGTCACCGACTCCGGCGTAATCCGCGACACAGTCATTCAGGTATCCGAGGAGCTGAACGCAGACGCGCTCTACTCCATCTCCCGCACGCTGACGGAATCGCTGCAGGGCTGCACCCTGCAGGAGGCTGCCGCAAAGCTGCCCGCCATTGCCCATCAGCTGCACCGCAATGAGGAGTTCCTCCTCAGCCTTGGACCGCTGCTGGATGGCTCCGGTCACCACAAGCCCCATGTGGCCGTGGGCGGCACCAGCAACATCCTCTCCTACCCCGAGTACAGCGATGTGGAGAAGGCCCGCAACTTCCTGTCGCTGATGGAAACCCATGACAAGCTGGCATCCATCATCAGCCAGCAGGGTGAGATGGCCTTCACCGTGCGCATCGGCCCGGAAACCGGCGTGCCCGAAATGAGCGATTGCTCCATCGTCACCGCCACATATTCAACCCGGTCCGGTGAGCAGGGCACCATCGGTGTCATCGGTCCCACCAGAATGCAGTACTCCCGTGTCCTGTCCATCCTCAACACCATGGGTCAGCAGCTGACCGAACTGTTCGGCAGTCTGCCCCAGGACACGATTGATCACAAATAAAGGAAGGTCTTACACAAACCATGAGCAAGAAGGAAAACAACATGCAGGAAAAAGAGCTGATTCAGGATATGCCCGAAGAGGCTCCTGCACAGGAAGCCGAAGAAACCGCCGAAGCCGCCGAGGTTGTGGTGGATGATACCGCCGCAAAGCTGCAGGCCAAGTGTGATGAATACCTGGCCATGGCCCAGCGGATTCAGGCTGATTTCGACAACTTCCGCCGCCGCACCGAATCCGTCCGTGCCGATGCGCTGGCTGAAGGCGGCCGCAAGGTTGCCGCAGAAATGCTGCCCGTGCTGGATAACCTGGAGCGCGCACTGGCCGCATCCGAAACGGCCGCCGATGCCTCTGCCATCCGCAGCGGCGTTGAACTGACCCTGCGCCAGCTCAACGATGCCTTCACCAAGCTGGACATCGCCCCCATCGACCGGGTGGGCGAGCCCTTTGACCCCACGCTGGAAAACGCCGTGCTCATGGGCACCGCCGAGGAAGGCGAGCCCGGCCACGTATGCGCCGTATTCCAGAAGGGCTACACCATGGGCGGCCATGTGATTCGTCACGCCATGGTCAAGGTTGTTTCCGAGGACTGATTCCCCACCTTCGCCAGAAAAGAGCCAGCCGCTCTTTCTGAATATAGATTGTTTAACCATTCCCAAACAAACCGTTTGAAAAATAGGAGGAAAAAACTATGAGCAAGATTATCGGTATTGACCTGGGTACCACCAATAGCTGCGTGGCCGTGATGGAAGGCGGCAAGCCCGTTGTTATCCCCAACGCTGAGGGCGCACGCACCACCCCCTCTGTTGTGTCCTTCACCAAGGACGGCGAGCGTCTGGTTGGCCAGACTGCCAAGCACAAGGCTGTGCTGAACCCCGACCGCACCGTCATCTCCATCAAGCGTGAGATGGGCACCAACTACCATGTGACCATCGACGGCAAGTCCTACACCCCCCAGGACATCAGCGCCATGATTCTGTCCAAGATGAAGGAAACCGCTGAAGCCTATCTGGGTGAAAAGGTGACCAAGGCCGTTATCACCGTGCCCGCTTACTTCAACGACAGCGAGCGTCAGGCCACCAAGGATGCAGGCCGCATTGCCGGTCTGGAGGTGGAGCGCATCATCAACGAGCCCACCGCCGCTTCTCTGGCCTATGGTCTGGAAAAGGACGGCAGCCACAAGATTCTGGTATACGACCTGGGCGGCGGCACCTTCGACGTATCCATCCTGGAAATCGCTGACGGCGTATTCGAGGTTTGCTCCACCAACGGCAACACCCGTCTGGGCGGCGATGACTTCGACCAGCGCATCATCGACCACATTGCCAACACCTTCCTGAAGGAAGAGGGCATCGATCTGCGTCAGGACAAGACCGCTGCACAGCGCCTGAAGGATGCTGCCGAAAAGGCCAAGATTGAGCTGTCCGGCTCCACCACCACCAACATCAACCTGCCCTTCATCACCGCCGATGCCAACGGCCCCAAGCACCTGGACATGACCCTGACCCGCGCCAAGTTCGACGAGCTGACCGCCGATCTGGTAGAGGCCACCATCGTGCCCATGCAGAACGCTCTGCGTGATGCCGGCCTGACCGTAAACGACATCGACAAGGTCATTCTGGTGGGCGGCTCCACCCGTATCCCCGCCGTGCAGGCCGCTGTGAAGCGCGTGACCGGCAAGGAGCCCTTCCAGGGCGTTAACCCCGACGAGTGCGTGGCTGTGGGCGCTGCCATCCAGGGCGGCGTGCTGGCCGGCGACATCAAGGATGTGCTGCTGCTGGACGTTACTCCCCTGTCTCTGGGTCTGGAAACCGAGGGCCACATCTTCACCAAGCTGATTGAGCGCAACACCACCGTGCCCACCAGCAAGAGCCAGGTGTTCTCCACCGCCGCTGACGGCCAGACCACCGTGGAAATCAACGTGCTGCAGGGCGAGCGCCAGATGGCCTATGACAACAAGAGCCTGGGCCGCTTCCAGCTGACCGGCATTGCTCCCGCTCCCCGCGGCGTGCCCCAGATCGAAGTTAAGTTTGAAATCGACGCCAACGGCATCGTAAAGGTATCCGCCACCGACAAGGCCACCGGCCATGCTCAGGATATCACCATCACCGCCTCCACCAACCTGTCTGAGGAAGAAATCCAGCAGCGCGTGAAGGAAGCCGAGCAGTATGCCGAGCAGGACAAGAAGCGCAAGGAAGAGGTCGAAACCCTCAACCGCGCCGACAGCCTGATTTACGAAACCGAAAAGCAGCTGCGTGAACTGGGCGACAAGCTGTCCGAGGAGGACAAGAACACCGTTCAGGCTGAAGTGGATGCCTTCAAGAAGGTCCGCGAGGGCAACAACGCCGACGAAATCAAGTCCGCCATGGAAGGCTTCACCCAGAAGGTATACGCCGTGTTCGGCAAGGTATACCAGGCCGCTCAGGGCGCTGCACAGGGTGCCCCCGACATGGGCGCACAGCAGCCCGTGAACGATGACGGCACCATCAACACCGACGGCGACGTTCAGTAATCTGATTTCAATCACATGGGTCCCCGGAGGGTTTCCTTCCGGGGACGTCCTGCGATAAAGTGCAGGACAGAGAGGTGAATTACTTTGGCACAGAAACGCGATTATTACGAGGTGCTCGGCGTCGGCAAGGACGCCACCCCCGAACAGATTAAATCCGCATACCGCAAAAAGGCAAAGGAGTGCCACCCTGACCTGCACCCCAACGACAAGGAGGCAGAGGAGCGCTTCAAGGAACTGAACGAGGCAAACGAGGTGCTTTCCGACAAGGACAAGCGCGCCCGCTAGGACCCGATCGGCGACAACGAGCCCGGCAAGGGCGGCAATCCCTTCGGCGGCGGATTCGATTTCGGCGGCATGGGTGATTTCAGCAGCATCTTCGATCAGCTGTTCAACGGCGGCTCTGCCGGCGCACGGCGCAACGGCCCTGTACAGGGCAATGACCTGCGCTATGAGCTGCGCATCACCTTCGAAGAGGCAGCCAAGGGCTGCAAGAAGTCCTTTGACTTCTACCGCAACGAAAACTGCGATGTCTGCAGCGGCTCCGGTGCCAAGCCCGGCACCCAGCCCGTCACCTGCCAGACCTGCCATGGTGCAGGTCAGGTCCGCGTATCCGCCGGCTTTATGACCACAGTCCGCACCTGTACCGCCTGCGGCGGCTCCGGCCAGACCATCAAGGATAAGTGTACTGCCTGCGGCGGCTCCGGCCACAAGCGTGTACGCCGCACCGCCAACCCCAACATCCCCGCCGGCATCGACAACGGCCAGACCATTGTGATGAACGGACAGGGCGAGCCCGGCCTGCGCGGCGGCCCCAACGGCGATTTGTACATCACCGTGCTGGTCAAGCCCCACAAGATTTTCCGCCGGGAAGGCTACAACCTGCTGCTGGAGCTGCCCATCAGCTTCACCCAGGCTGCCCTGGGCGCTGAGGTGGATGTCCCCACCCTGGACGGCACCATCAAGCACAAGATTCCCGAGGGAACCCAGAGCGGCACCGAGTTCCGCCTGAAGGGCTACGGCATTCAGCAGCTGCGCTCCTCCGCCAAGGGTGACCTGATTGTGAAGGTCAAGGTGGAGATTCCCCGCAGCCTGACCGAAAAGCAGAAGGACATCCTCCGCCAGTTTGATGAAACCACCACCGGCCACGAATTTGAGGGCCGCAAGTCCTTCATCGACAAGGTCAAGGATTTGTTCAATTAAACACATTCACCCCGCAGCAGCTGCCGCGGGGTGTTTTTGTGCGCGTCAAAAAGCGGCCGCCCCTTTCATTCGGGGACAGCCGCTGCTTTTTTACAGCTTGAAGCGCTTGTGCATGTATTCCACAATCATGTCCACGCAGTCCTCTTCCGACAGGCTGACGGTGTTCAGACACAGGTCATAATTGGCGGGATCCTGCCACATTTCGCCGGTGAAATACTTGAAGTAATCGGCGCGCTGCTTATCCATTTTGGCAATCTTCTCTTCGGCCTCTTCCGCAGTCAGGCCTTCGGCCTCCGACACGTTGCGGACGCACTGCCAGATGGGAGAAGAAATGTACACGCGGGCCACATTGTTCAGTCCGCGCAGCACATGGTTGGAGCAGCGGCCCAGAATCACGCAGTCCTTTTCGGATGCAAGGTCCTGAATGATTTTTGCCTGGAATCTGAACAGGTTTTCCTTTGATTCGTACTGACCGCTGTCCTTGTCATGGACAATGTCGATGTACATCTTTTTTGCGTTGGGCAGCAGGGGCATACGAATCTTGCTGGCATTGGCCTTTTCAAAATTCTTTTCGTCGATGCCGCTCTCTTCCGCTGCCATCTGGATAATATTGCGGTCATACAGCTCGTAGCCAAGCTTTTCGGCCAGCATGGTACCCACCTTTTGGCCGGCACTGCCATAGCTGCGGGCAATGGTAACAACATGGTTTTTCATTTGCATTCCTCCTGTATCAAGACGGGCTCAGGAAAGCCTCTATCTGCTTTCATTATACGGATATCCCGATAAAAATCAATACGGATTCACACTGTCACGGCACAAGAAGTTTCCTTATTCTTCCAGATACAGTGCTTGCAGCCGTTTTCTCTTTTCCTCCGTCAGCCCCAGCGCATTTGTCAGATACTGCTGCATGGAGCCGTACTGCTTTTCTGCCGCATCAATGGCCCGTTCCATGTAGGCAGGCAGCACACCGCCGATGGTACGCAGGGTGTTGACCGTATCGTCATCCAGATTCTGCGTGCCGGCGTAAATCAGCATCTGATCGAGAATGGGTCTGTAGTAGGCATTGGTCAGTGCAAAATCCTCCATGACCGTCTGACGGTCGGCACCGAGGGCAAACAGCACCAGCACGGCGGCGGTGCCGCAGCGGTCCTTGCCCTGGGAGCAGTGCCAAAGCACCGTAGCACCATCACGGGCAAGGATTTCATCAAACATCCGCGCATACTTCCCGCGGGCTTCCTCATCGGTTAGCAGAAACGTGTACATGTCCCGCATGTAATTCTGCATGGCAGATGTTTTGGCATAAACGCAGGCCTGCTCAATGCCCGGCAGCGCCCTGACATCCTTGCCCAGCCGCGCCACCTCTTCCCCCATGGCCCTGCGCATGGCCACAAGGCTCTTTCCGGCCACATCCAGATGTACAGTCTCCGCACCATCCGGCAGGCGGTCGGGTGCCACACGCATTTCGTCCTCCGTGCGCAGATCGATGACCAGCCGCAGCCCTGCCAGCTTCTCCAGATCGCTGTCTGTCGCACGGGACAGGGCCGCCGTCCGGTACAGCTTGCCGGGCTTGATTTTCCGCCCGTCCGCCATCACATAGCCGCCCAGGTCCCGGGCATTGGCCACGCCCTCCAGCCCCAAGGCATGTGGCAGAGAATCACCGTCCACGGCGCGCCATTCCCGTGCAGATGCACCGGACATATGATTGTCAACCTTCATGGGGATTCACCCGCTTTCATTCTGTTTATGTGATTCTGTCAATGTGAAAAAGGCGCTCCATCCCGCAGGATGAAGCACCGCAAGAGCAGGGATTACAGGCTGCGCAGGGCTTCCCGCAATGCAGCCTCGTTGGGCTCAATCACGCCGCGCAGATGGCGCTCCACAAACGCGGGGCGCATGGGCACCAGAGAATCGAAATTCTGTGCCACGGACATCACGGCGTTGAAGGAGAACAGCAGCTTCATCTGATGATGGAAGGCAGCCACCGCAGCTTCATCCTCACTGCCGGCCTCGATTTCAAAGAAGCGCTTGCCGATTTTCAGGATATCCTCCACCTCCATATCCACGGAGACAGCGGCCTTCTGGCGCATTTCGGGGATGGGAGAGCCGGGCCATGTGACCAGATCGCGGTACACGCCCACCAGATCATATTTGCCGGGACCCACGCAGATTTCCGGCATGTCAATGAGCAGCAGCTCGCCATCCTGAATCATGATGTTGCCGGGGTGCAAATCACCGTGGATGGGCTCGGTGGCATCGCGCATTTCATCCACCAGACTGTGCAGCAGCGCAGCCTCCTCGGGGGTGCAGTATTCGGCCATCACATTGGCGCGCTCGTGAAGCACATCCTTCAGGTTGGGGAAAATGCCGGCGGGCAGGCTGTTTTCGTGCAGTTCCCTGACGAAGGCCACGTACTTCTGCGTCAGCTCTTCAAACTGTTCGGGATGAGTCTTGTAGGCATGGGACAGGGTATCGGAGCGAATCATTTCGTACACGATGCCCATGCGGCCATCCTTGCAATGCACCACATCGTAGGAGATGGCCGTGGGCACGCCGTTGAGCAGCGCAGCCTTGGCACACTGCAGCTCCTGCTCGATTTCCTCCGGCTTAAAGCCCTCCCGGTAGACCTTGACGATGGTATCCTGATCGATGCGGTAAACCGTGCCGCAGCCGCCCCGGCCAACCACCTTGCAGCCCTCCACATCAATCACGCGCGGTGCCTTGTGCACGGTGAAGATGTCCAGAAAGCCGGTCATTTCCAGCACGTTGTAGATTTCCTGATTCACATTGGCCAGCTCGATTTCCTGCTCGGCCTTGCGAAGGCGCATGAACACGCGCAGGCCCGCGGAGGAAATGTACTCCAGCCCATCCAGATCGATGGTCATGCACTTGCCGGGATGGTCCTTGCGGCTTTCCAGCAGCTCCTTCTCCACCTCAGCGGCGTTGTTGGAATCCACACGGCCTCTCATGCGGAAAATCATCCGGCTGTCGGTTTCCTTATGAAATGAAATCATGGCGTAGCTCATGCTTGTGTCGCTCCTTTTTCTTGCGGCAGTCGGGGGCATTATGCGCAGCCCCGCAGAAGGAAAATCATTCTGATTCCATTATAGCCTTTTGCAGGATGTCCGTCAATGCACAGGGCCGGTTATTGGCGTGTATGGCCTTCATTCATGAAGATATGTTCCCCGGCAAAGACCGGCGTGCCGTCATAGGAATGATTTTTCATGCAAAAGCAGCCCGGAAATGTTCTCCGGGCCGCATGGCTTTGTATCATTCCAGCTTGGACAGCAGCCTGCCCCAGTCATCAAACAGGTAGGCGGTATCAGGCTTTTTCTTGTTCCACACCTTGGTATCCTGCCACACAAAATGGCCTTCACTGCCGGAATCAAGCGCGGATATGGTCAGCTCCTGTCCGGGCTGAATCTGCGTTCCTTCCGGAAACACGAATACTTCCCCGCCGGTGCCGGAATAGATGAACCAGCCGGAAAGGTCGATGGCTTCGCCCCCGTGGTTGGTCACGGAAACCGTGTCCTGCGCCGCGCTCTTGTCAGTAATGTGCACACCGCTTTTCACCGGCGGCATGTCATATTCGCCCATGGAGACAATCTCAGCCTCGCCGTTTTGCAGCAGTACCTTCACCCCACGCACCGCGGACTGGGTGATGGCAATCCTTGCCCCTGCGTTTTTCAGCGACTTCAGGATGCGCTTGTTGGGCGTATCCTCCTTTTCCGCGCTGCTGGTGGAAATCACAGCCACCTTGGGGGCGGTCAGGCTGATGAGTGCATCGGAGCAGGTGTCATTGTCCGCATGATTGCCCACCTTCAGCACATCCACCTTGGGAATCACCCCGGCGGCCATCAGTGTTTCCTCCTCGGGGAATTCCATATCGCCGCACAGCAGCATGGTGCCGTCCGCAGTGTCAGCCAGCAGAACCAGCGAGTTGTTGTCCTCCTTGTCGCTGGCCTGACGGATGGGGCCCAGCACCCGCAGTGTCCCTCGAGCAAGGGGCAGCTCATCCCCCGCAGACAGCCACTGCACCTGTGCATCCGTGTACTTCAGCGCCTTCACCAGCGGATGCTTCTCCGGATTGCCGTCCACCGTCATGGGAGATGCATACCAGCCCTCCACGATCACATTGCCGCACGTCAGGCCATTGAGCCCGCCCACATGGTCGCTGTCCCCGTGGGTGATGATGATCCCGTCAAGGCGGGTGATGCCCAGGGCCTTCAGTGCCGCGGAAATGTCGCCGTAATGCTTCTTCCGGGCGGTATCAATCATGTAGCAGTATGTGCCGTCCATCAAAAGAAGGCAGTCTGCCTTGCCCACGTTCAGGGCAATCAGCGTCAGGCCCGGCGTTTCACTCTGTGCCAGACCCATACAGGGCAGCACAGCCAGCAAGATGGCCAGCAGAACAGAAATAATTCTTTTCATATGCAGAGCTCCTTTCCCTTGGGAGTGTGCAGCAGGGTGTTATTGGGACAGGCTGTTTTTTACATCCAGCAGCATCTGCCGCATTTGATCAAAGCAGGCAGGGCTTGCGGCCAGAATCGGCACGGGCTTGTCATAGCTGATTTCTTCCCCGGTGATGGCGCACACCTTGCCGCCGGCTTCCTCCACCAGCAGGTTTCCGGCGCAGTAATCCCAGGGCTGCAGCCGCCATTCATAGAAGGCATCCGCCCGACCGGCAGCCACATCGCACAAATCAAGAGCCGCCGTACCGCAGCGGCGGATGTCGGAGCAGGCGGCAAGCACCTTCCGCATGCTTTCGATGGACAGGTCCCACAGCTCCTCATAGTAAGGGGCCGTACCGGCATCCACCAGCGCGTTATGGAAGGGCGTATCCGCCACCTGCAGCTTTTTGCCGTTGCAGTAAGCGCCCTCGCCGCGCTTGGCGGTATACAGGTCATCGTGATAGGGATCGTAGATGGCACCGAACACCGGCTTGCCGTTTTCCACCGCGCCGATGGAAATCACGCTGTAGCGGCGGTGGCGCATGAAGTTGGTGGTGCCGTCAATGGGGTCCACCACAAAGGTCAGACCATCGCCCAGATGATGCTCCTCTTCCTCCTCGCCCATAAAGGCGGCATCGGGGAAAGCCTTGTGCAGCTCCTCCATCACATACTGCTGTACGGCGATGTCGGCCTCGGTCACAAAGTTGGCATGGCCTTCCTTTTCATACACGGCGGGTGCCTCGTAGGAGAGCATCTTCTGTCCCGCCGCACGGATAATGGCAGAAAGCGTTTCAATCTCATTCATAAGCGTACTCCTCTTCAGACGGCAGCAGGGTGAGCAGAATCATTTCGCAGGGGTTGTTCAGCCGGGGTGCCCAGGTGGAATTGGTCATGCCCCGGCTGATGAGCAGATGCCCGTCGTCGTGGTAGCCCTGGGTATACCGTGGCAAAAAGCCCTGCCCCGGCGCATACAGCCCCCTGCCCAGCAGACAGATTTGTCCCCCATGGGCATGGCCGGAAAGGGTCAGCTCAATGCCGCTGCCGCGGATGTATTTGTTGTAATATTCGGGGTGATGGCACAGCAGCAGCCGGAAGCCCTCTGCCTGCTGCAGCTGTCTGACGGCCCGCAGGCTGGGTGCCTCAAATGGCGAGCTGGAAAAGCCGCCGATGGTAATGCCGCCGAATGCTTCCACCCGATTGTCCAGCACATGAAAGCCGTGCTTTTTTGCATAGCGAATCAGCACCGGACCGTCCTTCGATTTCTTTTCATGGTTGCCGATGGCATAAAACACCGGCTTGCCCATGTCGGCCACCCGGTCGATAAACATTCGGGCGTACTGCTGACCCGGCCGGTGGCGGTTGGGCAAATCGCCCACCACCAGAATGCAGTCGGCATCGGCCATGGCATCATAAGCCCAGTCGCAGGGGCCGTTGTGCAAATCGGTTACCACCGCGGCCTTCAGTTTGCGGCGGATTTTATCGGAGCGTACCGTGTGCTCCGTAATCTGACAGGGTATCATGGATGTTTCTCCCATCGGTCCACAAGTAATCAGAATGCCTTGTTGGCCATTTTGCGGAAGCTGTAGGAGCCGGCCAGACCGCCGATAAGCAGCAGATCGCTGATCATGAACAGGGGCAGGGCCAGCTTGTTCATCAGCGTTTTGGCCTGCATGGTCAGCACCTGAGAGTACAATATCGGCTTGACATCCACCAGACACAGCACCACAAACAGCGTGCAGAGCAGGAAGCCAGCCGCCGCCAGCGCCGCGCACATATGAGCGACCGCCAGCGCAGGCTTCTTGGCGCACACCAGCAGCATCAGCCCGGCCATCACCAGCCCCAGCAGGCCGAAAATCAGCGGCAGCCAGGGTACCATGGCAGTAAACAGGGTGTAGTCCTTGATGCCAAGCACCTTGCCTGCCCCGAAGGACACAATGTTGGAGCGCACAGGCAGCACGCTCTCCCGCAATGCCTTGGTAAAGCGGGATACGATTTTGGTGTTGATGACCACATCCTGCAGCATTTCCGGATGGGCCTCGGCAAAGCCCTCATCCGCCTTGATGGCGGCCACCATATCACCGGTGGGCCATTCCGGGGCATTGAGGGACACGGCGCCGTTAATCAGCCCCAGCCACCAGCTGACGGCATCCCGGTTGAACTGGTTCAGCTCCTCCTCAGTAACATCGCCGGTAAGGTAGGCAGGGTCGAAGCCGTATTCATCCGCCAGCTGCTTAGCCGCATTGTTGATGGTATCCAGCTGCAGGGTTCGGATT
Organism: Clostridia bacterium; assembly: GCA_030526225.1. Lineage (GTDB taxonomy): Bacteria > Bacillota > Clostridia > Christensenellales > Aristaeellaceae > JAUNDF01. The sequence goes on from JAUNDF010000001.1 coordinate 28,699, forward strand.
TCCGGCGAGGAAACCACCCGGTCATGGATGGTTCTGTTCTGGAAAAGGTAGGCCATCAGCCCGGTCAGCCCCGCCATGATGATGCAGAAGGTCAGCATCAGTGCCAGCAGGAAGGAAACACAACGGGCCGCCTTGCCGGGGTACATGCGTTTTGTCATCATGGAATCACCACCAGCTTCATTGCTACATCCAGCAGGGACAGAATTTTGTCCCCGAACAGGAGGCATACGGCAGCCGCTGCCGCCGCAAATACCAGCACAATGCCCAGCGGGAACAGCAGCCAGCCCTTGGTCGGTTTTGATTGATTCATCGTTCTTCCACCTTTATGTTCATCTTGTCAGTGTTCTGATTTTCTGGTGCGGGCCGGGCGCGCACGGCGCTGCTGTACCTTGTGGGGCTTCACGGTTTCGCCCCGCATCTCCAGCAGACGGTCACGCAGCTGTGCCGCCTTCTCAAATTCCAGCGACTTGGCCGCGGTGAGCATCTCTTCCTCGATGGAGCGCATCAGTGCCTCGCGCTCTTCATCATTGAGTGCCACCGGCGATGTGGATTCCACCTTGCGGGTGATTTCCAGCACATCCCGCACGGCGTTGCGCACGGTTTCCGGCGTGATGCCATGGATGCGGTTGTATTCCATCTGAATGGCCCGGCGGCGGTTTGTTTCCGTAATGGCGCGGGTCATGGAATCGGTCATGATATCGCCGTAGAGGATAACCCGGCCATCCGCATTGCGGGCGGCGCGGCCGATGGTCTGCACAAGGCTTGTTTCGCTGCGCAGGAAGCCTTCCTTATCCGCATCCAGAATGGCCACCAGCGATACCTCGGGCAGGTCAAGGCCTTCACGAAGGAGGTTGATGCCCACCAGCACATCGTATTCGCCAAGACGCAGGTCTCGAATGAGCGTCATGCGCTCCATGGTCTGGATATCGCTGTGCAGGTAGCGGACACGGATGCCCAAATCCTCCAGATACTCGGTCAGGCTTTCCGCCATGGCCTTGGTAAGGGTGGTCACCAGCACTCGCTCGTTCTTTTCCGTTACCTTGCGGATTTCGCCCACCAGATCATCCACCTGACCAGTGGCCTTCTTCAGCACAATCTGCGGATCCAGCAGGCCCGTGGGACGGATAATCTGCTCCACCACCTGCTGGGTATGCTCGGCCTCATAGGGTCCGGGGGTGGCGGATACGTAAACCGTCTGGCCGATTTTCTGCTCAAACTCGCCGAACAGCAACGGCCGGTTGTCAAAGGCAGAGGGCAGGCGGAAACCATACTCCACCAGCGTGTTCTTTCTGGCCCGGTCACCATTGTACATGGCGCGGATTTGCGGGATGGTCACGTGGCTTTCGTCGATAAAGCAGAGGAAATCGTCGGGGAAATAGTCCAGCAGACAGTAGGGCGCATCCCCGGGCTGACGGCCGTCGAAATAGCGGCTGTAGTTCTCGATGCCCTGACAGTAGCCGATTTCCCGCATCATTTCCACATCGTAGTTGGTACGCTGGGCAATGCGCTGGGCCTCCAGCAGCTTGCCGTCCCGGGTAAAGAAATCGATGCGTTCCTTCAGGTCCTGCTCGATAACGGCAATACCCTCTTCCATCTTCTGCTTGTCCGTGGCGTAGTGGGTTGCCGGGAAGATGGAGGCATGCTCCAGGCGGCACAGCACATGGCCGTTGACCGCCTCAATCTCGCTGATCTGGTCGATTTCATCCCCGAAGAACTCGATGCGCAGTGCGTGTTCATGCTCCCCTGCCGGAATGATTTCCACCGTGTCCCCCCGCACCCGGAAGGTGCCGCGGACGAAATCAATGTCATTGCGCTCGTACTGGATGTCAATCAGCTGACGCAGCAGCGTATCCCGGGGAATTTCCATGCCCGGACGCAGGGAAACCATCTGCCCCTCGTACTCGCTGGGGTCACCCATGGAGTAGATGCAGCTGACGGAGGCAACGATGATGACATCCTCCCGCTCCCGAAGCGCCGCCGTGGCCGAGTGGCGCAGGCGCTCAATCTCCTCGTTGATGGAGGCATCCTTTTCAATATATGTATCGGAGGAGGCGATGTAGGCTTCGGGCTGGTAGTAATCGTAGTAGGACACGAAATACTCCACCCGGCTGTCGGGGAAAAATGCCTTGAACTCGCTGCACAGCTGTGCCGCCAGCGTTTTGTTATGGGCAATGACCAGGGTGGGCTTCTGCACCTTTTCAATCACCGATGCCATGGTGAAGGTTTTGCCGGAGCCGGTTACACCCAGCAGCACCTGATGCTGCATCCCTTCCTGCACGCCCTTTGCCAGCGCTTCGATGGCCTGCGGCTGGTCACCGCTGGGCTTGTAGGGAGACTTAAGGACAAACTTTCCCATACTGCTCCTCCGGATAGAATTCTTCAGCTTATGATACCACATTCCATGGCAAACCTCAACCGTGGGAGGCTGTTTTTTCAATTCTTACGGCACCTGCAGAGAGCAAAAAAAGGACAGCCCGAAGGCCGTCCTTTTTTCGATGCTCTCATCAGTAAATCAGCTTCATCAGCGTGGTAAAGGGAATGTCCTTTGTCAGCATGGTGGCCAGCATGATGATGCCCTGATTTGTTTTTTCCGCATACTGCTCCAGCTCCTCCTGACCGGCAGTGAGCAGGGACAGGGGGCGAAGGTTTGCTTCATCAATGCTGATTGCTTCACCGGGCTGTGTTTCAGCCGTCAGCACTGCGGCAGGGGTGTCATCATCGCCCAGATAATGCGCCATGCGGTATGTGACCGAATCACCGGCGGTAACCACAGACTCTTCCCCACGGATAACCGCCATGCTCCCGCCCAGAGCTTTCGTCAGGGTGAAGCTGTTTTCCACATTGCCCTCGTCCACCCCGGCAAGGGTACCGGTCAGGCCAATCAGCTGTTCGCCGCGGCGGATGACCTCATCGATGGCAACGATGTCGTCGGGATAGTAGTACAGCTCGCCGCTGTAATCGGCATGAAGACCGTCCGCAGGCACAAAGGATGCCTTGCCGGCGATGGTCCTGTGATCGTTTTCAATGCACACAGCCCCGTGCAGGCCATTCTGGAAGCCCAGATTCAGCTGCACATAGGCGGGCTGACCGCCGTCTACAAAGACCGTAGGGCCGATGAGGGCATCGTTTTCGTCAAAGATGGCCCTGATGTCCCACAGGCAATCGTCAAAGAGCGTTTCGGCCAGCTGATTGTACTGGTGCAGTGCCGCAATCATGCCGCCCACCTGCTCATCGTCCAGCAGGGCCTTGAGGAGCGCCATCACGTCCGCTTCCTCTTCCAGCGCGGAGAGCGCCGCATCGACCCATGTGACAATCTGACCGTCCACAAACTGCCAGCACAGCGCGTAGGTGCCGCCGCTGTAAACCTCGCTGGAGAAATCGCCGGTCTGCTTCACAGGCTTCCATGCATCACCGGCCTTTGCCGCGGTTTTGGCGGCAATCCGGCCAAGGGCGCCGGCCCAGTCCACCGCAAGCTCACTGCCGAGAGCGTTCATTTCCTCGGGGGAAAAGTCAAGATAGAAATCTTCCCAGAAGGAGGAGGCAATTTTCAGCCCGCCGTCTGCATAGACAGCGGTCACATCGGCTGCCATATCGCCGCCGTACAGCAGGGTCAGGCAGATGGCACTGTCATCAACCGCCAGCTGAAGCTGCAGCTTGCCGATGGCCTTCTCCAGCCCGCACAGCAGCTCCACAGTGCTTTCATCGGGGATGATGGCGGCGGTATCGATGGCCGTGGTACCATCCTCGGGCCGAATGCTGTCACAATACGCCTTGATGCGTTCGCCGTCCAGTGTCAGGTACAGCGTTGTCACGCGGCTCTGTGCCAGCGCCGCCACAGGCAGCAGCATCAGGGCCAGCAGGAGTGCAAGCAGCTTTTTCATGCCGGTCACACCTCCTCTGCGTCATCCGTCTGCGTGTCATCCGGCTGAGCATCATCGCCCGCAGGCGCTTCCTGTTCTTCGGCCGGTTCCTCTTCCTGTGCTTCGTCGGGTGCTTCCGTTTCGGCAGGTGCCTCCGTGGGAGCGGCATCGGCGGCTTCATCGGCGGTATCCTGCTCAGGCGCTGCGGCCTCGATGGTCGCTGCCAGCCGGATGGCCCCCTCGCTCAGCTGCTCACGTACATGCTCCCGTGCCTCCGCATCCATGGTGCGCACATCTGTACCGCCGGATGCATCGCCGAAGCTCACCGCCCAGGGGGCTGCCGTCTTGGCCTTGCCCTGCCATGTGAACTGGTCCAGACCGATGATGGCGCTGCCCTCGGTCTCCAGCGTGGTGGGGCTGGTGTTGGCGGATTTGCTGTGCAGGTGCACCTTGCAGGTAATGTCTGCCGGGGTAATTTCCTTCACGTTCAGGTTCTTGCCGTCCAGCAGGTTGGTGTTGGCCACCGTCAGATGGATGTTGTACCATGTGTGCTGGCGGGTATCGCTGTCCACCTCATACTTCTCGTCCATTTCCACAGAGAAGCTGAAGGACCATGCCTCGTTTTCCGCATTCTGCGGCACATTGGTCACCGTACCGGAGCGGACCAGTTTTCCGTCCTTTTCACCGGCTGCCAGCTCAATGGTCATCACGGCGCTGTCACCGGAAAGCACGATTTCCGTGCTGTCCCTGCCCGTATCCACAGACAGGGTGCGCCACGCCTGTTCGCCGCCGTCTGCCAGAGGCAGGGTGACACGGGTGTGGCATTCCTCGCCCTTGCCGGTGAGCTCGCGCTCGAAAATCACCTTGCCGGGCAGGGAGATGGCATCAATCAGCGCCTCGTAGAAATACAGGTAGCCCGCATCCAGATAAGCGGCAATCTGCTCGCCGGTCATCTGGCTCTTGAGCAGGGACACCAGCTTTTCGTCATTCAGAGCCGTGCGGACCAGCCACACCAGCTTTTCCTTGATGCTTTCCTCCGGAATCTCGTAGCGGATGAGAATCACGGTCTCGCCGTTGTCATCCTTGGAAACCACGGGGGCGGCGGCAAAGTCGTTCAGCCACAGCTCCAGATCGGTGTAGTAGGGCTGGAGGACAGGCGCCCAGTCCATCTCCCATTTGGTCTGGGAAACATTCATGATGTTGGCCGCAACGGAATACCACACGGGGCTGTTGCCGGTCTGCCCGAAGAGGGCATTCCAGATATCGCCGTCGGTGGGCAGGGTCAGCAGCACTTCGGGGGCCAGCTCGCTGGACAGGGCAACGGTGGCACCGTCGGACCACAATGTGGTGGTGCCAAGGTTCTCTTCCCCGCTGACCAGATGCATTTCCGTTACAAAGCCAGCACCGGAGGCAATGGATGTAAAGCCGATTTCAATGCCGGAGACAGCCTTGAGCAGCTCGTTTTCCGCATCAGCCCCGGCAAAAATGGTAATGCTGCCCTTCAGGCCGCTGCCGATCTGCAGCTGCTTGCCCATTTTCTCCAGCAGTGTATACTCCGCGGCAGAAGCACACACCGACGCCAGGCACAGCATCAGCGCCAGGAAAAGGCAAGCAATACGCTTTGTTATTTTCCTCATTCGACTTCCTCCGTTTCATTCTCCGTTTTGGCGGCATTGACGATGCCCTGCCATGCTTCATCGCTCAAATCCTGTGAAAGATACAGCGTATCCTCCCGGGGAAGCAGTACCAGCGGGCTGAGCAATGCCTTGCCCACGGATTTCTGCGCCTGATCCCGCAGAGCGGCCATGGCATCAAAGGACACAAAGTCAAGGTCCACGGTCTTTTCCGCCGTCTTCTTTTCAAAGGGCTTGACCTCGGATACCGCCACATTCAGGGTAGCCTTTGTCTGGATGCGCTTGCCCTGCTTTGTCTCCACGCCCAATGTACCCTGCAGTCCGATTTTTCCGCTGTTTACGGTCACATCCGGCGTGAGGGTCAGGGTGCGGACAGGCGGCGCATCCTCCGCATCGGGGGGCGTAATCTTTGCCGTTACGGTACCGGTCAGCTTGCTGCCGCCCGATACAGGCGTTTCGTTCAGCTTGGCCTCCACCGTGGAAACCGTTTTGTCGCGCTTGACGGTCACTTCCTGCTTCATGCCTGCCTCGCAGGCGGTGCCGTTTTCATCCACAATCAGCTTGCGGTCATAGGTGATGACATGCTTATCGCCGCCCTTGACAGCAGGGGCGCGCAGGGTGAATTCATCCCGCACCTGCTCGTCATCCCGACGAAGCGTCCAGTTGATTTTCACCTGACGCATGGATTCCTCATCCGCGCCGCAGTTGCCCTGATAGGAAACCTTCAGCACCCTGCCCTCCTCGGAAAGATGGAAAACGAAGGTCTGCTTGCCCTCAAACACAAGGGCGGAAAGGAAGGTGTTCAGCCACCCCATGGGGCAGGCCTCCTGCAGGATGGGCTTCAGCTTGTCGCATTCGCCCTTGGGAATAACAACAGTGATTTTCTGCCGGGCAAGACCGATGTTTTTAATCGGTGTGCGGATCACCGACTCCTTGGCCCAGTCCATCATCCTCGGCGGCAGCTCCTGCACCAGCGCAGCTGCATCCTCCAGCCAGTGCATGGCATTGAGCACATCGCCCATGCCCTCCAGCTCGCCTTCCAGCTGAGTGGGGGCAGCGTTTTCCTCCCCGAAGAGCAGGTCAAAGGGAGACTGACCGTCCTGAGTCTGGAAGACCGTATCCGGCACGGTGGACAGGTACAGGGCGCGGAACACATCCTCTTCCTGCGATTGCACGGAAAGCACGGTTTTGCCGTCCACCTGCACGGTCATCTTGTTGATGGCGGTGCCGTCCTGCTTCTGTGTCCCCACCGAAAGGCTGATATGGCTGATGAGGCTGTTGAGCTGCTGCAGCCGCACCTCGTCAAAGGGCATCAGCGACTCAAAGGCGCAGGACAGCTTCAGCCGCACCGGATGCTCATCCATCGCCCATTCAGCCAGCTGGGGCAGCAGCTTTGCCTCCCCCAGGGCAATGCCGGGGCACGCGGAAATCAACAGCAGCAGGCTCATCAGCCACGCCGCCAGTCGGTGCCTCAGTTTTCTCACAGCTTCCACAACCTTTCGGGATTTTGATTTACACCTTGATGTTGGGGGTGAAGACCGCTTCTTCACCGCAGGCGGCGTTTTCTGCCATAAACGCATCCAGCGCCGCAAAGACCTCCGCCGGCTTTGTGAGGGTGTTGATTTTCACCCGCATCTGTGCCGCGCCTCGCAGACCGTGAATGTACCATGCGATGTGCTTGCGCATCTCCCGCACGGCAATATGCTCCGGCTTCCAGTGAAGGAGCATGTCATAGTGGCGCTTGATGACATCAATGCGCTCAGCAAGCGTGGGCTGAGTCATCTCTTCCCCGCTCACCAGCTGCCTGATTTGCCGGAACAGCCACGGATTGCCCATGGCGCCCCGGGCAATCATCAGCCCGTCCACGCCGGAGGAGGCAATGCGCTTTGCCGCATCCTCAGGGGTAAAAATGTCACCGTTGCCGATGACCGGCACAGACACCGTCTGCTTCACCTTTTCAATCCATGTCCAGTCCGCGGTGCCGCTGTACTGCTGCTGCCGCGTGCGGCCATGGACACAGATTTCGCTGACACCGGCATCCTCGGCGCGCTTTGCCATCTCCAGCACATTGATGGAGCTTTCGTCCCAGCCAAGGCGCATCTTCACCGACACCGGCAGGCTGGTGGCCTTCACCGTCTCCTCCATAATCCGGGAGGCCAGCTCCGGCGTGCGCATCAGGCCGCTGCCTTCCCCGGCATTGGCGATTTTCGGGGCCGGGCAGCCCATGTTGATATCAATGCCGTCATACCGTCCAAGGGCGGTCAGCTCTGCCGCCGCCCTTGCCATCACATCCGGCTATTTGCCAAACAGCTGCAGCACCAGCTTCGGCTCCCGTTCATCGCGGATCAGCAGCTGCTCGGTGCTGGTCTGCCCCTTGGGGGCGCAGACATAGCCCATGGCGCTGACCATTTCCGTGGTGGCTGCATCACAGCCCTGCTCAAAGCAAAGCACACGGAAGGGCCAGTCTGTAACCCCCGCCAGGGGGGCAAGCTTCAGTTGAATCATCAATCCACGCTCCGGGGGAACTGGGCAAGGCGCACGGCGGTTTCGCCATAGGGCTTCAGGGCCACCGTCTTCTTCTCGCCGCTGTGCTCGGGGCAGATGGGCATATCAAAGGGAATCAGACCTGCGGCGCGCCAGTCATTGACGGGCACCACGGTCAGCATCACCTGTCCGTCCACTTTTTCAGGCTCGCCGGCGGCGGCATAAGCCCAGTCGGCACGGGTCACAGGCATGGCCATCAGCTTGCTGCCCTGATAGATGCACAGGGACTGGTGATAGCCCTTCTCCACGCGAACCGTCTCCGGGAAGGACACGGTCACGGTGTCGCCATCGTGCCACACCCGGGTGATGGCAAAGAAGGTGCCGGGCTTTACGCTGTCTGCGCCGTCTTCATTGACGCGGATGTAGGCGGAATCATCCACCCAGCCGGGTACGCGGATGGTCATGGCGGCTTCGGTGTCCTTCTTCAGGGAAACCTTCACCTGATTGCCCTCCACCGTGACCTTGGCAGCCTCGCCGCCCAGACGCACGGTATAGCTGCCGGGCACCAGCATGTTCACGCGGATGCCCGCAGGGGTGGTCATCACGGCAGACTGCAGTGCATCAGCATAGCCGCGGGCCAGACGGGCCATGGAAGCCACTTCGCCCACGGATTCGGCGGCGGCGTAGTAGCAGCCCCAGTCACCGGCATCGGCGCCCAGAGAGTTGACCCGCTGGAAGCGCAGTACACCGCCGTCGCACAGGGCGGCAGAGGCGGCGTTGACCATCAGCTTTTCCATTTCGTCACCGGCCCATGCATCGTCGTTGGTTTCCAGCTGGGCGGCAAATGCCTCCAGCCATGCACCCACAGAAGCGGTGGACACAGCCGCAGAGGGAGCGTTGCCCTCCAGGGTGGGGTCGCCGGTGGTGCCGCCGCAGGCAGCGCCGTGGTAGCGGGCAATCTTCTTCCAGCCGGTGGCGGCGGCGGCATATTCCTGACCGTTGCCGCTGATGGTGGACAGCAGTGCGCTGGAGCGAGCACCGTCAGCCAGCAAGTCGGCACGGCAGGTCATGTACTGGCGGGTATAGAAGCCGTTTTCGGTACCGTCCTCCTGAGACATGCTGTCCAGCAGCTCCTCCACAGGCATGATGCGCTTCATGGGGCGCTGCACGGAGAAGGTGTGCAGTACGCCGGTCCAGTTCATGCCTTCCTGACGGATGCGCTCGCACAGCTTCAGCACTGCCTTTTTGCCAGTTACACGGTACAGGTTGCACAGCACATCCAGCAAATCAGCCGCGCAGACACGGATGTCCGTGTTGCCCATCACGTCAGCCCAAACGGCATCCAGATGGGCGCACCAGCGCATCAGGGATTCCACCAGCGCCTTGTCGGCGGTCATTTCATACATGGCCCACACAGCGGATGCCTTGTCCACATCGGCGCGGAGGGCTTCGTCATAGGCGCCGTTTGCCTGCTGGGCAGCCACGGCATCCAGAATCACCCTGGCGCACATTTCCTGCATGGGGTCGTTCTTCAGCATGGCAGCCAGACGGAAGGCAGGGGCCCAGAAGGGCACGCAATCCAGCCGGGCAGACAGCAGCGCATACAGCTTGCCTGCGTTTTCATCCTGCAGGGACAGTCGGCCGCAGCGCAATGCCAGGGCCTTCAAATCAGTCATGGGGGCTTTGCCATAAATCGGTTTCAGCGACACGGGAATTCTCCTTTATCATCAAATTGGTCAAATGATTGCAAACTAATCCATCTTTTATTATACGCAATTTTTCCGCTCTGCGCAATGGTGACAGATTGTAAAAAAACGCGCCTCCCCATCGGGAAACGCGTTTGATTTTATCGGGCCAGACTTCTGGCATCGCCCAGCAGGTGCTTGAGGGCGTTCAGCTCTTCAGCCGCACGGCCGCAGCCCATGACCACGCTGGTCTGCGGGTCATCCGCCACGCCGCAGGGAATGTGCAGCACCTGATAGATGGCCTCGCTCAGGTGCGTCAGCGCGGCGGCACCGCCGGTGAGGATGATGCCGTCATCGAATACGTCGTTAATCAGCTGGGGCGGCGTATGCTCCAGCACGCCCTGAATGGCTTCAATCAAATCGGCCACCGGGGTCTTCAGCGCCTCGTAGATTTCGGAGGCAAACACCGTCTGCGTTTTGGGCAGGCCGGAAATCAGGTTGCGGCCCGTCACCTCCATGGATACATCATCGGTTACCGGCAGAGCGCTGCCGATGGTGATTTTCAGCTCCTCCGCCGTGCGCTCGCCCACCAGCAGGTTGTGCTTTTTGCGCAGGAAGCGGATGATAGCATCGTTGAAGTAATCGCCGCCGATGGTGATGCAGTCCGACACGGCTACCTGACCGCGGGACAGCACCGCGATATCCGATGCACCGGCGCCCATATCGATAATCATGGTGCCGTATGCCTTTTCAAAGGGCAGACCCACACCCAAAGCGGCAGCCACCGAGCGGTCCATCAGGTAGGTCTTGCGCATGCCGGAATCGAACATGGCGCTGATGAGTGCGCGCTTTTCCACATCGTTTACGCCTGTGGGCAGGGACAGAATGGCGCGTGGACGGTTGAAGAACCGCTTGCCCACCACCTGATTGATAAAGTACTGCAGCATCATGCGGGCCAGATCAAAGTCCATCACCGTGCCGTTGCGCAGCGGGCGCATGACAATCATGTTGCCGGGGGTGCGGCCAATCATGCGATAGGCATCCGCGCCGATGGCAATGGGCTTGCGCGTATCCCGGGACGCGGCCACCACAGCCGGCTCCCGCAGGACGATGCCCGTGCCTTTCATATAAATCAGCACATTGGATGTGCCGAGATCAATACCGAGATCACCGATCTGTGCCATACTACCACCTTGCTTTATTCCGGCAGAAAAATCTGCCGATGTTATTATGCAATCTATACTATACCACAGAATTCCCTTTTCGTAAACCCGCGGCACAGGTTCAGGCAGTCTTTCACCACCCAAAAGGCATTATAGAGCAAAATTCAGCATCAATTCTCCACTCAGCAGGGCAAACAGCAGCATCTGAGCATATTGGTCAGCATGCAGACACCGCACACGGAGGAGCACAGGGAGCCCATGCCGTTGGAGTACATGTTGTAGCCTGTGCCGTTTTGCCGATAGGTCTGGGCGGAGCCGCTGAGCTGCTGCTGAAGATTGCGGTAGGTCTGATTGTTGCCGTCCAGCTCCACAGCATGCTTGATGGCATCCATGGCCATCACCTTGTTGCCCGCGCCCTTGTGGGCCAGCGCCGTCAGGTAATACCACCGTGCATTGCGGGATGAGGGTGCCATCACCGTCAGCAGTTCAATGGCGGTCTGATACTTGCCCATGTTGATGGCCGCCACGGCCTCCCGCATGACCGGCGTATCCTGCGGCTCCTCCGGAATCTGCTGCTGACCGTACATATCCCCGAAGGGATCGAAGCCGCCCATGGGGCCGTAATAGTAATACGTGCCGCCCTGCTGTCCGCTGTAGCCCTGAAACGGATTCCCCTGAAAGGGGCTGCCCTGATAAGGATTGCCCTGAAAGGGACTTTGCTGCTGCTGAATCTTTTCCGGATGCATGCACAGGTCATAGGCTTCGTTCAGCTCATTCATACGGCGGGGCGCGTCCGGGTCATCGGGATGCAGGTCCGGATGGCAGGTCTTGGCCTTTTGCCGGTATGCTTTTTTGATTTCCTCCTGAGTGGCCGACTGGGGCACCCCAAGAATTTTCCAGGGATCAGAAATCATTGTTTTTCTCCTTCTGCCTGCTTCTGCATGGATTTGTTGTAATCCTGCCACACGCCTGAGTAAATAATATTGCGAATCAGCGATTCATCCTGCACCAGCGGCAGGCTTTCCATCACCCGGGAAGCCTGACCGAGGATGACCATCAGCGGCTCACGGATGTCCTCCGGCCGGATGCCGGACAGCACCAGCGGATTGTAGCTGCCGCTCTTTTCATCCTTGCGGTAATCCAGCACCGCATCCATCAGGTAGATAAACTGCCCCAGCGCCGCAGAAAAGCAGCAGAGGGCATCCCGCCAGAAATCCTCCCGATAGAGGAACAGCACCTCCAGCATCTGCCCGAAGCAGATGGCCGCCGCATCGGGCACCGGCGTTGCCGATTTCTCGATGGCCGAGAATTCACCCATCAGCCGCTCGATGGCCGCGCATTTGTCGGGGTACAGCTGCCGCACGCGCTCGTAGGGCTTCTTCAGCAAATCCGCCATGGTTTTGCGGCTGATTTTGTGCTCATCCTGCCAATCATCCATGCACTTGTGATAGCTGAGCAGCACGGTCATGTCCGCACAGTAGTCAATCACGCCGGAGGAAACCTCCATGTGGGTTTTCCCCGGATGGGGCAGGCACTTGGCTTCCTGCGTCTGCTCCGGCACCTCATACAGGGAGGACAGGAACACCGCAAGGAAGGTCATGTCATAGGTCAGGTTCATTTGGGCCGTCACCCCATGGCGTTCACCCAGTGCACGGCAGAGGCCGCAGTACACCGCCTTGTAGCGGCGCTTGTCCAGCTCCTGCAGGTCCTCCAGATACGGCTTGACATACCCGAACACGGTCATCCCTCCCCATACATGTCTACTTATTATACTACAGAAGTTTATGAAGCGCAAATGAACGCAAAAACGGGCAGCGCGTTTGTTTGCGCTGCCCGCAGGGAATCAGAACATCAGGCCGGGACCTTCGTTCATTGGGTCGGTGGGGATGATGGGATTGGGCAGTTCGCCGCCGTCCCCGTCACCCTCTTTGGTTTCACCGTCTGTCGGTTCATCGATGCCCGCTTCAGGCTGTCCGATGTCTTCGCCGCCGTCTTCAGACAGCGCGGATACATCGTTGCCTTCACCGCCGTCATTGTCGCCGTCCTGCATTTCAACCTCGCTATTGCCATCACCGGTATCATCGGTTTCGGTGTTGGTTTCAGGGGTGATTTCAGGAGTATCATTTTCCTTGTTTTCGTTGACAGAATTGCCGCCATCAATGATTCCGGGGGCGTCGGGATTGTTGCCCAGCTCGCCGGAATTGCTGCCCTCATCGGTGGTGACCTTTTCGCCGGGCTCTTCCATGCCCGGGTCGGAGGCAGCGGCAGCCACCGTGACGGAGCCGGTCTTCTCGCCGCAGTAATCCCCTGCGCCGGTAGCCGTTACGGTAATGGTCTTGCCCTCATAGGCGGGATCGACAACATAGGTGCTGCTGGCAGATACGAGGGTGTCGCCAACCTTCCATGTAAATTCGCAGTCGGCACCGGCGGGAGTCACCACAGCCGTCAGGGTTTCACCCTTCTTGGGCGTGCCGGTAATCACAACGCCTTCCAGCTTGATGCCGGCGGTCATCTTGGCGCTCTTGGAACCGGTCCAGGTGTTCTGTCCGGTAACGGTCACCTGAATTTCCTTGCCGATATCATCAGACTTGACGGTATACTGGTTGGTCGTTTCGCTCTGTGCCGCGCCGCCAACAGTCCAGCTGTAGACAACATCAGCCATAGCAGGCTCAACGGTGGCCGTCAGCACTTCGCCGGTCTTGGCTTGTGTCTTGTCCAGCACAACGCCGGTCACCACATCGGTCACGCTGTCCGGCACCGGAATCAGAGCGGTGCTGGCGGCACTGCCGGTGTATTCGCCCTTGCCGGTAACCTTCACGGTGATGGGCTTGCCCACATCGCCGGTCTTGACGGTGTAGGTGGCAGTAGCCGCAGCAGCAGCGCCGTCCACCAGCCATTCCACAGTGCAGTCAGCACCGGCAGGAGTGGTAGTGAAGGTCAGTTCATCACCCTTGTGGGCAATAGACTCGTTAATCACAACGGCGGTAATCACCTTGTCGGCGGTCTTCACCGTTACGGGTGCGCTGACCTTCGTGCCGGTGTAGCCGTCCTTGCCGGTGGCGGAAACGGTAATCACCTTGCCGGCATCTTCAGTCTTCACGGTGTAGGTATCGCCCACAAAGCCGTCTGTGCCCACCGTCCACAGGATGTCAGCCTTGGCACCGGCAGGCTGCACGGTGCAGGTCAGGGTATCACCCACCACGGGCGCGGCCTGATCGATGGCAACGCCGGTGATGCCGGTGCCGGGGGCAGTGACCGGATTGGTGTAGGCGCTGTCGACCTCGCCGCTCCAGTCACCCTGAGCAATGGCCACCACAGCGATGGCGTAGCCTTCGTCCTCAGCCTTGACCTTGTAGCTGGAGCCCGTGCCGACAAACTTGGGCGTTACGCCGGTCTTGGCGCGGCACCACATGTAGGTGCAGTTGGCATCAGAGGGGTCCGTTGTGGCATACAGCGTATCACCCACAACGGGAGAGGTGTTGCTGATAAAGGCGCCGAAGAGCGTCTTGGTGGCAACCACGGCGGCGGTGGCCTTGCTGGTGGCGCTGCCGGTGAACAGACCGATGCCGGTGACCTTCACGTAAATCTTGTGGCCAGCATCGCTGCCCTGTACCTTGTAGGCGGCATCCGTGGACAGCAGCACGCCGTTTTCGTTCATCCACTCATAGGCAACCATGGCGTTGGCCGGACGGGTGTAGACCGTCAGCACATCGCCGGTCTTGGGGGACTCGTTGCTGATCTGGCAGGCGGTCACGGTGTTATCCACGCCGTCAGTGGTCAGAAACTTGTTCATCATGTATCCCACGCGGCTGCCGATACGGATGTAATCCCAGGTTGCGCCGTGCTGAAGCACGGTAACCGGCGTACCCACAGCATACACGCCCAGAATGGCGTTGCCGGTGCTGGGGCCGGAGCGCAGGCGCACACCGTAGCCGTTCCAGCTGATGACGCGGGCATTGTATTCACCCGTGGGAGTGACAGGCTTTTTGCCGGTGGAGAGGAACTCGCTCATCATGTAGCCGGTGGTGGTGCCGATGCGGATGTAGCTCCAGTAGGTACCGGAGGACAGCACCGTCACCGCAGTGCCCACGGGATACACGCCAATCACGCCGTAGCCCTTGCTGGGGCCGGTGCGCAGCTTTACGCCCTGACCGTTGGCGCTGATGATGGTGGCGGCGGTGCCGGGGGCAACCGGCTTGGAGCCGCCGGAGGACAGGTACTTGCCATACATGTAGCCGGTGCGGCTGTCAGGTGTTTTGACATTGTACCATTCCCCGTAGGTGCCGATGACCTCCACCGTGGTGCCGGTATAGTAGCTGGCCAAAGTGGTGGCATAGAAGTTGGGCTGGCTGCGCAGGCGAAGCCAGCCGCCCACCACGGTCATGTACTTGGTCTCGGCCTTTGCCGTGCCGCCGGGCAATGCCACAGGCAGAATGCCCGCCAGCATCACGGCCACCAGCAAAAGTGCTGTCAGTTTTTTCATGTTACAACCCCCGAATCTTTTAACCAATGCCGAACTCATCGGCACTGAAGGAATTCATCATATAGTCGGCGTACAGGGAGAACTCTCCGGCCTTTTCCGGGCGATAGGTCAGCTGTGCCTGATAGATGTATGCATCCGATACCAGATACAGGTTGACCACGGTGGAGCCGTCCTCTGCCGTGAGCACCGTTTTGCCGCAGCCGGTCACGGGATCGGTTTCTGCGGATACAAAGCGGGCATCAGCCCGGTCGCCCTCCAGCAGCTGCTCAAGGGTCAGGTGCTGAGCATTCTCGGTGCGCCTGACAAAGAAGGAAGCGGAACCATCGGGCAGCTGTGCCTTCAGGCCGCCGTTCTCCTCCTCCAGCACATCCTCGGTAAACACAGCCGGGTACTGGATGGAGAAGCCCAGATCGCCGCCCATGTATTCCAGCATGACCTGATTGAAGTAGCTTTCCGTCAGCGCTTCCACGTTCAGCTCATCGTCAAACGAGCAGCTGACCACCTTCCAGCCGCCGGGTGCATCGGCGGATGCTTCCAGCTCCATCACCGCACGGTGATCCAGCCAGTCTAGCTTCGCCGCCTGTTCCTCCGTCAGGGCAGTCAGCACAGCAGGAGCGCGGTAGACATCGCCTACCAGACGCACATGAGTGCCCTCGGGGTCAAAATCAGCCGCAGAAACGCGCAGACCGGTGTAATCCGCCGCAAGGCCAAGACCCAGAATGCCGTCCAGCTGCTCAGGCAGACGGCAGACAAAGGCGCGGGTCAGGAATTCCCGCTGCAGGGCCGGGTCGGACAGATGCTCTGCCGTAATGCCAAGCGGGCCGCCCTGCCCCAGCAGGAAAAACTGGTACACAAAATTTTCGGACAGCTGGCCATCCGCCGTGATGCTCTCGGGCATCACATCGGCCGCCAGTGCCGCGGCCACGGTCAGGTCCATCAGCGGCTGGGCTTGTGCAAGGGAAGGTGTTTCGCCCTCCGCGCCGGCCGGTACAATCACCGCACACACTGCCAGCAGCAAGGCTGTCAGCATGGCCATCAGTTTACGCATGGAAATACCCCCGTTCTGCTTCGTCATCCCAAAAGATGATACGCTTGTCTATATAAACGAATGGCAGATTGATTTTGTTGCATGGGGTTAGAAAATCTGTAATATCTAATCCTGTACCCTATTATAAACGAAAAACTCCTATCCGACAAGCGGAAAGGAGTTTATCAGTCGCGTTACCTGAAGGATTCTCAGACGGAAGCAACAGCCTTGTTCAGCTGCTTGGCCAGACGAGCCTTCTTGCGATTTGCTGCATTCTTGTGGACAACGCCCTTAGCCACAGCCTTATCAATCGCGGAGGTGGTCGCGTTCAACTGTACATTTGCGTTCTTAGGATCAGCCACCACAGCTGCCTCAAACTTCTTCAGAGAAGTATGAACACCACTCTTCACCATGCGGTTGCGGAGATTCTTCTTTGCGGTGACCTTCACGCGCTTCTTAGCGGATTTAATGTTAGGCAACTTTTTTCACCTCCTTAGTTTCCATAAAAACCATCGCAATACACTATACCACGGGATTGATAAAATTGCAAGTGGTTTTTTTGTTTTTCTTTTATCCGGGAGCGATTCAGGGGGAAAGCTCCCCCTGAATCAGATTTTGATTACTTGCGCAGTGCAATCACAATGCGGCGGTTGGGCTCTTCACCCTCGCTGTGGGTATCCACCAGCTCGTTGCCCTGCAGGGCGCTGTGAATGATGCGGCGCTCGTAGGGGTTCATGGGCTCCAGGGCCACACGGCGGCCGGTCTTCACGGCACGGTTGGCCATGCGGTTGGCCAGACGAATCAGGGTATCCTCACGCTTGGCGCGATAGTTCTCGGTATCCAGAGTCACGCGGGTGTAGCCTTCCTGGCCGCGGTTGACCTTCAGGCTGGTGAGGTACTGCAGAGCGTCCAGGGTTTCGCCGCGGCGGCCAATCAGGATGCCCAGGGTATCGCCGGTCATGTTGACGAACACGTTGCCTTCAGCATCCAGGCTGACGGCAATCTCCACCTCAACGCCCATCAGGCGGGTCATTTCCTTCAGGAACAGGAAAGCCTTGCCGGCGGCGGTTTCTTCAGTCAGCTGCTCTGCAGCCACGGGGGTGGTCACAGGCTTTTCAAGGGGCTGTACAGGTGCCTTGGGGGGCAGCGGCTTCTTGGCGGGCTTGTTGTCCTCAGCCTTTTCCTTCTTCTCGGCAGCCTTCTTCTCAACAGGCTTCTTGGCAGCCTTGGGCTTTTCCTGCTTGGGGGCTTCAGCCTTGGGCTGCTTGGCGGGCTTCAGGGTTTCTTCCACGGAGAAGGCATCCAGAATGGGGTCCTTCTCTTCGCCCTTCATGGTCAGGCGAACCTTGGCGGGACGGGAGCCGAACAGGCCGAACAGACCCTTGCTGCCCTCCTGCAGGACGGTGATTTCAACATCGGCAGCAGAGGCATTCAGCTCCTGCAGGCCCAGTGCGATGGCTTCCTCGGTGGTTTTTGCGGTTGCTTCGTAGCTTC
This sequence comes from Clostridia bacterium, assembly GCA_030526225.1. GTDB lineage: Bacteria > Bacillota > Clostridia > Christensenellales > Aristaeellaceae > JAUNDF01. Next base: position 46,529 of record JAUNDF010000001.1, read on the forward strand.
TCATTTGATGGAAACCTCCACATCTGCGTTCTTCTTATCCTTTGCATCCAGATACTTGTTGATGCCCCAGTTCTGGACAGAGGCAATGACGTTGCTGGTTACCCAGTAAATGGAGAAGATGGCGTTGTAGCTGGAGCAGATCCACAGGGAGAACAGGGGGAAGAACCACTTCATGAAGTTGCCGGTGGACTGCTGCTGGGCATCACCTGCAGGGGCGGTGGGCTGTACCAGGGTCATCAGGTACTGGGTGCCGGCAGCCAGCAGGGGCAGAATGAACAGACCGTTGTAGTGCTGCATCACGGTGATGGAGGTAATCCACAGGTTCATGTTGGTCAGACCGGGGATGCCGGCGGTCATGGCCTGATAGGCGGGCTGGGTGGCCAGGAAGGAGAAGATGCTCTCGATGGTACCGTTCAGGTTGCCGGAGGCAAAGCTTTCCATGGTCAGGCCCAGCTCAGCGGGCAGGTTTGCGGCACCGTTGCCCAGGGCGGCAAAGGCATTCTGCCACAGGGAGGCATCGGTAATCATCCGCAGGGCGTTGTGGTCAGGCCACACAGAGGCGAAGGGGCTGTCAGCCACCCAGATGTTCTTAATCCACAGCCAGCTTTCCAGCACAGGCTCCTGACCCTGCAGCATGGCAAACACCTGATTGATCAGGTTCTGGTTGGCAACCATACGCATGGCACCGAACATGGCGTACAGAATCGGCAGGGTCAACAGCATGGGCAGGCAGCCGCCGATGGGGTTGATTTTTTCCTTTCTGTACAGCTCGGAGAGCTTCTGGTTCATCTTTTCCTGATCCTTGGCGTACTTCTTCTGAATCGCCGCAATCTGGGGCTGAACCTTGGTCATGTTGCGCATGGACACGCGGCTCTTGTAGTCGAAGGGCATCAGGACCAAACGGATCAGCAGGGTGAATACAACGACGGCCCAGCCGTAGTTGCCCACAAAGCCGTTGATCCCATTGAGGATGGAGCAAAGGAACTCATTCATGGTTTGTTATTCCCTCCTAATGGTGGTTACGGGGTCCTCGGGTACCGGATCGTATCCGCCTTTGGAAAAAGGATTGCAGCGGATGATGCGCCACAGGGCCATGCCCCCGCCCTTCACCGCGCCGTATCGCTCCACTGCCTTCAGGGCATAGCAGGAGCAGGTGGGTGTGTAGCGGCAGCAGGGACGCTTGGCGGGGCTGATTTTCTTCCGGTAGAAGCGAATCAGCCGCAGCAGAAGCCGTTTCATTCAGCGCGATTCCCTTCCTTGAGAGCCTCCTGCTTTCTCAGCAGGTAATTGACATCCTTCTCAAGCTGCTTGAAGGTGGCTTTTGCGGCAGAAGGTCTGGCTACGACAACGTACAGGCCGTTTTTCACATCCCCCAGATAGGGCCGAAAGCATTCACGCAGGCGGCGCTTGACCAGATTGCGGGTCACGGCGTTGCCTACCTTCTTGCTGACGGAAAAACCGACCTGCATGGTTTTGCTCTTTGCGCAAAGCATGACCAGATTGCGGCAGGCAGCATGCTTCCCGCGGCGGTACACATACTGGAATGCCTTGTTCTTCTGCAGCCGATAACGTCTTTCCATTGCTTCATTTCCTTTTCCGGCAGTTTTCAGCGGATTTTCCCGATGCTTGACTGCATCCCGGGAATCCCCTTTTATGCAGGAAAAGCCCGCCCATACGCGGAAACGTCTGGGTGGGCTCGATCCTCAATACTTGACCAACAGTCAATATCAGACAGTCAGTTCCTTGCGGCCGCGACGACGACGTGCAGCCAGCACACGGCGGCCGTTCTTGGTGGCCATACGTGCACGGAAGCCATGCACCTTGCTGCGATGGCGCTTCTTGGGCTGGTAGGTACGGAACATGCTCAACACTCCTTCATGCTTTCAATCGGATAAACCGACTCAAATATCAATAACAGCCTTTACAGTATAACGGATTCGTCAAGAGTTGTCAATAGCTTTGTGGGCTGTTTCGGTTTGTTTCGGGCCACTCAGGTCAATTTCGCCTGTTGTGCATCCAAATGGCTTTTCAAATCAGCCCCTTGACCTTCAGGGCCTCCTTCAGCGCCTTTGCACCAAAGCGGGGGCTGGAAAGCACCGGCTTGCCAAAGAGGTCCGCAAGGTATTCCTCACAATAGGCCATGGAGCCCTGGGCCAGCAGAATCACATCCGCCTTATCCGCAACGGTACCGGCGGCTTCTGCCATGCGGGCACGGAACTGCTCCTGATTGAGCCCGAAGGCACCGTCCACCAGGCAATCCACGATTTCCACATGTCTGCCCATTTCCCGCGCCACCCGCTTGACCGTGTTCTTTGTCGGCTCAAGGGTGGTGGGAAGCGTTGCCATCACCGCAATGCGATTGCCCTTGCGGACAGCCTCCCGGCACATTTCTTCATCCACCCGGACAATGGGGACACCTAGATAGCGGGCAGCATCCTGCATGCAGTCAGCTACCTCCCCCACGGATGAGCACAGGTTCAGGATGGCATCACAGCCCTCCTCCACAGCCTTCATATACATCCCGATGAGCCGCGCCGCAGGAGCCGCGGTCACATAGCCGGTCTCCCGCACTTCATCCAGCACGGAAGAATCCTGCAGACTGTACAGCTCTGCCTCGTACCCTAGGCTGCTGCGCACCTCGCGCTCCACCAGCTCCGTCAACTCGGGGGTTGTAATCGTATACACCAATCCGACCTTCATAAACTGCCTTCTTTCATATTGACATGCTTCACTGCTTCGGAAGAAATGCTCCATGTCCATTATATTGATGGATTTCATGTTTGTCATTTCTTTTCTAAAGATTTTCATTGAAAGAAATCATGCCGCGGACATGAAAAAAGGACTGCCGGAGCAGTCCTCTTCAATCAGGTTTATTCGTTTTTCGGCTTACCGTTTTCAGACCTGCAGCTTATTCAAAGGACAGGCTGTCCAGAATGGCGCCGCCTTCCGTGCCTTCGTTGATGTTGATTTTTCCGGTTTCAATCTTGATGCAGATGTAAGAGGTATCACTGAGCGCAGCGTTGTATTCTGTCCACACCTTGTTCTGATAGGTGTAGGTGCGGCCGGTCATTTCCATGCCGGCGATGGTGCGGGAGGGTGCTTCGGCCAGATTGGTAAAGGAAGCCAGATTGCGGTCAGCACCTTCCTGATTAGGTTCCACGGCAATAATCAAAGAGGGGTACTTGCTCTCGTTGCCGATGGTCTGCTTCAGCTTCAGCTCGGCGCCGCTGGTATCGGCAATCCAGCCGCGGACGGGCATCTGCCCCTTTACATGAACATCCGTGGCCTTGAAGCGGGTCAGGGTATGCTCAATGGGCTGCATTTCCAGACAAGCATTGGCAGCGAGCCAGTCCGTCAGGTCAGCCGTGGCGTATTCATCGGCATTTACACCGCCGGTGTTGAACTGTTTAATCACAAATGCGCCGGTTGCATCGTCCCCGCGGAAGCAAACATGGATGAAGCGCTTGGGGTTTTCGGCAGAAATCCAGTCGAAGTAATGGTCACCCAATGCAGACTTGTCGGTGTCCTTGTGACCCTTGTCCTTGCCTTCCACGCCGATAAAGGCAACCACATCTTCATACTGCTTGTCGTAGCCGTAGCCGTTGTCAATCCAGCGGCACAGGCGCAGAAAATCCGTCTCGGGAATCAGGCCGTCACCGGCAGAGGAGGGTTCGCCTGCCCATGCACAGATAGGCAAAAGCAGCATAACAGTCAATAACACAGACAGGAAGGAAATCAAGCGCTTTTTCATCAAATCAGCTCCTTTGTAATTGTTGACAGGCATTCATGCCTTCATCTATTGTCAATGTAGCAGTGCAAAGGAGCGCTGTCAATGTGCCAAGTGGCCAATAATGAAAGCCGCGAGTGCTTTCACATCGCGGCTTTTCAGTATCATATTCTGTTGATTTTCTTCATGTGCTTCATCACCTGATTGGCGCAGATACCGGTGAGTGCGCCGCATACGAAGCCGACCATCATCAGGATGGCCATGTAGTACACCAGCTGAGGCGTGTTGGTCATCACCATGGCCATGGCCACCTGACCCACATTATGCATCACGCCGCCGGCAATGCTGACCACCACCGGGCTGACACCCTTTACGCGGCTGAGCAGGGACATGACAATCATGCTCAGAAGGCCGCCGGCAAAGGCGTAAATCATGGCACTCACGCCGCCGAACATCAGGCCGGAAAGCACCACCTTGAGGAGCATCAGCACAAAGGCCGTGGGAATGCCAAGGATGTAGATGGCAAAAATCAGCACACCATTGCTCAATCCCAGCTTGATGCCGGGGATGGTGCCCGTGGGGATCAGGCTTTCCACAAAGCCCAGCACCAGCATCAGCGCCACAAGCAAACCGGCAAGGGCGATTTTGTTTGTTTTTTCATTGATTGTCCGTCTTGCCATGGTATCCTTCCTTTTACTGGTCCGCGCCGGATTGGCTGTACATGGCCTGTACCTCATCTTCGGTAAACAGCTCCAGCGTTACCTGATTGGGCAGGCAGATGATAAAGTTGCCGAGAATGCGCGTTTCCTTGTTTTCAAAGGTGACCACACCCTCGCCCACGCAGTCCTGATTTTCGCAGGTGGAGTATTCCATCCAAACGCTGTCGGAAGTGACGTGCACTCTGTTCTCGTACATGTTGCCGTCCTTGTCCGTCTGCACAATGGGGTACACATACTCCCCTTCTTTATACACAGGCAGCCAGCCATATTGACCGGAGCCGCTGAGGCTCACCAGCACCCGGCCGTTCAGCTCCGGCACAGGGGTGACCTCGGGCACAGGTGCATCGCTCTGCTGCGCTGCATCCGTCACGCCTTCCGCACCGGCAGAGGGGATGATAAGGTCCATCATACCGGGCATGTTCATCATTTCACCCTGAGGTGCAGTGGTTCTGGTGCGGTTGCCAAAGCCGAACACGGCCACTACGGCAATCAGCACAGCCAGCACCGTCAGAATGATGATATTCTTTTTCTGATCCTGCAATTTTGACATTTCTATGTAATCCTCCGGGAATAATCCAAAATTTGTCCATTTTTTATCATACAGGATTTCTCCCCGGCAGTCAAGGCAAAGCACGGGTTCAGTTGTAAAAATTGGCAGCAAAAAACCCCTGCCCTTTTGGGGCAGAGGCTGTATGAGTAGGATTAGCCCTGCTTCTGCTTATGCTTGGGATTTTCGCAGATCACCATAACCTTGCCCTTGCGCTTGATGATCTTGCACTTCTCACAAATCGGCTTGACAGACGGTCTAACTTTCATGTTCAATTACCTCCTTGCATCAGTGTGCTCAGCCTTTGCTGCGCCAGGTGATTCGACCGCGGGTCAAATCATAGGGCGAAAGCTCGATGGTGACTTTATCGCCGGGGTAGATGCGGATGAAGTTCATTCTCATCTTGCCGGAGATATGAGCCAGAATTTGGTGGCCATTGGGCAATTCCACCTGAAACATAGCATTAGGAAGAGCTTCAATGACCTTGCCTTCCATTTCAATTACATCGCTCTTGGACAAATTCAGCCCTCCTTGCACAGCGGCTGGTCGATTTCAAGTCCCGCGTCCTGCAGTGACTTTCTGATGTCACTGTCCAGCAAACGGTTGCCGGAGCGTTCCTGGGCGATTCCGGGAACAAGCACGGGCTTGGGATGTAGGTGTTTGATTTTTTTCTTTTTCAGATGATCCAGCTTGCGGGTCAGGCCATCGGCCATGAGCACATACTGGTCATCAATGACTTCGATGATTACAAAGCATCGTCCTTCGTCGCGTCCCTGTCGGGACTGGACAACGCGTCCGACTTCAATGGAAAGGCGATCCATTAAGCGTCCTCCTTCCAGGTAAAGCCCGGATAAGTCAGCAGCTCGGGAAGGCCATCTTCATTGATGGCGATGGTATGCTCATAGTGTGCACACAGGCTGTGGTCAGCAGTGCGGAAGCACCAGCCATCCTTATCCTGGGTAACACGCCATGTACCGGCGGCAATCATCGGTTCCACAGCAATGGTCATACCCTTGCGCAGTCTCATGCCGTGTCCAGGTTCGCCAAAATTGAATACGGCAGGATCCTCATGCAGGTTGCGGCCGATGCCATGGCCTGTTAAATCCCTGATCACACCGTAGCCGTGGCTTTCGGCCACCTGCTGTACCGCATGACCGATATCCCCCAGCCGGTTTCCCGCGACGGCCTGTTTAACACCGTCAAAGAAGCACTGCTCGGTTACCTCAATCAGCTTTGCAGCTTCCGGTGAGATTTCTCCGACACCCATGGTAAATGCACTGTCAGCCTGCCAGCCATCCAGCTGCACGCCGCAATCGATGCTGATAATCTGACCTTCCTGCAGGACCTGCTTATGGGAAGGAATCCCATGCACCACCGCATCATCCACGCTGGCGCAGATGGTGGCAGGATAGCCCTGATAATGGAGGAAAGAGGGAATCGCATGATGCTTGCGAATCAGCTGTTCAGCAAAAACATCCAATGCAGCCGTGGTTACGCCGGGCTTGATCTGCCCGCGCAGCTCCTGCAACACCTCATAGAGGATTGCACCGGCTTCACGCATTTTGCGGATCTGTTCAGGATTCTTCAAACTAATCATTTGTTAGCCTCGAAGTGATTCCAGAATCTGTGCGAAGATGGCGTCAACGCTCTGGCTGCCGTCAATCTTCTTGAGCACATTGCGATTCTGATAGAATTCAACCAGAGGCGCAGTCTGCTTATGATAAACCTCAAGACGGCTCAGCACCGTTTCGGGCTTGTCATCATCACGCTGAATCAGTTCATGGCTGCAATTATCGCAGACATTGTCCTGCTTGCGGGAAACGTGATAGGTTGCGCCACAGTTGAGACATACACGGCGTCCGGACAAGCGCTGCACCAGATGATCATCGGGCACATCCAGCTCCACCACCGCATCGATATCCGCAAACTGGGCAAGAGCCTCAGCCTGGGGCACGGTACGGGGGAAACCGTCAAGGATATAGCCGTTTTTGCAATCATCCATGGCCAACCGTTCTTTTACGATGGCAATGACGACTTCGTCAGGAACAAGCTGTCCCTGGTCGATATAGCGCTTTGCTTCAATTCCGGTGGGAGTCTGTTCTTTGATCGCACGGCGAAGAATATCACCGGTGGAGATCTGAGGGATGTTCAGCTCTTTGCAAACCTGCTGAGCCTGCGTTCCCTTGCCAGCTCCGGGAGGTCCCAGAAAAATTACATTCATTTTCTGCGCTCCTTTCTTTAGCCGGGTGTGAACCATGCACCGCCACAAGGACGGTGCATGGCTGTTTGTTCTTACATGAAACCGTCCACGTTCATATCAATGCCGCGGACACTCATTTCGCCCTGAACGGTACGAATGGTTTCCAGAGACACGCTGACGGCAATCAGGATGGAGGATGCAGCGAAGGGAATCGATGCATTCAGCTGAGAGGTCAGGATCGTGGGCACTGCAGCCAGCACTGCCAGGAACAGAGCGGCAAACAGATTCAGACGGTTAACAGTGTTCTGCAGGTACTGGCGGATGTTCTTGCCGCGGGTACCGGGAATCACTGCACCCTGCATCACCAGCTGCTCAGCCTGAGCCTTGGGATCGAAGCTGATGGCGGAGTAGAAGTAGGTGAATGCAATAATCAGCAGGGCGGAAATAATCATGTACCAGACGGAGCCGGTATGCATGTACTTGGACCACCAGATGTAAGCACCGGAGTTGGTGCCGCCAATCAGCTGAATAATGGTGCCGGGGAAAGCCAGGAAAGAGTAGGCGAAGATCAGGGGCAGAACACCAACGCTGACAACCTTCAGGCTCATGTGAGTGTTCTGACCGCCGTACACGCGGCGACCCTTTACCTGCTTGGCAATCTGCAGAGGAATACGACGCTCGCCCATGTCAACGAAGGTGACAATCACGGTCATGACGATGAACAGAACGATAATCACAGCCAGATTAATCAGGCCGGAGGTGGTATTCGCAGTGCGGAAACCAGCAGTGATGCCATTGAACAGGTTGGACAGGATGCCAACGAAAATCAGCAGGCTGATGCCGTTGCCAACGCCCTTCTCAGTGATGCGCTCACCGATCCACATAGCCAGGGCAGTACCACCGGCCATGGTTACGCCAACGAGCACATAGTTGAGCCAACCGGCTTTGATGTAGCCCAGACCGGCTACCAGGCCGATGGCCTGCAGAGCTGCAAGGCCAACGGTCACATAGCGGGTGATACGGGCAATCTTCTGACGACCTTCGCCGCTTTCATCCTTCTGCATGCGCTCCAGAGCGGGAATCGCAATGGTCAGCAGCTGCATAATAATGGAAGAGTTGATGTAAGGCGTAATACCCATAGCCATGATGGTCATCTGGGAGAACGCATTACCGGTCATCATGTTGACCAGCTCCAGCAGGGGGAGCTGATTACCGTTGTTAACCTGACCCATCACGCGGGCAATGTCAACACCGGGTGCGGGGATAACGCCCACAAGGCGGAAGAGGAGCAGCATAAAGAATGTGTAGATGATCTTCTTGCGAAGTTCAGCAATCTTCCACATCTTTCTGATACTTTCTACCATATCAGATCACCTCGGCTTTTCCGCCAAGAGCCTCGATCTTCTCCTTTGCGGTGGCAGTGAACTTGGCGGCCTGTACGGTCAGCTTTTTGGTCAGCTCACCGTCGCCCATGATCTTTACGCCGCACAGCTCCTTCTTGATGATGCCGGCAGCCTTCAGGGCCTCTGCGTTAACAACAGCGCCGTCCTCGAAAATCTCGAGACGTTCTACGTTCACAGCAGCGTAGTCCTTGCCAAAGATGTTGGTGAAACCCTTCTTGGGGACACGGCGGTACAGAGGCATCTGGCCGCCTTCGAAACCGGGGCGCTTGCCGCCGCCGGAACGGGCCTTAGCGCCCTTGTGTCCCTTACCGGAGGTCTTGCCCAGACCGGAACCAACGCCGCGGCCCAGACGCTTGGGAGCGGTGGTGGAGCCTGCAGCGGGATGCAACTCGTGCAGTTTCATTGGGATTTCCCTCCTTTACTCGTTGACTTCTTCGACCTTCACCATGTGCTTCACGGCGAAAATCTGCCCGCGGATTGCGTTGTTATCGGGCTGAGTAACAGTCTGACCTACCTTGCGCAGGCCCAGAGCGGCAACAGTTGCCTTGTGCTTGGGCAGGCTGGCGATAGGAGACTTAATCAAGGTAATCTTGAGTGCCATCTTTAATTTCCTCCTCAGCCCAGAATCTCTTCAACGGTCTTGCCGCGCAGCTTAGCCACCTGCTCGGCAGAACGCATCTGGCTCAGAGCTACCAGGGTAGCCTTCACCATGTTGATGGGGTTGTTGGTGCCGAAGGACTTGGTACGGATGTCCTTCACACCGGCCAGCTCCAGCACTGCACGGGCAGCGCCGCCGGCGATAACGCCGGTACCTTCGGGAGCGGGCAGCAGAACAACCTTGGCAGTGGAGAAGAAACCAGTGCTCTCATGAGGAATGGTGGTGCCATTCAGGGGCACAGTGACCAGGTGCTTCTTGGCATCCTCGCTGGCCTTACGGATGGCCTCGGGGATTTCAGCAGCCTTGCCCATGCCTGCGCCTACGCGGCCCTTTTCATCGCCTACCACGACCAGAGCGGAGAACCGCATGTTGCGGCCGCCCTTAACAGTCTTGGACACGCGATTAACAGCGACAAGGTGATCCTTGAATTCGCTGACCTGTTCGTTGCGTTGCATTGCGTGTGTCCTCCTTCTCTTAGAAATCGAGTCCGGCTTCACGAGCACCGTTGGCTACTTCAGCCACACGGCCAGTGTACACATAGCCGCCGCGGTCGAAAACAACAGCCTTGATGCCGGCCTGGACAGCACGCTCGCCAACGAGCTTACCTACCAGCTTGGCAGCACCCTTCTTATCGACTTCCTCCAGCTGGCCCTTCAGAGCGGGATCCATGGTGGAAGCGGAAACCAGGGTTACACCCTTGGTATCGTCGATAATCTGAGCCTGGACGTGCTTATTGGAACGATAGACAGACAGACGCGGCATTTCGGAAGTGCCGCTGATCTTCTTGCGTACACGTGCATGACGAATCACGCGAACTTCATTACGGTCACGCTTCTTGAACATGTGCAGTCACTCCCTTTCTTACTTCTTACCGGTCTTGCCTTCCTTGCGGCGGATGTGCTCATCCACATACTTGATGCCCTTGCCCAGGTAGGGTTCAGGCTTGCGGATAGCGCGGATATCAGCTGCAAGGTTGCCCACCTGCTGCTTGTTCATGCCCTTGACCACGATGGTGGTCTGGTTGGGGGTCTCGAACGTTACATCGTCGGGGGCATCAATAATCACGGGATGAGAGAAGCCGATGGCAATGTTCAGCTTCTTGGGGGATTCGGCCTGAGCGCGGTAGCCGGTACCAACCAGCTCCAGGGTCTTGGAAAAGCCCTCGGTTACGCCGACGACCATGTTGTTGATCAGAGCGCGGTACAGACCATGCATGGCCTTGTTCTGCTTCTGATCGTTGGGGCGTTCAACAGTCAGCACATTGCCTTCCTGCTTCACGGTGATGTTCTTGTTAACCTCCTGGGACAGGGTGCCCTTGGGACCCTTCACAGTAACGAGATTGTTGTCATCAACCGTAACCGTCACGCCCGCGGGGACAGTGATCGGAAGTCTTCCGATACGAGACATATTCGCACCTCCAATGACGTGTCGGTTAATTACCAGATGTAAGCCAGCACTTCGCCGCCGATGGCGTTCTTGCGGGCTTCCTTATCGGTCATCAGACCCTTGCTGGTGCTGATGATTGCGATGCCCAGACCGCCCAGAACCTTGGGCAGCTCTTCGCAGCGTGCATACACACGCAGGCCGGGCTTAGAAATACGCTTCAGACCGTTGATAACAGGGGTCTGCTTGCCGTTGACATACTTCAGGGTAACCTTGATGGAGCCCTGGAGACCGTCGTCAATAAAATCCACAGCCTTTACATAGCCCTCATTGAGAAGGATCTTTGCAATGGCCTTCTTGGTGTTGCTGGCGGGCAACGTCACAGCATCATGCTTAGCAACCTGCGCATTGCGGATGCGAGTAAGCATATCGCCGATGGGATCACTCATAACCATGGTGTAACCTCCTTCCGTTCTCTTCCCCGCTTACCAGCTGGCCTTGCGGACGCCGGGGATCTGGCCCTTGTAGGCCAGCTCTCTGAAGCAGATACGGCATACACCGTAGCGGCGCAGCACAGAGTGCGGACGACCGCACAGGCGGCAGCGGGTGTAAGCACGGGTAGAGAACTTGGGAGTTCTCGCCTGCTTGAGTTTCATACTCGTCTTAGCCACTTGTTTCTTCCTCCTTCAATTACGCCTGAGCGAAGGGCATACCCAGCAGGGTCAGCAGTTCCTTGCACTCCTCGTCGGTCTTGGCAGTGGTGACAAAGATCATTTCCATACCACGGATGGTCTCAACCTTGTCATACTCAATTTCGGGGAAGAGCAGCTGCTCACGAATGCCCAGAGCGTAGTTGCCACGGCCGTCGAAAGCCTTGGCGCTTACGCCGCGGAAGTCGCGCACACGGGGAAGCGCGACAGAGACGAGCTTGTCCAGGAATTCCTCCATGCGGGCACCGCGCAGAGTAACCTTGGCGCCAACGTTCTGGCCCTCACGGAGCTTGAAGTTAGCGATGGACTTCTTGGCCTTGGTGATCATGGGCTTCTGGCCAGCGATGATGGTCAGTTCGTTAACGGCCATCTCCAGTGCCTTTGCATTGTCCTTGCAATCGCCCAGACCCATGTTGATAACGATCTTATCAAGCTTGGGGATCTCCATGACGTTCTTGTAGCCGAACTTCTGCTGCAAAGCAGGGACAACCTCGGCCAGGTACTTTTCCTTAATACGGGTAGCCATTGGTCATTCCTCCTTTATCAGTCAATCTCCGCATTGCACTTCTTGCAAACGCGGACCATGGTGCGGACCTGCTTGCCGGCTTCGTTGGTGGTCACATTCACCTTGTGAGCCACGCGGGCGGGCTTGCCGCACTTGGGGCATACCAGCATTACGTTGCTGGCATCGATGGGCATATCCTTGTGGATGATGCCGCCGGGCTGCATTGCGTTGCGGGCCTTCTGGTGCTTGGTCACAGTGTTTACGCCCTCAACCACAACAGTGTTCTTCCGGGGGAAAGCAGCGGTAATCTTACCCTTCTTGCCCTTGTCCTTGCCGGAGATGACAATAACCTGGTCATTGGACTTTACATGCATATTGTCTTACCTCCTTACAGTACTTCGGGAGCCAGAGAAACGATCTTCATGAAATCCTTCTCACGCAGCTCACGGGCAACAGGTCCAAAGATACGGGTTCCACGGGGAAGCTTGGAATCGTTGATAATAACGGCGGCGTTGTCATCAAACTTGATGTAGCTGCCATCAGGACGACGCTTGTTCTTGCGCATACGGACGATAACGGCCTTGACCACATCGCCCTTCTTTACGGTACCACCGGGGGTGGCGCTCTTCACGCTGGCAACGATCACGTCGCCGATAGAGCCATCACGCCGGAAAGAACCGCCCAGAACGCGGATGCACATGATCTCCTTGGCGCCGGAGTTATCGGCAACCTTGAGCCGTGTTTGCGGCTGAATCATAGGTTATTTCCTCCTTATCCGACTTGAGGCTTACTTAGCCTTCTCGATGATTTCCACCAGACGCCAGCGCTTGTCGCGGGACAGGGGGCGGGTTTCCATCACGCGGATCGTGTCACCGATACCGCACTCGTTATTTTCGTCATGAACCTTCAGCTTGCTGGTCTTGTTCATGATTTTACCATACAGGGGATGACGCACACGGGTCTTGATCTGGATAACACAGGTCTTATCCATCTTATCGCTTACAACAACACCGATGCGGGTCTTACGAAGTCCTCTTACTTCAGACATTGAAGCGGCTGCCTCCTTTCAGTATCTCTTACGCCTTTTCAATCTGGCGAAGAACGGTCTTGGCACGTGCAATATCACGCTTTACATTGGTGATCTGCTGTGTGTTCTGCAGCTGTCCGGTGGCAAGCTGGAAACGAAGGTTGAACAACTCAGTCTTCAGTTCCTTGACCTTTTCGTTAAGCTGTTCAGGGGTCATGGCGGAGAATTCATTTGCCTTCATTATTTGTCACCACCCGCTTCAGTGTTTGCATCATTCTGGCGAATGATGATCTTGGTCTTCAGAGGCAGCTTGTGGGAAGCCAGACGCAGAGCTTCGCGGGCGATTTCCTCGGAAACGCCGGCAACTTCAAACAGCACACGGCCGGGCTTAACAACTGCTACCCAGTATTCAGGAGAACCCTTACCGGAACCCATGCGGGTCTCAGCGGGCTTTTCGGTTACGGGCTTGTCAGGGAAGATCTTGATCCAAACCTGACCGCCACGCTTGGTGTAACGAGTCAGAGCAATACGAGCAGCCTCGATCTGCTGAGAGGTTACCCAGCAGGGCTCCATGGCCTGCAGGCCGTAATCACCGTAAGCCAGGAAGTTACCGCGATGAGCAGCGCCCTTCATGCGGCCACGGAATACCTTACGGCGCTTAACACGCTTAGGCATCAGCATAGGTTACTTTACCTCCTTCGCAGCGGGAGCCTTCTTGGCCTTGGGCAGGATCTGACCCTTGTAGATCCAAACCTTTACGCCCAGACGGCCGTAGGTGGTCTTAGCTTCAGCGAAGCCGTAGTCAATGTTTGCGCGCAGGGTCTGCAGCGGGATGGAACCTTCATGGTAGCTTTCGCTGCGGGCGATATCGGCACCGCCGATACGGCCGGACAGAGCGGTCTTCACACCCTTAACGCCATTGATACGCATGGCGCGCTGGATGGACTGCTTCATTGCGCGACGGAAGGAGATGCGCTTTTCCAGCTGCTGAGCAATGTTCTCGGCAACCAGCTGAGCGTCAGCATCGGGCTGCTTGATCTCCATCACGTTGATGTGTGCGGGGTGGCCCAGGAAAGCGGTGATGTCGCCCTTGAGAGCTTCAATACCGGCACCCTGACGGCCGATGATCATGCCGGGCTTGGCGGTGAAGATGTTCACGGTCACATTCTCGGCAGTGCGCTCGATATCAATCTTGGAGATACCGGCGGTGTAATACTTTTCCTTCAGCATCTTGCGAAGCTTGTAATCCTCTACGAGGTAGTTCGCAAAATCCTTCTTCCCAGCGTACCAGCGGGTGCTCCAATCAAAGATAACACCAACGCGGGCGCCGTGGGGATTTACTTTCTGACCCATGGATTTTCCTCCTTCGCCTTACTTCTGGTCCAGCACCACGCTGATGTGGCTGGTGCGCTTGAGCATGGGGGACGCGCTGCCCTTGCTGCGAGCAACATAGCGCTTCAGCGTGGGGCCGGGGTTTGCGTACACCTCAGCGACATAGAGGTTCTGACGATCCATCTCCAGGTTGTTGACAGCGTTGGCGATGGCGCTGTTGAGCACCTTCAGCACAACGGGGCAGGCAGCCTTGGGGGTGTAGGTCAGGATAGCCAGTGCTTCATCCACATTCTTGCCGCGGATCAGATCGATCACGATCTTCACCTTACGGGAGGAGATGCGAACGTATTTGGCGGTAGCCTTGGGCCGACGATCAGCGTTGGCCTTGCGGGCAGCAGCCTTTTCCTTAGAACGGGTTGCCATTTCGTTTCACTCCTCTCGAATTACTTACGGCCGGTGGCCTTGTCACCTGCGTGACCCTTAAAGGTACGGGTGGGGGCAAACTCGCCCAGCTTGTGGCCTACCATATCTTCGGTGACATAAACCGGCACGTGCTTGCGGCCGTCATGCACAGCAATGGTGTGACCAACGAAATCCGGGAAAATGGTGGAAGATCTGGACCAGGTCTTCACAACGTTCTTCACGCCGGACTTATTCATATCGGTAATGCGCTTCATCAGCGCGCCCTCGACATAAGGGCCCTTCTTAATGGAACGACTCATTCGTTAGCAGCCTCCTTCCTGTGGGATGCGCTTACTTCTTGCCAGCGCGCTTTACGATCATCTTATTGGAGTACTTCTTGTGCTTGCGGGTCTTGTAACCCAGAGCGGGCTTGCCCCAGGGGGTTACAGGAGCGGGCAGACCAACAGGGCTCTTGCCCTCGCCGCCGCCGTGGGGGTGATCGCAGGGGTTCATCACAACACCGCGAACGGTGGGACGGATGCCCATGTGACGAACACGACCGGCCTTACCCAGGCGCACATTCTCGTGATCGCTGTTGCCAACGGTACCGATGGTAGCCTTGGCGTTCAGGGGCAGCTTGCGCATCTCGCCGGAAGGCAGACGAACGGTTGCGTAACCGTTTTCCTTAGCCATCAACTGAGCGCTGTTGCCGGCGGAACGAACCAGCTGGCCGCCGCGGCCGGGCTTCAGCTCCAGGTTGTGGATCAGGGTACCAACGGGAATGCAGCTGATGGGCAGTGCATTGCCGGGCTTGATGTCAGCGGTGTCGGAAGAGATGACGGTGTCGCCAACCTTCAGGCCCAGAGGAGCCAGAATGTAGCGCTTTTCGCCATCCACATAGTGCAGCAGAGCAATGAATGCGCTGCGGTTGGGGTCGTACTCGATGGCAGCAACCTTAGCGGGGATATCCACCTTGTTGCGCTTGAAGTCGATGATACGATACTTAACCTTGTTGCCGCCGCCCTGATGACGAACGGTGATCTTGCCCTGCTTGTTGCGGCCTGCGTTCTTCTTCAGAGTTTCCAGCAGGCTCTTCTCGGGGGCCTTCTTGGTGATCTCTTCATAGGTCAGAACCGACATAAAGCGCCGGGCGGGCGAAGTCGGCTTATAATATCTGATAGCCATTTTTCGTTTCCTCCCTGCTTTACTGTGCCATGCCCTCGAAGAACTTGATGGGCTTGGAGTCCTTCTTCAAGGTAACATAAGCTTTCTTAACTTCGGGGGTACGGCCGGAGTGACGGCCCTGGGTCTTGATCTTGCCCAGAGTACGGACGGTGTTGACCTTGGCAACCTTTACGCCGTCTTCTGCGAAGCAAGCTTCAACAGCAGCCTTGATCTCAGCCTTGTTGGCATTGATGGCAACTTCGAAGATGTACTTCTTGTCGGCAATGCCGTCATACGCCTTCTCCGTGAGGACAGGGCGCAGGATGATATCGTGAGGATCCTTCATTATGCGTACACCTCCTCAACAGACTTAACAGCAGCCTGGGTCAGAACAACCTTGCCGGCATTCAGGATGTCATAAACATTCAGAGTGTTGACATAGGTGGTCTTGGCCTGAGCCAGGTTCGCGGTGGCGCGAACAACGTTCTCTTCGCGCTCGGGCAGAACAACCAGAGCCTTCTTGGTGGCACCCAGGTTCTCCAGAACCTTGGCCATCAGCTTGGTCTTGCCCTCGGCCAGGTTCAGCTGGTCAACCACGATGATTTCTTCAGCATTCAGCTTGGAAGTCATAGCGGACTTGAAAGCCAGGCGGCGAACCTTCTTGGGCACGTTGATGACATAATCACGGGGCTTGGGAGCGAACACAACGCCGCCATGCTTGAACTGGGGAGCACGGTTGCCGTGATGACGTGCATTACCGGTGCCCTTCTGGCGGTAAATCTTGCGGCCACCTCCGCGGACCTCGCCGCGGGTCTTGGCGCTCTGTGTTCCCTGGCGCTGAGCGGCCAGATAGGAGCGGACGACCAGGTGCATGGCAGCTTCGTTGATGGATGCTGCGAAGATCGCATCATTCAGCTCGATTTCGCCAATGGTCTTGCCCTCCATATTGTAAAGAGCAGTCTTAGGCATAGTCTTTCTTTCCTCCTTGTGACGGCTTAGGCCTTCACGGCGTCGCGGATCACGAGCAGACCGTTGTTGGGGCCGGGCACAGCGCCCTTCACCAGCAGCAGGTTGCGCTCTGCATCAACCTTGACAACTTCCAGGTTCTGAATGGTCACACGATCCACACCATAGTGGCCGGACATGTGCTTGTTCTTGAACACGCGGGAGGGGTCAGAGTTAGCAGACAGGGAACCTACGCCACGATGGTACTTGGAGCCGTGGGCCATGGGGCCGGTGTGCTGATTCCAGCGCTGGATGGCACCGGTGAAGCCGTGGCCCTTGCTGGTGCCGCAGACGTCAACCAGGTCACCCTGAGCGAACTGATCAACCTTCAGCTCGTCGCCAACCTTGTAAGGAGCGCAATCATCAAAACGGAACTCGCGCAGGTGACGCTTTGCAGCAACACCGGCTTTTGCGAAGTGGCCCTGTTCGGGCTTGTTCAGCAGCTTCTTGGCGCGGTCTTCGGTCAGATCACCAAAGCCGACCTGAACGGCGTTGTAGCCATCAGACTCGACGTTCTTGGTCTGCACCACGGTGCAGGGACCTGCTTCGATAACGGTGACCGGAACGAGACGGCCGTCTTCGGTGAAGATCTGCGTCATGCCGATCTTCTTACCAATAATACCCTTTTTCATCTCTTCGTTCCTCCCGCTTACAGCTTCATTTCGATTTCGACACCAGCAGGAAGATCCAGCTTTGTCATTGCGTCCACAGTCTTCTGTGTGGGGTTCAGGATGTCGATGAGGCGCTTGTGAGTACGGCGCTCAAACTGTTCGCGACTATCCTTGTACTTGTGGGTGGCGCGCAGGATGGTGACGATTTCCTTCTCAGTGGGGAGCGGAATCGGACCGGATACGCGTGCACCAGTACGCTTTGCCGTCTCGACAATCCGCTCAGCGGACTGGTCGATCAGGTTGTGCTCATAGCTCTTGAGCTTGATGCGGATTTTTTGGCTGGCCATTGGTTTACCTCCTTGATCGTTCTCGTCTGCGCTCGGTGGGACCCACTGCAGGTGCAGGTCTTCGGCGCTTTCAGAGTCCGTCGCCCGATTATCGGGCTGGTCCACGATAATTACCCGCCTGGCCCGGCGGCAACTTACCGCTTCATCCCTTAACAGACAACGTGAACAGTATAACATAGCTTTTTCGATATTGCAATAGGTTTTTGAAAAGTTTTTTCAGTTTTCTTGAAATTATTTTTTTCTGTAACCCTTGCCGTATAAGGGTTTGCGGGTTTCACATCATTACGCGTTTTCGTGCGTATCTATATTTTCACATTTTCAATCATCAGGTTTTTCTTTCAAAGAATATTGTTCTTGTATCCCTTGCTGCACAAGGGTTTGTATATTCATAAGAAAATTTGTATAGCTTTGATTATGCACTCTTTTTCCGGCGTGTCTATCTTTTCGTTGCTTTTTTGTCATTTCCGGTTGATTTTTCATCTGTTCATTTTCTTCCCAAATGATACATCTTCGCTTCCTTGCAGGATTTTTCTCCCTTTCGGCGAATATATGCAAGGTTCCCATTTGATAGTATATATAAATAGAAAGGATACCGACCTATGATTCCGGTTGTTCCCGATACATTGCGCGGCATGCTGCTGCATCAGTACGGCGAAGCGCTGACGGACGAAATCATCTCCGGCTTTGTTTCTCACCCCTGTACCCTTCGGGCCAATCCCCTGAAGCACAGCATCGATGAAGTCAAAGCCGCCCTGACCGATGCCGCCATTCCCTTTGAGGAGGTCAGCTGGTATAGCGATGCATTGATTCTCCCCCGCGGCACAGAGCAGGATGTACAGAATCTTCCTATATATAATCAAGGTGGATTGTACATTCAGGGTCTCTCCGCCATGCTGCCGCCGCTGGTGCTGGGTGCAGTGCCCAACGAAACCATCCTCGATATGGCAGCCGCCCCCGGCGGTAAGACCACCCAGCTGTTTTCCCTCTCCGGCGGGAAGGCACTGATTACCGCCTGTGAGAAAAACAAAATCCGTGCCGAACGTCTGCGCTACAATCTCGATAAGCAGGGAGCCAGCCGCGTAGGCATCATGCAGCAGGATGCCCGTACGCTGGATGATTTCTTCTCCTTTGACAAGGTTATGCTGGATGCTCCCTGCACCGGCAGCGGCACCCTGATTCTGGAGGAAGGTCAGCCCCAGCGCACCATGACCAAAGACTGGGTTGCCAAAACCGTCAAGACACAGAAGGCCATGCTCCGCAAGGCACTGAAGCTGCTGAAGAAGGGACACGAAATGGTTTACTCCACCTGCTCCATTCTGCAGTGCGAAAACGAAGGTGTCCTGAACGAGGTGCTGAAGGAAACCGGCGCGAAGATTGTGCCCATCGACCAGCCGTTGATGGAAGCCCTGCCTTCCCTGCCCGTCACCATCCCCGGCACCCTCTGCGTCAAGCCCACTAATCTGGCCGAAGGCTTCTTTGTGGCGAAAATCAGAAAGTAATCATTTTATATATAGAAAGGATACAGATACGATGGCACAGCCCATGCTGCTCAGCTTCAACATGCAGGGCGACCGCAAGGTCAAGCTGACCATGACCTGCATGAAAAACAAGATTCGCCTGGTGACCGTAAACGAAGACGATCAGGCGCAGACCCTCGGCGCACTCTGCAGCTTTATGCCCCGGGAGGACAAGGCCGCTCCCGAACAGCCCTTCACAGACGAAATGGTGGTTTTCGCCAATTTCACCAACCAGACCCTCAACGGCTTCCTGCAAACATGGAAGCAGCTGGGTCAAAAGCCCATCGCCCTGAAGGCGGTGGTCACCCCCACCAATGTCAGCTGGACTGCCGTTCAGCTCCACGCAGAAATCACCGAAGAACACAATGCCATGCACAGCGGTGCAAATCCGGCGCACGGAGAATAAACCATTGAAAAAGAATATCGATAAAACATAGCTCTTTGAACAAATGCCCATCCCTGCCGCCATGCTGAAGCTGTGCCTGCCCGCAGTCCTCGGTCTGCTGATGATTGTCATCTACAACATGGCCGACACCTTCTTTGTGGGTCTGCTGGGTCAGCCCGCACAGACCGCGGCCGTTGCCGTGGCCGCCCCTGTTCTGCTGGCCTTCAACTCCATCAGCAACCTGTTCGGCTTCGGCACCTCCAGCGTCATGAGCCGGGCACTGGGCAAGAAGGATTACGACACCATCCGTCAAAGCTCCGCCTTCGGCTTTTACTGCGCCGCAGCCGGTGCACTGCTGATTTCCCTCGGCTACCTGATTTTCAATGCCCCCCTGATGGACATCCTCGGTGCAACCGAAGCCACCCTTGCTCCCTCCCGGGATTACATGTTCTGGACCGTGATGCTGGGTGCACTTCCTTCTATATTAAATATGGTGCTTTCCAACATGGTCCGTGCCGAGGGCTACTCCCTGCATGCCAGCGTGGGCACCATGTCTGGCTGCCTGCTCAACATCCTGCTCGACCCGCTGTTCATTCTCCCCTGGGGCCTGAACATGGGCGCCGCCGGCGCAGGCTTCGCCACCTTCATCTCCAACTGCTTTGCCTGCCTGTATTACTTTGTGCTGCTCCGGCTGCGCAGGGGCAATACCTACATCAGCCTGAATCCTGCAAGACTGCTGAAGGTCAAGAAGGAAGTCCCGCTGGCTGTCTTCGGTGTCGGTATCCCCGCCATGATTCAGAATCTGCTCAACGTGACCGGCATGACGCTGCTGCACAACTTTGCGGCTGATTTTGGTCCCGAGGCACTGTCTGCCGTGGGCATCGCCGGCAAGGTTGCCTCCATGGCCATGTACATCGGTCTGGGCATCGGTCAGGGCATTATGCCGCTGGTGGGCTACAATTATTCCTCCGGCAATGTCAAGCGCATGAAGGAGGCCATCATCACCTCCGGCAAGGTAACCCTGCTGGTGATGACCACCATCTCCGCCATCTTTATCCTGTTCCCCGGCCAGACCATTGCCTTCTTTATGAAGAACGATCAGGTCATCGCCTACGGCTCCATGCTGATTATCGGCTATGCACTGGCCCAGCCCTTTATGGGGATTGATTTCCTGGGCGTTGGCGTTTTCCAGGCCTGCGGCATGGGCAAGTCCGCACTCATCTTCGCCCTGATGCGCAAGATTGTGCTGGAAATCCCCCTGCTGTTCATCCTCAACCATTTCTTCCCCCTCTACGGCCTGCCCTATGCACAGGTGATTGCTGAAATCATTTTGGCCACGCTGGCAATTATCATGCTGATCCGGCTGGTCCGCAAGCTTTCCCTGAAACAGAAAAACGAGGCTTCCGCATCTGCCTGATGCGGAAGCCTCTTCCTTTGCCCATACATCGATATAAGAAAATGGTTACATGACGACGGTTTCTTCAACCAATCTCATGTAACCATTTTGTAACCCATTCAATTTCTCAATCAATTACCTGTATTATACATCATTCCTGCGGATTTGAAAAGAGGCAATGAAAAGAAAAGTGCAAGAAAGATACAAAAAAGGCGAACATTTCCGCGTTTTATCTCTTCCAGTATTCGTTTTCTTATGTTATAATGTAGCCTGCAGTTTTTCTATCAATGTGTTTTCATCACAAAGGAGCGTTTTACCTTGGATAAATTCCGTCGGAATGAGCGCATGAGCGCCATGATGAAAATCCTGTCGGATAACCCCAACAAGATTTTTACCCTTTCCTACTTCTGCGAAATGTTCGGTGCGGCCAAGTCCACCATGTCGGAGGATATCGACATCCTGCGGGACATGGTCAAGTCCTTTGGGCTTGGCGAGCTGGAAACGGTCACCGGTGCAGCCGGCGGTGTGCGCTACCGCAGCGTTATCTCCCGCAAAGAGGCCCTGACCTACATCACCGAGCTGTGCGAAAAGCTCAGCGGCTCTGCCCGTGTGCTTCCCGGCGGATTCCTGTACTACTCCGACATTCTTTCCGACCCGGAAATCGTGAAGAAGATGGGCCAAATCATTGCCGGCGAGTATTACCACACCGAGCCTGATTTCGTGCTGACCATGGAAACCAAGGGCATCCCCGTGGCCCTGATGACCGCCAATGCGCTGGGCGTTCCGCTGGTCATCGCCCGTCATTCCTCCAAGGTATACGAGGGCCCGGCGGTGAACATCAACTATGTCAGCGGCACCTCCAAGAGCATCGAAACCATGAGCCTCTCCCGCCGCGCCGTAAAGGAAGGTCAAAAGGCGCTGATTGTGGATGATTTCCTCAAGGGCGGCGGCACCGCACAGGCCATGGTGGACCTGATGCGCGAGTTCAGCGTGGAGGTGGTGGGCGTTGCCTTCACCATGGCCACCGAAGAGCCCGTCAAGAAGTGCGTCACCGGCGAAAAGTCCTTGATGACCATGCATCTGGATCACGAGACCAACGTGGCCACTATCCGCCCCGCGGACTGGCTGAAGGCCTGATTTACCGATTAATCACAAGCAACCATCAACACACGGCGTTAGTCCGTGTGTTTTTTGAGGAAAAGGAGCGACAACCGTGTCCAAGGAAACCTTTATCGTTGTGGGTCTGGGCAACCCCGGCGACAAGTATGCCCACACCCGCCACAACGTGGGCTTTGATGTCACAGAGAAGCTGGAAAAGCAGCTGAACATCACCCTGAACAAAGCCAAATTCAGCGGTATGCTGACCGAAACCGATGTGGACGGCAATCGTCTGGTCATCTGCCGCCCGCAGACCTTTATGAACCTGTCCGGCGACTGTGTCGGCCAGCTGCTCAGCTGGTACAAGGTCCCGCTGGACCACCTGATGGTCATCTATGACGATATCGACCTGCCCGCGGGCAAGCTGCGCATCCGCAAGTCCGGCTCCGCCGGCACCCACAACGGCATGCGCTCCATCATCGCCAATGTCCCCGGGCAGGATTTCCCCCGCATCCGGGTGGGCGTTGGCAAATGCCCCGAGGACTGGCAGCTGGTGGACTGGGTCCTCAGCCGCTATCGCACCCGGGAAGAGCAGCAGGACATGGACCATGCCTTCGACCTGGCGGCCGACTGCGTGCTGGATTGGATTCGCAGCGGCATCGAGCATGCCATGCAGACCTACAACGGCAAAAAGTAATTTTTTTGTATTTTCACCGAAAAAAATCTGCAAATTCCGCTTGACGGAATCAGCGAACAGGACTATAATAATACTACGGTTCGCCATCCGTCCGTCGAGCCTGTATTTGCTAAGGCACGATGAGCGAGAGGAGGGATAACAGTGTCCGAGGTACGTGTACGTGAGAATGAATCCCTGGAGAGCGCTCTGAAGCGCTTTAAGCGTCAGTGCGCCCGCAGCGGTGTAATTCAGGAAGTTCGCAAGCGCGAGCATTACGAAAAGCCCAGCGTAAAGCGTAAGAAGAAAGCAGAGGCTGCACGCAAGCGCAAGTACTGATTTCTCAAAAATGCCACTTTCCTTTTTGGAGAGTGGCTTTTTGATTGCCCGGAATTCCACACATTTCTCTTCCCCATTGTCAAATGATAAACTTGCCGTTTTTTCTCTTGCGATGCGGCGGATTTCTTGTTATACTATAACCAAGTTTCAACACTTCAACAAATTATATGAGAATAAGAGGACCCATGAAATACTGTTTTCAGCTGCTTCCGCATGCAAACACCATCTATCAAAAAGCCCAGGAAACCTTGGGGCAGAACGAACTGCACCATATGCTCCTGTCCTTGGGAATTTCTGCCGAGGTCAATGTAGAAACCAAGGGCGGTGCTTCTTTTTACTGCTTTGAGACCGAAGCCCTGACACCGGCACAGCTTTGCGCGCTCTGCGAGCATTCCTCCCTGCTGATGATGTGTCAGGAGGAAAACGGTCTCCTCCGCCCCATCGAAGCATCCCGCCGGGACTACTTCCCCCGGGAGCTAGCCGAGCTGCTCAAGTACAAGGGCAAGACCAGCGCCACCTTCACCCGCATGATGCTCAATTGTGCCATCGCTGCAGCCACCCCTGTGACCGGCCGTCCCCTGACGGTGCTGGACCCCATGTGCGGCCGCGGTACCACGCTGTACTGCGCCCTGGAACGGGGCTGCAATGCCATCGGCGTCGATGTGGACCGGGTCGATCTGCGCGAGGCCATCAACTACATGGAGCGCTACCTGACCCGCGCAAAGATGAAGTACAAGTTCGTGCAGAATTCCCTCACCGGTCCCAAGGGCGGCATTCCCCATGCCCAGTTTACGCTTGCCGATACAAAGGAGCATTATCTGGCAGATGATGTCCGCACCCTGCGCCTTCTGCAGGGCGACAGCGGCGCTGCCTGCGGGGTGCTGAAGAAAACACCGGCTGATGTCATCGTCTGCGACCTGCCCTACGGCATTCAGCATGCCTCCATGGACGGCCGCAAGCCGGAGAATCCCGCACAGGTTGCAACCCGTGTATTGCCCGCATGGAAGAATGCCCTGCGCAAGGGCGGCGCCATGGCCATCAGCTTCAACGCCCTGACCCTGAAGCGGGCAGCGCTGGAGAAAATCCTTACCGATTTGGGGCTTGATGTCCTTCCCGACGGCCCCTTCGGCAGCTCCGAGCATTATCTGGAGCAGGCCGTCACCCGCGATTTTATTGTGGCAAGAAAATAAGCACTGACATCCCTATGCTGATTGAATCATGATGAATGGAGGTCTTTGACTTGGCAGCGACTGATTGGTCCTCCATGACCGTTGCAGAACTGAAGAAAATCGCAAAAGAAAACGGCATCCACCTTCCCTCCAATGCCGTCAAAGCCAAAATTATCGAGCTGTTGGCTGATGCCATGGGCTCCCCTGCTCCGGCTGATGAAGCCCCCGAAGCGCCTGCAAATGACACCCCCGATGCTGTGCAGGAGGAAGAAACACAGAGCGCAGAGCCCCGCCAGCCGGTGTATAAATCCGCATGGAGCGCACCGGCACAGCAGCCGCAGGGTGCGCCGCGCTATTCCGCCAAGCCCTCTTATCAGGCACCGGTGTATCAAAACCGGCCCGCATGGCAGGGCGGCAGTGACCGCGGCCCCCAGCGCCAGCCTGCCCGTACGCCGGCTTATACGCCCCGCTTCGGCCCTGCCGCCGCAGAGCCCCAGCAGCAGGAGTACCGCGGCTTCCGTGACAGGGACACCAGCCGCGCCTTCGGCCCCACCGGCGGACGCAGCAATTACGGCGAACAGAACCGCGGCTACAACAACCGCAATTATGAGCAGAGCGGCTATAACCGCCCCTCTTATCCCAAGCGGGAGCAGCCCGGCGCTACGCCCGAATCCATCCCGATTTCACAAGCCGCCTCGGATATTCTCTCCGCCAGCGAATGCAGCGAGGGCAGCGGCTATCTGGAGCTGCACCCCGACGGCTACGGCTTCCTGCGGCCGGAAAACTTCCTGCAGTCTCCCCATGATATTTATATCTCCGTGGCGCAGATTCGCCGTTTTGGCCTGCGTACAGGTGATTTTGTGTGCGGCAAAACCCGCCCCCAGCGGGATGGCGACAAGTACGCCGCTATGCTGTACATCACCCAGGTCAACGGCAAGACCCCCGAGGAGCAGATGAAGCGCCCCCTCTTCGATGACCTGACCCCTGTGTATCCTTCCCGGCGCATCGATCTGGATTCCCATGACGAGCGCAAGCTGGACGATATGCGCATCATCGACCTGCTGACGCCCATCGGCTTCGGTCAGCGTGGTTTGATTCTCTGCCCGCCCGGCTCCGGAAAGACAGAGCTGCTGCAGCACTTTGCACAGGTCCTCACCGCCAATTATCCCGAGGCCGAGGTCATGGTACTGCTGATTGACGAGAATCCCGAGGATGTCACCCTGTTCCGCGATCAGGTGAACTGCTCCGTTATGGCGTCCACCTTTGACCAGCTGCCGGAAAGCCACCTGCGCATCACCGAAATGGTGCTGGAGCGGGCACAGCGGCTGGTGGAGCAGGGCAAGGATGTCATTCTGCTGGTGGACAGCCTGACCCGGCTGGCCAAGGTGTTTACCACCACCGCCGCCCAGCAGGGCCGCAGTATCCCCGGCCTTGTGAACCCCACCAGCCTGTTCCGCGCCAAGAAGCTCTTCGGCGCCGCCCGCTGCATGAAGGAAGGCGGCAGCCTGACGGTCATCGGTGCCATGAACATCGAAACCGGCTCCAAGGTGGATGATACCATCGTGGAAGAATTCAAGGGCACCGCCAATCTGGAGCTGGTGCTGGACAAGGGACTGCACGACATAGGCATCTCCCCCGCCCTGCGCCTTGGCAGCTGCGGCACCCGCCGTGTAGAGCTGCTCCTGACCCCCGAGGAGCTACAGGGACTGCGGGCCGTGCGCTCCATCATCGGCTCCATGAAGCCCGAGGAGGCCATTCCCCAGCTGCTGGATTTGCTCCACACCACCGACAGCAATACCACCTTCCTCGGCCGCGTAACCGAGTGGGCCGTGATGCTGCGGAAGAATCGGTAAGCGGATTATCTTTCCAGTATTTTTCCTTGACAGAGTGAAAAAAGCCCTTGCATTTCCCGCGTATTTGTGGTAGAATAGCAAAGCGGTATAAAAAGCCGATCATTGCATACGCGAAAGAGGTGAAACAGCAATGAAGGAATCCATTCATCCCAAGTATGGCAAGTGCATCGTGCGTTGCGTGTGCGGTGAGACCTTTGAAACCGGCTCCGTAAAGCCCGAAATGCGCGTTGATATCTGCTCCAAGTGCCATCCTTTCTACACCGGCAAGCAGAAGCTGGTAGACGCTGGCGGACGTGTTGATCGCTTCAAGAAGCGTTTCGGTTTGTAAGCCACTTTACAGCATACCTGAATGGGTATGCTGTTTTGTTTTGCCATTTTTTCCTTTTGCCCCTATCTCCCGTAATATATATAAACCCGTTAATACAAGAAAGGCACCCACCGCATGCAACCGGTGAGTGCCTTTTGGATATCCATTTCTTACAGGGGCATAATGCCGAACACAACGGCAACCAGCATGCACAGGATGGAGAAGCCCCAAACGTACATGAAGCTGGCCTTGATGTGGTCCTTGATGTCCACCTCGGCAAGACCCGTACCCAGCAGCGTGGCGGGCACCATGGGGCTGATGAAGGTGGCGCAGTTGCGGCACACGACCATGGCCACAGCGATGGGGAGCGCATCCACGCCGAAGGCCTGACCGATGCCCATCACCACGGGCAGCATGCCGTAGAAGTAGCTGTCGGTATCAAAGGCCAGTGCCAGCGGTACAGACAGGATGCCGATGACCATGGGCAGATGCTGGCCCAGGGCAGTGGGCAGAATGCCGGATACGATGGAAGCCAGGCAGCGAACCACGGAGGGAATGGTGCCGGCGGGCAGCTCCATCACCTTGGCGGAGAGGGCCTTGCCGTCCGGGCCAAGGCTGGTGGTCAGCACGCCCATCAGCACAGCGGCACCCATCAGGGTGGAGCACATCATCAGCGCAGGACCGGCATGGAGGTTGATGATCTTCTTATGCATCTTGGCGGTGAAGCCGTAGTTGACGAACAGGGCCACGGCAGTACCGATCATGAAGGGGAAGTAGCTGGGGAATACATCCCAGATGAGCAGGGCGATGACAGCCACGGTCAGCAGAATGTTGAACAGGAACAGCTTCGGGCGGGCCAGCTCGTTGGTCTTGGCCTCCTGAACCTCAACCTCCACAGCCTCTTCCTCATCGGAAGCCAGCTTGCCGTTGAGACCGGCACCGCGGCGCTTTTCTTGGAAGCCGGCCAGCACAGCATGGGCCAGGGCCAGCACAACACCGAAAATCTGGATGGGCAGGATGGTCTGCCACAGAGAACCGGCTTCCATGCCCAGCACGGAGGCGGCGCGCATGGTGGGACCGGCCCAGGGCATCAGGTTCAGCACGCCCATGGACAGCACGGCAATGCGCAGCAGGGTGGTGGTGCGCATATGCATCCGCTTGTAAACAGGCAGCAGAGCGGGCACCACAATGCAGAAGGTGGAAGCGCCGCCGCCATCCAGATGGCCGACCAGCGCAATCACAGCGGTGACCACGGCAACGCCGACGACATTATCACCCACCAGCTTCATCAGCTTGCCGATGATGATGTCAAACATGCCGCTGTCGGTCATGATGCCGAAGTATAGCACAGAGAAAACAAACAGTGCGGCAGTGGGTGCGGTGCTGTTAAAGCCGGATTTAATCATTACAGCCAGATTATCAAAGCTGTAGCGTCCGCCCAGCACCAGCACCAGACCGAGAATGGCCGGGAACACGATGAAGGCGATGGCGGGCTGGGTTTTGCTTTTGAACAGCGTAACAACAATCCCGATGATGCAGACAAGACCGAGGATACCGACGAGCATATCACTCATTCGAATAAGCTCCTTTCAAGCGTCAGGAATTTGATTGTCCCGTTGGACTGACATAACTTTAACATATTTTTCCTTCCTTATCAAATACAGAGTGTTTTAACAGAAGGATAATCAGGTTATTATGGCAAACCCGGTCAGCTTTGTGCAGGTTTTGACGGATATTCGCCCTGTTTGGCAAGCAAATGCAAAATAACGATTCAAAATCAGCTGATATATTGTTGACAATTTTAGTCGGGTATGATACACTACCTTCAGAATCCCGACAGGCTTTGTCGGAATTCATAAGGAGGTGCCCATGAAGCTTTCCACCAAAGGCAAATACGGCCTGTATGCCATGTTTTTCCTGGCCCAGCAAGCCGGGAACGGCCCTCAGCCGCTGAAGTCCGTGGCGGAAATCGGCGTTTCCGAGGATTATCTGGAGCAGCTGCTGGCCTCCCTTCGCAAGGGCGGGCTGGTGACCACCGTGCGCGGCGCGCAGGGCGGATATCAGCTGGCCAAGTCCCCCGAGGAAATCACCGTGGGTGACATCATTGATGCCACAGAGGGTCCGCTGAACATCTCCGGCTGTGTCAGCGACGAATCCTCCTGCATGCGCAGCGGCCAGTGCCGCACACGCCGCGTGTGGGAATACCTCTCCGACAGCATTAACAACGTTTTGCAATCCATCACCCTGCGGGATATGCTGGAGCAGGAACGCTTCGACTTAAAGCCCCAGGAAAGTGCAAAGGAGTAATCATAATGAACCGCATTTATATGGACAACGCCGCCACCACGGCCACTGCCCCCGAAGTACTGGAGGCCATGCTCCCCTACTTCGGTCAGGTGTACGGCAACCCTTCCAGCATCCATTCCACCGGCCGCGATGCCCGCAAGGCTGTTGATGCAGCCCGCAAGCAGGTAGCCGCCGCCATCGGCGCACAGCCCAACGAAATCTACTTCACCGCCGGCGGCACCGAGAGCGACAACTGGGCCATCAAGGGCACCGCTTTCGCCAAGAAGAACAAGGGCAACCACATCATCACCTCCGCTGTGGAGCATCACGCCGTGCTGCACACCTGTGCCTGGCTGGAAAAGCAGGGCTTTGAGGTGACCTACCTGCCCGTTGACAAGTACGGCCGCGTCAGCGTGGAGGACGTGAAGAACGCCATCACCGACAAGACCATCCTGATTACCATCATGGCCGCCAACAACGAAATCGGCACCCTGCAGCCCATTGCCGAAATCGGCAAGCTGGCCAAGGAGCACGGCATCCTGTTCCACACCGACGCTGTGCAGGCCATCGGCGCAGTTAAAATCGATGTCAACGAGATGAACATCGACATGCTGTCCATGTCCGGCCACAAGTTCCACGGCCCCAAGGGCATCGGCGTGCTGTATGTGCGCAAGGGCGTCCGTCTCGATCAGCTGATTGCCGGCGGTGCACAGGAGCGCGGCCAGCGTGCCGGCACCGAGAACCTGCCCGCCATCGTGGGCATCGGCAAGGCCATTGAGCTGGCCACCCAAAATCTGGACAGCAACGCTGCCCGCCTGACCGCCCTGCGGGACAAGCTGATTGACGGCATTCTGGCCGCCATCCCCGACACCCGCCTCAACGGTCACCGCACCGAGCGCCTGCCCAACAACGTAAACGTTTCCATCCGCTTTATCGAGGGTGAAGCCCTGCTGCTCCGTCTGGACCTGAAGGGCATCGCAGCTTCCTCCGGCTCTGCCTGCACCAGCGGCAGTCTGGATCCCAGCCACGTGCTGCTGGCCATCGGTCTGCCCCACGAAATCGCCCACGGCTCCCTGCGTCTGTCCCTGGGCACCGAAACCACCGAAGAAGAAGTCGATTATGTGCTGGCCGAGCTGCCGCAGATCGTCAAGCAGCTGCGCGAAATGAGCTGCCTGACCGCCGAGACCAGCGACCTGGGCGCCGACTGCCCCTTCATGAAATAAGGAGGACAAACATATGTACAGCGAAAAAGTAATGGACCATTTCTCCAACCCCCGCAATGTTGGTGAAATCGAGGACGCCAGCGGCTCCGGCACTGTGGGCAACCCCAAGTGCGGCGACATCATGCGCATGGACATCAAGGTTGAAAACAACATCATCGTGGATGTAAAGTTCAAGACCTTCGGCTGCGGCGCCGCCATCGCCACCAGCTCCATGGCCACCGAGCTGGTCAAGGGCAAGACCATCGAAGAGGCTCTGCAGCTGACCAACAAGGCTGTGGCCGAGGCTCTGGACGGCCTGCCCCCCGTGAAGATGCACTGCTCCATGCTGGCTGAGGAAGCCATCCATGCCGCCATTGAGGATTATCAGAAGAAGCATCCCGAAGGCTGCTGATTCATCAAAACCGCTCCGACTGGGGCGGTTTTTTTGCGCACAAAAAAAGGCTGTGAAAGAACGCTTCATTCTCTCACGGCCTTTTGCATTACCTTTTCTTGATATCCGTTTTGCCGTCCACGCAGCGGTAATAAACCGTATCGGGCTGAAGTGTCACGCCATCCTTGGCGAACAGCTCATCGATGGTGACCAGCATGTAGCCCTGCTCCTGCAGGTATTGGCAGATGGCCCGGGCCGCATCCGGCGTATTGTCCTTGATGTCGTGGCAGAGGATGATATCGCCGTCGGAAATCTGGTCCTTCACCGCAGACATAATCGCGCCTACGGAACGGCCGCGCCAGTCGTAGGTATCAAGGCTCCACTGAATCAGGGGCCAGCCTACCTTGGCCTTGATCATCTGATTGTACAGCCCGTGAGGAACGCGGTTGTAGCGCACCCCGATGCCGATGGCGCCGGTGAAGGCATCATCCACCTTTTCCGGCATGGCCCGCAAGGCAGAGGGCTTTGACTTTTTCACATTGCCGTGGTTCCAGTTGTGGCTGGCCACCGCATGGCCGTTGTCATGCTCCTTCTGCACCTGATCAGCATAGGCTTCCACCCGGTTGCCGATGACAAAGAAGGTGGCCCGCTCGCCCATTTCCATCATGTTGTTGAGCACCAGCGTGGTGTTGGTGCGCACAGGGCCGTCGTCAAAGGTCAGGGCGGCCATCTTGTAATACGCTTTGTTGTCCGTTTCCGTTTGAGCCTTTTCCGTCATGTAAGGGCGGATATCCGGATAGAACAGCGTTACCTCAATCAGGGTGTGATGCTTCGGGTACAGCGTTTGCGCGGGAATGTGCAGAACCAGGGACATGCCGTGGAGGGTGAAATCCAGCTGCTGCAGGCCCTCTCTGGTGCAGTAGCGGTCAAGCACCGCCTCGTCAGGCGTTTCCCCGGGGAAATACGCCGTGGCCTGCTCCCGGACAGCCTTGGCCATGATATCCCAGCCCTCGCTGCTGTCATCGAAGATGTCGGTGAGCAGCACGCGCTTGCCGGTGGTCATGTCATAGGTGCGGGAAACGATGGCCTGATCCGTCAGCTCCCGGTAGTAGGACACGCGGCCCTGAATCAGAAAGCTGAGCCATGTCAGGCCCGTGCGGCTGTAGCGCAGCTCCACATCCAGCCGGGAGCTTTTGCTGGTTTTGTTTTTGCCCGCAGGAAGTTCGGGACCAAACCGGTCCACCATGTCCTGCTGGATCGATGCCAGCTCCTCATCCACGCTGTCCAGCACCGTATCGGCCTGCCATACGCGGATGATGCTGCCGTTGTCCTGAGTGGTGTCCGTCTTGGTGAGCACCACCCGGTGGCAATCCTGATAGCCCTCCGCAGCCGCACCACCGCAAAGGGGCAGCAGCAGCGCAAGAGCCATCAGCAGTGTCAGGAATTTTTTCATCGGTTACCTCAATAGGGAAAGCCGAGGATTATTCCTCCGTTGCTTCCTCGTCGCCTTCCTCGCCCTCTTCTTCCAGCAGAGCCAGGAACTTTTCGGCCAGCATGTCGGCCAGCTGATCATCCTCCACGGAAGCGTAGAACTCGTTGCCCTCTTCATCCTGAGCAATCTCCAGGATGACAAAGCCTTCGTCCTCGTCCTCTTCCTCGGTGATGGGGTAGAGCACGATGTAGTACTTGCCCTCGTGCTCCATGGTGGCCATATGCTCAAATTCGACGGTGTTGCCTTCTTCGTCAATCAGTTCGACGATGCCGTTTGCTTCTTCCATGGTGTTTGCCTCGCTTTCATTTGTTTCGGTTTGAACCGGCTGATTTTTCTGCGTATCCAGCCACTGCTGCAAAATAACGGCGGCAGCGACCTTATCCACATTCTGCTTGCGCCCGGCCCGGGACATGTTGTCCTCCAGCAGGGCATTTTCGGCGGTGACGGTGGTCAGCCGCTCATCTTGATAATACACGGTCAGGCCCGCTTTTTCAAGCTGCTGACAAAATTGTTGCACTTTTTGCGTCTGGAAGCCTGCAGAGCCGTCCATATTCAGGGGCAGACCGCTGAGGATTTCCGTGGTGTTGTACTGGGCGCACACGGCGGCGATGTGCTTCACATCCGGCCCCCAGCCCACCCGCTTGAGCACCTCCACCGGAGTGGCAATGGTGCGGGTTTCGTCACTGACGGCAATGCCGATGCGGACATCGCCGATGTCCAGACAGACGATGCGTTCGTTCATGTTTTCACCTCATCCGAAGGTCGGCGTCAAATGTTGAATTCATCCGCATTCTTGCCCACCACTGCAATGCAGGGCTTGGGGGTCAGGATGCGGCGGGCGGCCTCCATGGTGGCTTCCATGGTTACCGCTTCAATCTGGGCGATGGTCTCGGCAGGATCCTTTGCCTTGCCCAAAAGCAGCATGGAGCGGCCCAGGTTCTGCATGCGGCTGCCGGGGCTCTCCAGGCCCATCAAATAGCCGCTGCGCAGCTGGGTCTTGGCGGAACGGAACTCCTCCTCCGTGATGCCTTCCTTCAGGAATTTGTCCAGCTCGCGGTTGATTTCCTCCAGCACGGTCTTGCCGTTCTTGGGTGAAACACCGGCGTAGATGCCGAAGCTGCCGCAGCCCACATAGCTGTTGGGGAAGGTGTAGATGGAATAGGCCATGCCCATTTCCTCGCGGATGCGCTGGAACAGGCGGGAGGACATGCTGCCGCCCAGAATGCTGTTGACCAACGCCTGGGGATAAATCCCTGCATCACCGAAGGGCGTGCCGGGGAAGCCCATGCAGATGTGCAGCTGCTCGATGTCCTTTACCTTGGTAATGATTTTGCCCTCCATGGGCGTCATCTTGTCATAGTCACCGCTACAGCCGGTATCCTCCCAGCAGCC
>JAUNDF010000117.1 GCA_030526225.1 Clostridia bacterium
GGCCATAGACCACCGAGGGAATGCCCGCCAGCAGCTGCACCGCCGTGCGGATCACCGCCGCGATTTTCGGAGGGGCCAGCTTGGCAAGGTACACTGCCGTCAGCAGACCAACGGGAATGCCCAGCACCACCGCCCCGGCGGTGCCGTAGATACTGGTGAGGAGGAAGGGCAGAATGCCGTAGGAGGGCTCCACTGTGGTGGCCGTGGGCTTCCAGACCTTGCCGAGGAAGAAGTCCCCGATGCCGATCTCAGCAATGGCAGGAATGCCGGAAATTACAAGATACACGGAAATGCAGAGGACGAACCCCACCGTGATGATACCGCAAAGGAAGAACAGCAGGTTCATGCTGTTCTCCCAGGCGACTTGTTTTGTCGATTTGCGTTTCATGTTTACTGCTGCTCAGCAGGCTCAGCAGCCTCGGCAGCAGCCACGGGGACGGCACCTGCCATGGTGATGAGCTCGGCGGCATCTTCGGAGATCATGTAGTCGAAGAAGGCCTTGGCAGCTTCGCTCAGCTCGGCATTTTCCAGAGTGACCAGATTGAAGGGGCGCTGGATCACATAGGTGCCGTCAATGATGTTTTCGGCGGTGCATTCCACACCCTCCACAGTCAGAACCTTGATGCCTTCCTGTCCTTCCACAGCGGCGAAGGAAGCATAGCCGATGGCGTTTTCACTGCTCTTGACGGCCGCGATGACAGCGCCGGTGGAGGTCAGCTCCTGCTTCAGGACGCACTTGTCAGCGGTCTTGGTGATGGACTCGAAGCCGTCGCGGGTGCCGGAGCCGGCTTCGCGGCCGATGCAGGCGATTTCGCCCTTGCCGCCGAATTCAGCCCAGTCGGTGATTTCGCCGGTGAAGATGGCGGCGATCTGCTCCACGGTCAGGTCATCCACGGGGCAATTCTCGTTGACGATGATGGCGATGCCGTCCAGAGCCACGGTGGTGGCAACCAGGCCCTTCTCCACCTCGGCGGCCTTCAGGGCGCGGGAAGCCAGACCGATGTCGGCGGTGCCGTTGGCGGCGGCTTCGATGCCGGTGCCGGAGCCGGTGGCGTCATAGGTGATGGTCACATCGCCGTTGTCTTCCATGAACTGCTCGCTGAGGATGCCGATGACCTTCTCCATGGAGGTGGAGCCGTTGGTGGACACGGTACCGCTCAGGCCCTTGGCGCAGGCGGACAGGGGCAGCACTGCCATAGCCATAACGGCTGCCAGCATAATTGCAATGATCTTTTTCATAAAATAATCTCCTTTATTCGCAATTTCTTCAGCCGGGGCCTCATCCCCTGGCTGTGCTTCCAGCTTACCACCCGGCTGTAAAATCCACTATCGCGGCAAAGTAAAGATCCTGTAAAATTTGGAATGTGCTTTCAAAATCGGAGTATAAAAGAGTGAAAAGTGGAGATTGGAGAGTGAAGATAAAGAAGGATTTGCTTTCTCCCTCACTCTTCACTCTCCACTCTGACCGCAATGAGCATTTCGAAAAACAGCTGAAAAAGATCAGCCTGTTGGACATTTATGCCTCGGCTCCACCCGGCAGGGCGTATTTCCTGCGGAAGTTGTCATAGCGTTCTTCGTAGTCTTCCCGGTTGTTTTTCACCGCCCGCAGGGATTCATGCAGATGGAGGTTTCCTTCGTGCATGTCAGTGATGCAGCCGGCGATGTTGGAACAGTGGTCAGACACCCGCTCCAGGCAGGTCAGCAGATCCGACCAGACAAAGCCGGCCTCGATGCTGCACGCCTCCCGCTGCAGCCGCAGGATGTGGGCGGTGCGCAGGGACTCCTTCAGCTCGTCGATGACCTGCTCCAGAGGCTCCACCATTCCGGCAGCCCGGTAATCATCCTTCAGGAAGGCTTCCAGCGCCAGATCCAAAATCTCATTCACCGCATTCTCCAGCACAGCCAATTCCGCCCTTGCCTGCGCGGACAGTGCCAGCTCCTTCCGGCTCAGCTCCTCCGCAGATGCCACAATGCCCACGGCATGGTCACCGATGCGTTCAAAATCGCCGATGACCTTCAGAAGCTTTGCCGCCTCGTTGCTGTCGTCCCGGCTGATCCGCCGGGTGCTGAGCTTCACCAGATACGTACCCAGAATGTCCTCATAATGGTCGGTCTTGTCCTCCAGACGGCGCACCTCGGCACCCAGCTCCGGCGTATATTCCTTCAGGGAGGCAATGCTCTGCTTCATGGCGGCCACGGCGCAGTTTGCCATGTCCTCCGCCACCTCCTTGCAGCGGGCCAGCGCCACGGGGGGTGTGGTCAGCAGACGCTCATCCAGCTCGCTGACCACCTCGGGCTTCTTGTCGTCCGGCACAATCCGGCACACAAGCTGCTCCAGAAGACTCGACATAGGCAGCATCAGCACCGTGCAGAGCACATTGAACACGGAGTGGGCCACGGCAATGCCCAGCAGGGTGGCCGCTTCGCCAAGAATCGCCGGAGCAAAGATCGCTTTGACCAGGCAGAACACCGTCAGCCAGACCAACGTGCCGATGACATTGAAGGACAGGTGCACCATGGCAGCCCGCTTGGCGTTCTTGTTGGCGCCGATGGCGGAGAGCATGGCAGTGACGCAGGTGCCGATGTTCTGACCCATGATGATGGGGATGGCCGCGCCGAAGCTGACCTGTCCCGTCACCGCCAGCGCCTGGAGAATGCCCACGGATGCGGAGCTGGACTGGATGATGGCGGTGAGCACCGCGCCTGCCAGTACGCCCAGCACGGGATTCTGGAACATCAGGAACAGGTTCCGGAAGCCGGGCACATCCCGCAGGCCGGAAACCGCGCCGGACATGGTCTCCATGCCGAACATCA
>JAUNDF010000002.1:0-2008 GCA_030526225.1 Clostridia bacterium
AAGGACTTGCGGTCACCAAAGGACTTCTTCTCGCCGAAGGACTTGGCATCCTTGCGGAAGGGCTTGCGGTCGGCACGGCGTTCGCCGTTGTCGTTGCGGTGGGTGGGCTTGTGATTGCGATCGTCTGTCATGCTTCTACCTCTTTCAGAATCAGTCCTTGTGCCATGGGATGGCCGCGCAGGTAATCACGGCTGTCCATGGGCTTTCCGCCGGGAGCCTGCAGCTTTTTGATGCGGACACTGCCGCTGCCGCAGGCAATGATGAGCCCCTGCTTGCTGTCGGCTGTCAGCACCTCGCCGGGGGTGCCGCTGCCCTCACAGACCTCTGCCAGCAGCAGCTTCAGCCGTCCGTCGCCATAGGCGGTGGTGGCGCAGGGCCAAGGGTTCAGGCCGTGAATCTGCCCCACGATGGCGGCAGCATCCTTCGTCCAGTCTACAATGCCCATGGCCTTGTCCAGCATGGGGTCGTAGGTCATTTGTGCTTCATCCTGAGGGATGGGGGATACGGTGCCATTTTCCAGCCCTTGGATGGTCTCCACCAGCAGCTCCGCGCCCAGCAGGCTCAGCTTTTCCGTCAGGCTGCCGCAGGTATCCTCGGGCCCGATGGGGATTTCGCGCTTGAGCAGCATGGCGCCGGTGTCGATGCCCTTGTCGGTCATCATGGTGGTCACGCCGGTGGTCTTGTCACCCTGCAGCAATGCCCATGCAATGGGGGCGCTGCCGCGGTGGCGGGGCAGCAGGGAGGCATGCACGTTCACAGTGCCCATGGGCGGGATGTCCAGAATCTCCTGGCTGAGAATCTGCCCGAAGGCGGCGGTCACGCACAGGTCGGGGGCCAGCGCCTTCAAATCCTCCACACCGTCGCGGCGGATTCTCTGGGGCTGGTATACGGGGATGTTCTGCTCCATGGCGTATACCTTCACCGGGGAGGGGGTCAGCTTGTTGCCGCGGCCCTTGGGGCGGTCGGGCTGGGTAAACACGCCCACCACCTCATAGCCTGCTTCCACCAGCGCGCGCAGGCTCGGCACCGCAAAATCGGGGGTGCCCATAAATACGATTCTCATTCTGCGTCATCCTCCGGAATATGGCCCTGAATCTCGGCAACGGTCAGCTCGCGGTCCATCACGTCGATGTACAGCTTGCCGTCCAGGTGGTCCAGCTCGTGGCACACGGCGCGGGCGAAGAAGCCCTCGGTCTCCAGCTCATACCATTCGCCGTTGCGGTCCTGTGCCTGTACCACCACGCGGTCGGGGCGGGTAACCACAGCCTGACGGCCGGGCAGGCTCAGGCAGCCCTCGCGGCCGCACTGGCTGCCGCTGGTTTCCACAATGACGGGGTTAATCAGCTCGAACAGCTCATCCCGCTCCTCGGATACATCAATCACCACCACGCGGCGCAGGATGCCCACCTGCGGGGCAGCCAGACCAACGCCCTGTGCATCGTACAT
Source organism: Clostridia bacterium (assembly GCA_030526225.1). Lineage (GTDB taxonomy): Bacteria > Bacillota > Clostridia > Christensenellales > Aristaeellaceae > JAUNDF01. The sequence goes on from JAUNDF010000002.1 coordinate 1,447, forward strand.
GGTGGCAGCCATGTCATCCAGCAGCTGATGCAGACGGCTGTCAAACTTCTCCTGCTTTTTGCAAACCTTGCGAAGGGTCTCGTCACCCAGTTCCACAATCTTACGAATGGCCATAATGCTCTTGTCTCCTTTATGTTACATCATATTGGTCGGATTGTATTCAAAAAACACCTGAACGCCCTCTTGCGGCTAACGGGCAAGGCCGGTGACGGCGGCCACCAGCGCTTCCGTTTCCGGATGCACCAGCAGCTTCATCAGCACATTGTACCGCGCTTTGCCCCGCAGGATTTTCACCGGCGCCTGATCGGCACTGAGCAGCAGCACCCGCTTTTGCCACAGGGGATGGCGCTCCAGCAGAGCCTTGACCCGGTTATACAGCTGACGGCAGCAATTCTCCGCGGCCTGTGCGTTCACCGATTCCACCAGCAGCCGTGCCATGATGGAAAAGGGCGGATACAGCCCCCGCTTGCGCCGGGCGAATTCCTCCTCAAAGAAGGTGCGGTAATCCTGCTTGGCGGCGGTGAGGATGATGGGGTCCTCGGGCTTGTAGGTCTGGATAATC
>JAUNDF010000002.1:2018-54053 GCA_030526225.1 Clostridia bacterium
TCGCCCGGCAGATTGCCCCGTCCGGCCCGGCCGGCCACCTGCGTCAGCAGCTGAAAGGTGCGCTCTCTGGAGCGGTAGTCGGGCAGGTTCAGCGTCATATCGGCGGCCACCACGCCCACCAGCGTTACCTTGGGGAAATCAAGCCCCTTGGCAATCATCTGGGTGCCCACCAGCACCCTTGCGCGGCCGGAACGGAACTCGTCCAGCAGCTTCTGGTGACCGTCCTTGCCGGAGGTGGTGTCGATGTCCATGCGGACGATGCCCACACCCGGCAGCAGCTTGCGCAGCTCCTCTTCCACCTTCTGTGTCCCCGCGCCGAAGTAGCGGATGTACTTGCTTCCGCATTCCGGGCAGGCGGAGGGAATGGGGGACATGTAGCCGCAGTAGTGGCAGTGCAGCGCCCCGTCACCGCCGGTCATGTGGTAGGTGAGGGACACATCGCAGTTGGGGCATTTCAATACATGGCCGCATTTGCGGCAGCTGACGAAGGAATGGTAGCCCCGGCGGTTCATCATCAGCATGGCCTGTTGTCCCCGGGCCATGCATTCCTTCAGCTTGCGCTGGAGCACACCGGAGAAGATAGACCGGTTGCCCAGCTCCAGCTCCTTGCGCATATCCACAATTTCCACCTCCGGCAGGGGGCGGTTGTGGACGCGGTAGGGCATCTCCAGCAGGGTGTAATCCCCGCGGCGCGCCTTGGCAAAGGACAGGATGCTGGGGGTGGCGCTGGCCAGCAGCAGGGTGGCGCCCTCCGTATCACAGCGCATGGCGGCAATCTGTCGGGCATCGTAGCGGGGGTGATGATCGCTGATGTAGGTGTTTTCGTGCTCCTCATCAATGACCACCAGCCCCAGATCCTGCAGGGGGGCAAACACGGCGGAGCGGGCACCGATGACCACCCGGGCATCGCCCCGGCGGATTCTGCGCCACTCGTCAAAGCGCTCCCCTGCGGAAAGCCGGGAGTGCAGCACCGCGGCCACAGGGCCGAAACGGCTGCGGAACCAGCTGACCATCTGCGGGGTCAGGGCGATTTCCGGCACGAGAATCATGGCGGTTTTGTCCATCTCCAGCACGCGGCGCACCAGGTGGATGAACACCTCGGTCTTGCCGCTGCCGGTCACGCCGTGGAGCAGGAACCGACCGCAGCCATCCTGTAAAGCGGGGGCAACCTCGTCAAAGGCCTCCTGCTGGAAGGGCGTGAGGGGATTATCCTGCGAAAGCTCGTCCTGTGCATCACCGCCGGGTCTGCGCAGCCGCTCCTGCGAGAACAGCCGCACCAGCCCCTGTGTTTCCAGCTGCCTGAGGGCGCTGCCCGGGTCCTTGACCAGCAGGGCCATTTCGCCCACAGGATGGGGCTTGCCGTCGGACAGTATTTGCAGCAGCTGACGGCGCTTGGCTGAGCGCCCCTGGGCCTCCAGCGCAGCGGCGGCCTCTTCGGGGGATACGGCCAGCTGTGCCATGGGGGTGGTCACCACCCGCACACGGCCGCCCCGCATCTCTGCCGGGAGCATCAGCCGGAGCGTTTCCGCAAGGGGGCAATGGATGTCCTCCGCCATGCGCCTGGCCAGGGTGACCAGCTGGGGCAGCACCGCCGCATAGGGCTCCAGCGGCTCAAGGACGGCCTTCAGCTTTTCCGGCGGCACATCGGCGGTCTGCTCAAAGCCCACCACGATGCCCTCCTTGCGCATGCGTCCGAAGGGCACCAGCACCCGCTGGCCCACGGTGAGAATCATATCATCAGGGACAAGGTAGGTGAATTCGTGCGCCACATTCTCGTGGACGATGTCAACAATCACCTGACAGAGCACGCATTCACCCCTCCCTTACATACAGACATACCCAGTATTTATTATAGCTTTTCCGCCGAAAAACCGCAAGGGCAAATACCCCGGAAGACCTCTTCCGGCTTCGCTGCGCTCAGCCACCTTTCCCAGCGGGGAAGGTTCATCATTGCTTTTGCATATGGTTGTAAACTTAGCCGTTTTGGACAAAATAAAAAACCTTCCCCGCTGGGGAAGGTGCCCCGAAGGGGCGGAAGAGGTCTCGTGAGAGATTGCAAAAATTGATTTTTCACAGCCTGCGGATTACACAAGGAACAGCCAGGTGTAGTAGGCGGCGAAGGCAGCCAGCATGATGGCGCCCTTGCCGCGGGTCAGCTTTTTGCCTGCGATGAGCACAAACAGCAGCACGGCGGTCAGCACGCAGATGATGCTGTCGGTGAGGAAGGTCATGGGGTAGGCGATGGGGGTGATGGTGGCGGAAATGCCCAGCACGAAGAGAATGTTGAACATGTTGCTGCCCACCACGTTGCCCAGAGCCATGTCGGAGCAGCCCTTTTTGGCGGCGGTGCAGCTGGTCACCAGCTCCGGCAGGGAGGTGCCCAGGGCGATGATGGTCAGGCCGATGAGCCGGTCGCTCATGCCCAGTGCCGCGGCGATGACGGTGGCGGCATCCACGGCCATGTTGCTGCCCAGCATCACCAGCGCGGCGCCCACCAGAATCATGGCGATGGCCTTCCACGTGGGGGGCAGGGGCTCGTCGGATTCTTCATCAGCGGCTTCACCGGCGGCGGCAGCCTTTTTGGTGGAGATGAACAGCCACACCATGTAGGCGGCGAAGATGGCCAGCAGAATCAGGCCGTCCACCCGGCTCAGCTTGCCGTCCGGCAGGCCCAGCACAGGCATCAGCACGGTGATAAACAGCAGGAAGGGCATGTCGCGCCGGATGACAGCGGGCTGAACGGCCATGGGGAGAATCACGGCAGACAGGCCGAGAATCAGCAGGATGTTCATGATGTTGCTGCCCAGCACATTGCCCACGGCAATGCCCGCACTGCCCTTCAGGGCGGCAGAAATGCTGATGGCGGCCTCGGGCAGGCTGGTGCCCATGGCCACGATGGTCAGGCCCACCACAATGGGCGGGATGCCGAAGCGCCGGGCCACGGCAGAGGCACCGTCCACAAACCAGTCGGCGCCCTTAATCAGCATCACAAAGCCCAGCACAAGCAGGAGTACCTGAAGAAGAATTTGCAAGGGTGTGTCCTCCTAATAAATGATTCATCATGGATGATGAGGTTCAATCATGTGACGCAGAAGCCCTCTCAGTCGCTTCGCGACAGCTCCCCCAGAGGGGGAGCCTTTCGGCTTGGCCGACACGATAAAGGCTCTCCCTTTGGGAGAGCTGTCAGCTTTAGCTGACTGAGAGGGTCTCCGAGGCAATGAAAAAATGTGACAAATTTCCGGATTTTATTGATGTCCAATTTTAGTGATGCATGCGGCCCTTGCCGAACAGGCTGCGGCGGCCGCCGTAGGGGGTCATGCTGCCTGCCACCTGCGGGGTCAGGGCAGGGGCGGTCAGGCTGCGGTTCTTGGTAACGTTCAGCACCAGACCCACGCCCAGCATGTTGGTCATCATGTTGGAGCCGCCGTAGGAAATAAACGGCAGCGGGATGCCGGTAATGGGCATCAGGCCCATGGTCATGCCCATGTTCTCAAACACGTGGAACAGCAGCATGCCCATCACGCCGATAATCACCAGCCGGCCGAACTTGTCGCGGGTGTAGGCGGACAGGTACAGCATCCGCAGGATAATCAGGAAGAAGACAATCATGATGCCCACACAGCCCACAAAGCCCCATGCCTCGCCGATGGTGGCGAAGATGAAGTCCGTCCAGTCGGCGGGCACGTAGTTCAGCTGGCTGATGGAGCCATCCACAAACATGCCGATGCCGGTCAGGCCGCCGGAGCCGATGGCTGTCTGGCTCTGCAAAACCTGATACGCGTCGGTGGAGGAATACAATTCGGGGTTGATGAAGGCCAGAATGCGGGCCAGACGGTAGCTGTCCGCGTTGGTGGCCACGGTAAAGCCGTACAGGGCGGCGATGCCGATGACGGCCACACCGGCCATGCCCATCAGCAGACGGAAGTCCACGTTGGCAAAGAACAGCATCACGGCGAAGAAGAAAATAATCACCAGAACGCTGCCCATTTCGCCGGACATCAGGGTAACAAAGGTGGGGATGGCGACAATCAGCATCACCCGGAAAAACTCCTGCACATTGCCCATGGGCTTTTCCGACTGGGAAAGAACACGGGACAGCATCAGAATCATGGCCAGCTTGATGAACTATGACGGCTGCAGCGTCATGCCCCAAATGATGTCCAGCCACGCCTTCACGCCCTCGGCACGGTTCAGCACCCACACAAGGGTCAGGAAGATGGTGCCGCCCCAGTAGAAGATGGGCGTGTAGCGGCGCAGAAAGTCGTAGGGAATCAGGAGCAGTACGGAAAGCACCACAGGACCCAGCGCCAGGAATACGCACTGTTTCACCGCGTAGGAGGATTCCACGATGCGGTTGAGCAGTGAGCCTGTGGGGGCCGAGTCCACGGTGTAGGTAGCGACACACACTGCCAGCACACCGAAGACGGCCAGACTGAATACAAGCAGAATCAGCGGCACGTCCACATGGGCCCGTGAATGTCTGTTTTCAACGATCAAAGCTTGTTGACCTCCTTGTGCTTGCGGCCAAAGAGCCGGGAGAAGAAGCCGGGCTTGCGCACGCCGTAGGCGGGGAAGGGCTCATCCATGCCCTCCATGCGCGCGGCAATGCGGGTGAGGGCATAGCGGGCCTCGCAGTCGCACTGCATCAGCGGCTTGTGGTTAATCAGGCTCCGGTATACCACCGGGTCCCGGGGCACCTCGCCCAAAAGGGGCAGGTCCAGGGTCTGGGATACCACGGCGGCGGAGTACATTTCCCCTGCATCAATCAGCTCGCTGTCCAGCATGTTGACAACAAGGCGCGGGGAGGGCATGTCCTTGCCCTGCAGCACGGAGGCGGTGCGCTCCACGTTGCGGATGCACACATCGTCCGGGGTGCTGATGAGGATGGTTTCGTCCGTGTGCTTGTTCAGCAGCCCGCGAAGGCCGCGCTCGATGCCGGCGGGGCAGTCAATGAGCACATGGTCAAAGCTGAGCTTCAGCTGGCCAATCAGCTTCATAAATGCCTTTTTGTCCAGATCCTTGCTGCGGGCAAACTGGGCGGCGGGGACGAGGAACAGGTTGGTGTAATCGCCGTGGCGAATCAGGGCCTAATCCATGCGGCAGCGCTTTTCCAGCACATCCAGCAAATCGTAGACCACCCGGTTTTCCACGCCCAGAATCACATCCTGATCGCGCAGGCCGATATCGGCATCCACAATGCAGCAGCGGCAGCCCCGCTGGCTGAGCGCGGCGCCCAGCGCGGCCGTTACGGTGGATTTGCCAACGCCGCCCTTGCCGGATGCAATGATCCATGCTTTGCCCATGTGTGTTCCCTCCTGTATGTTGAGTGTGGGTTGGGGGATGCTGTGTTACGGGGCCACGGAGTTGCCGGTGGGCAGATCGTAATCCACCGTGCGCAGCTCTTCCTGGTTGAGGTACCAGTCCAGGAACTCTCTGGCGGCCATGGAGGCTTCACCGCCGGAATATCCGTTGGGGATAAACACCGCGATGGCAACCTCAGGTTTCTCGTAGGGGGCGAAGGTTACGAACCAGGCATTGTTCTCAAGGTCGATGGAGGTAACCTGAGCGGTACCGGTTTTTGCGCAGATTTCATCCCGGTATTTCCAGCCCTTGAAGTACTTGGCAGCAGTACCTGATTCGTCAACTACGCCCTTCATCCCCTTCTTGATGTAGGGCAGGTATTCCTCTGCGTTTTCCAGCACGTTGATGAGCGTAGGCTCGCGCTGGGAGAGGATTTCGCCCTCGGGGGAGATGATGGAGTCGATGATGGAAACGTTGTACACATAGCCGCCGTTGGCCAGGGCGCATACATAGCGCGCAACGGCGACGGGGGTGACGGTGGTAACCGACTGGCCGATGGCCGTCAGAATGGTCTGGGCGCCGCCCCACTTGATGTCGTTCATGTAGTTGTACGTATCACCGATGACGGACTGCAGGTAGACCATTTCCTTGGTCATGTTCAGCTCTTCCATCAGGATGGTACGCATGTTGTCCAGCCAGTAGCTTTCATCGTAGTTGACGGCCATGTCCATCAGGCGCTTGGCGCAGGCGGACAGACGGGCATCATCATAGGAAAGGTTTCTGGAGGCACCGCAGTTGCGCAGGTGCTTTTTGATGGAGTTGAAAACGATGATGGGCAGGGAGGTATCCTGACTGGCCTCGTTCATGGCCTTGGTGGTATCGTACAGGGTGTTCTGGCTGCCCACCACGCTGCGGACCTCACCGGGCAGGTCGATGCCGGTTTTGCTGGTCAGGCCGAAGAGGGAGGCGTAGTGGTACAGCCGCTGCTCGCCCAAACGGCTGCCCAGCTCGTAGAAGAAGTAGTTGCAGGAGTTGGACAGACCCTCCACAATCGTCTGGTTTTGATGCTTCCAGCGGTTGCCCTTGCCAATCCAGCATTTGGGAGCGGTGGATTCGTCCTTGTTGTACTTGGTGTAGTAGCCCTGGTCGGTGATGCGCTCCTTCACCGTCAGCTCGCCCTCGCACAAGGCGCCCATGCTGGTGACCATTTTGAAAATGGAGCCGGGGGTTCCGCGGGCGTGGATGCCGTAGTTGAGCAGCAGGTTGCGTTCATCGGCAAGGATGGTGATGGCTTCCTTGCCGCCGGCCACCAGCGCATTCAGGTCGTAGGTGGGGTAGTTGGCCATGGCCAGCACCCGGTCCTCCATATCCAGAATGACCATACAGCCGTGCTCGGCCAGGGACATGGGGTAGGTGACCCAGTTGCGGTTGGCGATGTCCTCTTTGTTGTCCTCCAGCCAGGAGTCGGAGACCATCAGCTTTTCCTGATTGTCACGGGTGTTGTTGACGTTGGCGGCAATGGCGCGCTCGGCCACCTCCTGATAGGAGGCATGGAGGGTCAGCTTGATGTTGTTGCCGTCCTGGGGGGCGGTGTAGCTCAGCTCGCGGACCACGCGGCTCATGTTGTCGCGCTCCACCACGCGCTGGCCCTGACGCAGGTAGCTGTTCTGGGTCAGCCAGTCCTCCATGGAGGATTCGATGCCGTCGCGGCCGATGGTGTCATTGTACGAATAGCCCTTGGCCCGCAGGGTTTCCCACATGGCCTGGGAGGGGATGGCGCCGGTGTAGCCGATAATCTGGCTGGCAAGGGTTCGCTTGGGGTACACGCGCTTGGTGCCCACCTGAATTTCCATGCCCACCAGCATCATGGAGCGGGTCTCCACCTCGATGACTGTTTCGTACTTCACGTTCTGGGCGATGACGATGGGCTGGGAGGAGAACACGTTCATCTGCATTTCGCAGTAGATGGCCATGACCTTCAGCATGGTTTCCTCATCCAGAATGTGAACGGGGGTGTACTTTTCGCCCTCCAGCTCCTTCAGGGGCTCGATTTCGCTGGCATCGTTGACAATGCGGAAGCGCTGCTTGAGCAGGTTGATGCACTTTTCCGCCGTGTCGTACTTGGTCATGCTGGTCAGGTAGTTGTTGCTGCGCCACTGGCGCTCACGCTTGGCCAGTACGCTGTCGGATACGCCGGAGCCGAAGTTGAACTCCCACTCGTTTGTTTCCGGATTGCGCTGAATGACAAAGTCAATGGCCATGGTACCGCCGTTGCGCTCGATGATTTCAATGGTGTCCACAATGGACTGGGTAAAGGCGGTGTATTCCCTGCGGGAATTCTGGGAGGCATCCTTGTAGAAGGTGACGTTGTAAATCAGCTCGTCCTCAGCCAGCAGCACGGAGTCCGCATCGATGATGGAGCCGCGCTTGCCGCGCAGCACCACGGTTTTGGTGCGGGTGCTTTCCGCCTTGTCCGCATATTCCTCGCTGGATTTCAGCTGCAGGTTCACAAGGCCGCTGACAAGGTAGGCGAACATCAGCAGCAGAATCACCACAAACAGGACATACCGCCACAGGATTCCCCGGGTGGCAGGGTTTGATGAACGGGCCAACAGCGACCTCCTTTCTGTCCCCGGGGGCGAAAGCCGCAGGGACGCGTATTTCTGCCCGGGCTTACATGGCGTTCATGTAGCGGCCGCGGGCCTGTTTCTTTTCCTTGGGGGGCTTTTTGAAGCCCAGCATCCGGCGCACGGGCACCATCATCAGGATGGTGAGCACCGTGGTGTAGATCACAGCGCCGATAGCCCGGCCGTAGTGCACCGGCATCAGGGCAATGCCGCCGATGTACAGGTACAGCATGTGCACCACCTCGTACAGCAGCTGGCAGCAGGCGGCGCAAAGGGGCGTGCGCAGGTAGGGATGCATGTTGTGGGCCGAGGGATTGCTGGCCCGCTCCGCTTCCAGCCTCTTTTCACTCTTGTCGGCAAAGAATACCGACATGAACAGCGCCAGAATCGGGTACATCAGCAGATAGAAGAAAATCATGGGCTTCATCATTGCATCGGTGATGATGCCAAAGCAAGCGCCCGCCCAGTAGGCGCGGAGCATGCCGTGGCACACGATGACGATGGCTATAACGGCCAGCATCACATTGGGGGTTACGCCGCCCATGGCCAGATAGGGCACGATGCACACCTGACACAGGTATGCCAGCAGCACCACCAGCCAGAAGCGAACCAGCCGCATGATGCCGCGGAAGCAGCGGCTGACAAAGCCCAGAAAGCCCGTGCGCTGCTTTTCCTTTTTCAGGGCAGCCCGGTCGGTGGTGCGCAGGGTATCCGCCTGCCTTGTCCTGATGCCGACAGCCAGGGGATTCTCCGCTGCTTTCCCGGCAAGGGAAAAGCGGGATTTCCCCTGCTCTGCCTGGGGGATGTCCTGGCCGGGCTGTCTTGTGATATCAGCCATGGATCAGTCCTCCTCCCAGGTCATGGTGGCAGGATCGGGGGTGACATAGGGTGTGGGCGTGGGGCTGGGTGCTTCGGTGGGCACCTCCGTGGGCCCGAAGCTGACGGGGTTGTACTCGTACACCACCGGGGCCGGTGTGGGCACCGGGGTGATGGTGGGCTCGGGGGTGGGCTCCGGCGTGGGTTCCGGCGTGGGAGAGGGGGTCACCTCAACCATTTCCATGGGGATGGGTGTTTCGCCGAAGGTGGAGCCGCCGATGCGCAGGGTCGGGTAGGGGCGGGCGGTGGGCAGCTCGGCATACTCCATGTTGGCATATGCGGAGGTGCGGCCGGTCACCGCCTCGGCTGCGGGCTTGTAGCGCAGGACAATCACGTATTCGATGTGCTCAAAGTCCACATAGGGCTGCACCACGATGTACTGCTTGTTGCTCTCCATGCCGCGGGTACTTTCGCGGACTGTGCCGATGGGGATGCCCTTGGGGAAGGACATGCCCACGCCGGAGGTGACCACCACGTCGCCGGGGCGGGGCAGGTGATCGTCGGAGAGGTAGTACATGCGGCACATGTAGGTGCCGTCAATGCCCAGGGTGCCGGAAACGGTGCCCTGATCGCGGCTGGACTGAATCAGCGCGGCGATGGAGGCATCGCTGTCGATAATACAACGGACGTCGGCGGTGGTTTCTTTCACGTTTTCCGTATAACCCACCAGTGCGCCGGAGATGGTTACGGCCATGTAGTCCTCAATGCCGTCACGCTTGCCGCGGTTGATGGTCATGGTGGAGAAATAGCTGTTGTCACCACGGCCGATGATGGCGCAGGTGATGGGGTTCATGGCCGTGTTGGACTGAACCTCATCGTTGATGTTTTCGTACTGGTTCAGGCGGATTTGCAGCTCCTCGGCCAGCATGGCCTCATAGGTGAGGCGCTCGTTTTCCGCGCGCAGGTCGTTGTAGGCCACCTCGATGTTGGACCGCAGCTTCAGCTGGCGCAGATACCCGGCCACACCCTCGGTGATGGTGGAGAAGAAGCTCTGCACGGGGGTCATGGCCCCGGCCACCGCATCCTCGGGAATGCCAAGGAAGCTGAGGTTGGAAATGTGGGAGAAGAACATAAAGCCCAGCACCGCCGTCAGCATCAGGGTGATGATGACGATGAACAGCGTCCGCAGCTTTTTGGGGGTGCGGGCGGCGGAATCATCCTTTTTGGGGCGGCGGTCTTCCTCATCCATGCTGCCGTATTTCTGCCGCATTTTTCTGGTCAGGGCATCGCCGCTGTCCTGTTCATCCCGGAAGGCAGAGGCCGGGTCATCGGCGTAATCATCCGGTGCGGCCATGATATCGGGGATGGACGGGGAGCCGTCATCCTCGTCCTCCTCCATCAGGTCGGCATCATCGGGGATGTGCTTTTCCCGGCTGATGCCCTCATCGGCATAGCCGCTGGAGCCCATGGAGAAGGAATAGCCCAGACCGCCGTCATCCCGCATATCATCATAGATAAAATCATCATACGCCGGGGCGGCGGGGGTATGCTCATTGCTGCCGCTGTTTTTGCGGAAGGGATTTCTTGCCATTGTGTCACCTCGAAGGGTCGGTTATTCTTCTGCCGTCTGCCCGGAGAAGGACATGAGCAGGTTCATGTTTTCCACCAGATAGCCCAGACCCATGATGGTGCAGTCCATGGGCTCACGGGCCAGCAGCACGGGGATGTTCAGCTCCTCGGCAATAAACTGGTCCATGCCGTACAGCTGGGTGCCGCCGCCGGTGAGGTGGATGCCGCCGCGCATGATGTCGCCGGCCAGCTCCGGGGGCGTGCGCTCCAGCACCCACTTGATGGCCGTCAGCACGGATTGGCAGGGGTCGCGCAGCGCCTCGTAGCACTGCTGGGTATCAAAGATGACCTCCTTGGCGTTGTGGGGGCCGGTGCCGTAGGGGGTGCCTACGATTTTGCTGCGGGTGTTGTGGCTCAGGGGGATGGCGGTGCCAAAGTCCTTCTTCAGCTTTTCCGCCGTGCGGATGCCGATGGAGACCTTGTGCTCCCGCAGGATGTAGGCGGCGATGGCCTCGTCCATCTTGTTGCCGCCCAGCCGCACGGAATGGGCCACCACCATGCCGCCCAGGGAGACCAGGGCCACATCCGTGGTGCCGCCGCCGATATCCACCACCATGCTGCCCACCGGCTCATACACCGGCAGACCGCTGCCGATGGCGGCCGCATAGGGCTTTTCTACCAGGAATACGTGCTTTACGCCGGCCTGATGGGCGGCCTCCTCCACGGCGCGGCGCTCGACCGCAGACAGGGTGGAGGGCACGGCGATGACGGCCTTGGGCTTCATGAAATGGCTGGAGCCGATGGCCTTGCGAATCAGGCTCTTGAGCAGGGCGGCGGTCATTTCAAAATCCACAATGGAGCCGTTGCGCAGGGGAAACACGGTTTCCAGCTGGTCATTTACGCGGCCGAACATCACATAGGCATCATCGCCCACAGCCACCACCAGCCGCTTGTTTTTCGCGTCCCGCACGATGATGCTGGGCTCGCTGACCACCACGCCGCGGCCGCGCACGTAGATGGTTGTATTGGAAGTACCTAAATCGATACCGATTTCGGGTGAGAACATATTTGATTGTTACCTCTCAGTCTTGTCTGTCACGAAGGATTCAGGGCAGTATCTCGATGCCGCTTTCTTCCAGCAGCCTGCGGGTCAGGTCCAAAGGCAGGCCAATGACGCAGGAGGAGCTGCCGCGGATCTGGTCAATCCACAGGCCCGCTGCGCCCTGCAGTGCATAGGCACCGGCCTTGTCCATGGGCTCGCCGGTGGCGATATAGCGGCGGATTTCTTCATCGGTCATGTGGGTAAAGTGCACATCCGTCACGTCGGTGCCGGTGTGCATCAGCCCGCTGCTGTCGCAGACCACCACGCCTGTGCAGACCTGGTGCCAGCGATTGCGCAGGGAGGAGAGCATGCGGAAGGCATCCGCCTCATCCCGGGGCTTGCCAAGGGGCGTGTCATCCACAAACACAAGGGTGTCGGAGGCCAGCACCGTGCAGCCGGGGTGTGCCTTGGCAATGGCGGCTGCCTTTCTGCGGCTGATTTCCACCACCGCCTCCTTCATGGGCAGGGCGCAGCTTTCGTCCACATCGGCGGATTCCACGGTAAAGGGAACGCCGGTCAGGGCCAGCAGCTCGCGTCTGCGGGGGGAAGCGGATGCCAGAATCAGTTGCGTGTTCATACATTACCTCCGGGCTTGATGGCGTATGGTGATATCAAGCCATCTTGTATTATAGCACAATCCCGGCGGGATTTGTGAAAGTTCATAAATCTTTTTTGTAACAAGTCTGTGAAGTGAATATGAAGGAAGCGAAACGCACCTGTGAATTGTGCAGGGAGAGCAGCAGCTGACACACCGGCACACTGACACACACGGTTTTAAAACTTTTCTGTTCCTGTATTTCTTTTTACTTAATCAAACTCTTTCAAAACAAGTGTGTCATGTGTGTCAAAACCCGGAAAGCCTTGCCCCGCAAGGGCTGAGGCCGGCACACAGCCTGACACATTGCTGACACAGTGTGCCGGGAAAAAGGACATCTGCTGCCGAAAACCCTCTCAGTCTTCGCTTCGCTCAGCCAGCTCTCCCAGAGGGAGAGCCATTATTCAGGTTGACAAACTGAAAAGGCTCCCACTTTGGGGGAGCTGTCAGCTTCAGCTGACTGAGAGGGCAAAAAAAGGACCCCGCATCACTGCGGAGTCCTTGTGGGGTGCGATTACTTGCTGTACTTGGGGCGTTCCACATAGTGGGTGTGGAGCAGCTCGTGGGCCTTGTGGCCGTTGGGCTCGCCCAGATAATCGGCGTACAGGGCCTTGATGGAGGGGTTCTCGTGGCTCTTGCGCAGGGCCTTGCCCTCGTCCTCGCGGTACAGGGCAGCGGCGCGGATCACCTTGGCGTCGCATTCCATGCGCTTGCGGGCGGATACGATGGGCTGACCGCCGCCGGTCACGCAGCCGCCGGGGCAGCCCATGACCTCGATGAAGTGATAGGTCTTCTTGCCGGCGCGGATTTCGTCCAGCAGCTTGGCTGCATTGGCGGTGCCGTGGGCGATGGCTACATTCAGGGTCAGGTCGCCCACCTGAATGGCGGCTTCCTTCACGCCCTCAATGCCGCGGACCTGCTCGAATTCAACCTTCTCCAGCTCGCTGCCGGTGAGCACCTCGTATGCGGTGCGCAGGGCTGCCTCCATCACGCCGCCGGTGGTGCCGAAAATAACGGAAGCACCGGTGGATTCGCCCAGCAGGGGATCGAAATCCTCATCGGGCAGGTTGACGAAGTCGATGCCGGCTTCCTTAATCATCTTGGCCAGCTCGCGGGTGGTGATGACCTCGTCCACATCCTGCATGCCGTCGTGACCCAGCTCGGGGCGCTTGGCCTCAAACTTCTTGGCGGTGCAGGGCATCACGGAAACCACCGCGATGGTCTTGGGGTCGATGCCCATCTTCTCGGCATAGTAGCTCTTGATCATGGCACCGGACATTTCGTGGGGAGACTTGCAGCTGGACAGGTTGGGGATGAAGTCCTTGTAGTAGGTTTCGCAGAACTTGATCCAGCCGGGGGAGCAGGAGGTAATCATGGGCAATGTGCCGCCGTTCTTGATGCGGCCAATCAGCTCGGTGCCTTCCTCCATGATGGTCAGGTCAGCGCCCCAGTCGGTATCAAATACCTTGTCAAAGCCCAGACGGCGCAGGGCAGCGGCCAGCTTGCCGGTGACCAGGGTACCCATCTCCATGCCGAATTCTTCGCCCAGTGCGGCGCGGACGGCGGGAGCGGGCTGCACCACCACGTGCTTGGCGGGGTCTGCCAGCAGGTCCCACACAGCCTTGGTGGAGTCCTTTTCATGCAGGGCACCGGTGGGGCAGGCGGCGATACACTGGCCGCAGTTGATGCAGCTCATGTCCACCAGCGGCATGCCCCAGGGGGATTCGATGGAGGTGTTGAAGCCGCGGTTGACCGGGCCAATCACACCCACAGCCTGGGTCTTGTTGCAGGCGGCCACACAGCGGCGGCACAGCACGCACTTGTTGTTGTCGCGCACGATGGAAACGCTCAGGTCGTCCACATCGTACTTGTTCATGGAGCCGGCAAAGCGCTCGCCGTCTTCCACGCCCAGGTCGAAGCACAGCTGCTGCAGCTCGCACTTCTGGTTGCGGGCGCAGGAGAGGCACTTCTTGTCGTGGTTGGACAGCAGCAGCTCCAGGTTGATTTTGCGGGCCTCGCGGATGGCGGGGGTGTTGGTTTTCACCACCATGTTGGGCGCAACAGGCAGCACGCAGGCGGCCTGCAGGGCGCGGGCACCGGTATCAACCACGCACAGACGGCAGGCGCCGATCTGGTTGATGTCCTTGAGGTAACACAGGGTGGGGATATTGATGCCTGCCTTCTTGGCCGCTTCAAGCACGGTTGTGCCGGCAGGAACCTCGACGGAAACGCCGTCGATCGTCAGTTTGATCAGCTGATCCATGTTCTTTTCCTCCCTCGCACGATCAGTTCTTGGAGATGGCGCCGAAACGGCACTTCTCAACGCAGGCGCCGCACTTGAGGCACTTGGCGGTGTCAATCACATGCTGATGGCGCACTTCGCCGGAGATGGCACCGGCGGGGCAGGCCTTGGCGCACAGGGTGCAGCCGCGGCACTTGTCAGAGATGACATAGTTGAGCAGGGCCTGGCAATGGTGGGCCGGGCAGCGCTTTTCCTTGATGTGGGCCTCGTACTCATCCCGGAAATAATGCAGGGTGGAGAGCACGGGGTTGGGGGCCGTCTGGCCCAGACCGCACAGTGCGGTGGACTTGATATTCTGCGCCAGGGTTTCCAGCTTCTCGATGTCGCCTTCCTCGCCCTTGCCGTCCACAATGCGCTCGAGGATTTCCAGCATGCGGCGGGTGCCGATGCGGCAGGGGGTGCACTTGCCGCAGCTTTCATCCACGGTGAAGTCAAGGAAGAAGCGGGCGATGTCCACCATGCAGTTGTCCTCGTCCATGACAATCATGCCGCCGGAGCCCATCATGGAGCCGATTTCAATCAGGGTGTCGTATTCAATCGGGATGTCCAGGTGGTCGGCAGGGATGCAGCCGCCGGAGGGACCGCCGGTCTGCACGGCCTTGAACTTTTTGCCGTTGGGGATGCCGCCGCCGATATCATAAATGATGGTGCGCAGGGGAGTGCCCATGGGGATTTCCACAAGGCCGGTGTTGTTGATTTTGCCGCCCAGGGCGAATACCTTGGTGCCCTTGCTGCGCTCGGTGCCGATGGAGGAATACCACTTGGCACCCTTCAGGATAATCTGCGGAATGTTGGCATAGGTTTCCACGTTGTTGAGCACGGTGGGCTTGCCGAACAGACCCTTCACAGCGGGGAAGGGAGGACGGGGACGGGGCTCGCCGCGCTTGCCCTCGATGGAGTTCATCAGTGCGGTTTCCTCGCCGCAGACGAAGGCACCGGCACCCAGACGGATGTGCAGGTCGAAGCAGAAATCGGTGCCGAAGATGTTGTCGCCCAGCAGGCCGTATTCCTTGGCCTGCTCAATGGCTACCTGCAGGCGCTTGACGGCGATGGGGTACTCGGCACGGACGTAGATGTAGCCCTCGGAGGCACCGATGGCATAGCCGCCGATGGCCATGGCCTCGATGATGGCATGGGGGTCGCCCTCCAGCAGGGAGCGGTCCATGAAGGCACCGGGGTCGCCCTCGTCAGCGTTGCAGGCGATGTACTTCTGGTCAGCGGGGCTGTTGTAGCCGAACTGCCACTTCTTGCCCGTGGGGAAGCCGCCGCCGCCGCGGCCGCGAAGACCGGAGTCAATCACTTCCTGAATGACCTGCTCGCGGGTCATTTCGGTCAGGGCCTTTGCCAGGGCCTTGTAGCCGTCAAAGGCGATGTATTCGTCGATGTTTTCGGGGTCAATCACGCCGCAGTTCTTCAGGGCGATGCGCTCCTGCTGCTTGTAGAAGCCGATTTCGTTCAGGCTCTTCTGCACGCTGGATTCATGGGTGGCATGGTCCACATACACCAGACGCTGCACCTTGCGGCCCTTGAGCAGATGCTCGGAGACGATTTCATCCACGTCCTCGGGCTTTACGCGGGAGTAGAAGGTGCCCTCGGGGTATACAATGACAACGGGGCCGGCCTCGCAAAGGCCGAAGCAGCCGGTGCGGACGACCTTGACTTCCTTGTCCAGGCCCTTTTCCTTCAGCTGTTCATCAAAGCGCTCGATCAGCTGCATGGAACCGGAAGAGGTACAGCCGGTACCGCCGCAGACCAGCACATGTGCGCGGTAAAAATCCATAAAGATTTCCTCCTTAAGAAAATCGTGTGCGTCTTATTCGGCAGCGCCGATGGTGTACTCCTCAACGGGATGACCGTTGACCACGTGCTCGGCCACAATGCGGCCTACCATTTCGGGCGTAACCTTGACATAGGTGACCTTTTCCTGACCGGGCAGATACACATCCACCATGGGCTCCAGGCGGCACATGCCCACGCAGCCGGTCTGGCTGACGGTCACATGCTCAAGGCTGCGCTTGGCAATTTCATCCATGAAGGCCAGCATCACAGGGCGGGCGCCGGCGGCAATGCCGCAGGTGGCCATGCCGACCACCACGCGGGCAGCATCGGCGTTTTCCTTGCGCATGGCGATATTCTCCAGCGTTTTGGCGCGGATGGCTTCCAGTTCAGCAAGTGATTTCATAAGCAATTCTCCTTTATACAGGCAATCTGATTCAGGTGAAAACAGGGTCGATTTCTTCCTTCAGCGCATCCCGCAGCCATGCGGCAATCTCCGGCTCGTTCAGGGGCAGACCGCCCAGCACGGCACGGACTTCGCGGGTGTCGAAGGTGCATTCACCCCGGGGCGATTTCCCCTCAAAGCGGAAATCCGGGGCAAGGGGGTTGGTAATCATCAGGCTCAGCAGTGTGCCGGATAAATCCCCCAAGGGCAGACAGTCGATGCATTTGGTGTTCATGGTTACGGTAAGCGCTGTGCCCACCCCAACCTTGGACGTGATGACCAGGTCGCCCTCGGCCAGCCGGGCGTTTTCCAGCATCATGGGGATGCCGAGGCCGACCTTGCGCGTGGTTCTGGTGGTGGCAAAGGGGCTGGTGACCCGGCTGAGCAGCTCGGGGTCCATGCCCTTTCCGTTATCCTCCAGCACCATGGTCAGCCAGCCGCTTTCGTCGATGGAAAGGCGGATGACAATCAGTGACGCGCCGGCGGATATGCTGTTTTGGGTCAGGTCCAGCAAATGCAGGGACAAATCACGCATGGCAAATCAACCTCAGCGATACTTGGCCACAATGGCGGGAATCTCGTCGGGGGTCAGGCGGCCGTAAACCTCGTCGTTAATCATCATGACGGGGGCCAGACCGCAGGCACCCAGACAGCGGGTGGCGTTGAGGGTGAAGCGGCCGTCGGCGGTTGTCTTGCCCACGGGGACCTTCAGCTCCTCGCTCAGCTTGTCCAGCACCTTCTGGGAGCCCTTGACGTAGCAGGCGGTACCGAGGCATACGCCCACGATATACTGGCCCTTGGGCTCCAGAGAGAACTGTGCGTAGAACGTGGCAACGCCGTAAACCTCGGCCAGGGTGGTGCCCAGACCGTCGGCGATGATCTGCTGCACATCCATGGGTACATAGCCGAAGATTTCCTGTGCAGCCTGCAGGACGGGCATCAGTGCGCCGGGAACATCCTTATGCTTGGCAATGGCTTCCTGCAGAAGCGCGTATTTTTCCTTCTGATCAGGCATGATGTAATTACCTCCTTGAATCGGGCGGCTTGACGGATGGATGCCGTCACAGCCTAAATCGTTTTAATTTTAACATAAATTTGGCAAAAAGGGAAATGGAAAAACACAAAAAATCCGCAATATCAGCAAAAAAATACAAAAAACATAGAAAATCACGAAAAAATCATACCGGATTACCCAAAAAGAGGAAGAATCAGCGGATGATTTCCTTCCCGGAGGCGGCCAGCAGGGTATCGAACAGACCGCCGGCGGAAAACCTGTCCGTGGGGAAATCGAACACCGCCTATTGAATCTTGCCCAATTGGTGGGCATCGGAGGAATGCAGCACCGCTCTGCCTGCAAGGATTTTCTCATTGATGGGCAGCTGAGGGGAAACCTCCACCAGCCCGTAGTGCGGCTCATCAGGCATCAGGCCCAGATTGACCAGCAGGCCGTTGCTGCCCCGGTTGATGTGGGCCGGCACCGCAATGCCCCCTCTGCGGCGAACCTCTGCGGTGCATTCCTCAAGGGATAAATCCGTGGCGCCGATGAGCATCCTGTCCTCGGTGAAGCGAATGACATCATCCGTGTCGCGAACATACTGGGTGCCGAAGAAGTCGGGCATGTTGGGCATATCCGGCAGATGGGAGGAGAAGAATTCCCCGGCATCCACCGCAGCCTCCACGGTGCGGAAGTACCCCAGCAGGTGCACCTCCTCCCGGGTGGTAATCTCCAGCCCCGGCAGCAGAATCAGCCCGAAATAATCAGCCGCTTCCTTGACATAGGGCAGATTGAGGGCGGAGTTGTGGTCGGTGACGGCGATGGCCTGCAGCCCTTTGATGTGAGCCATGCCGCAGATGTTGGCGGGGGTCATGTCCTCATCTGCGCAGGGGGACAGGCAGGAGTGAATGTGCAGGTCAACCAGCAAGGCGTGTCAGTCCTCTCTGTTGTGCCCGGGCAGCCCTGCGGCGGAGAGCAGCGCGCACAGCTCGTAGGCGGTCAGGTCGCTTTCCAGCACGGTGATGTCTTCATCGATGGCCTTTTTCAGCGTGGCCTCCTCAATGTGGACCCCCTCGGGCAGGATGACGGCAGCCATTTCCATCAGCGCGGCCACGGCAATCACGTTCATGTGGGTCTGGACGGTAATCCACGCCATGCCGGACTGGCCGTGGGCCATGACCCAGCTGAGCAGGTCGCAGGCATAGCCGCAGGTCACCGGTCGGGATTTGTCGGTATCGGGGGTTACATCCACCGCGCGGGTCAGGGCAGTCAATTCGGCAATGGTCATGGGGCATCAGTCCTTCCCATCTTTACTGTCTCGTATTCTGTGCCAGGGCCACCATTTGCTGGGCCATGGCGCGCAGGTGATCCTTCAGGATGTGGATGCAGTCCATCTCGCTGGCGTAGCCCCGGACGATATCCTCGGCGAAGGTGCGGCAGGTGGGGGAGCCGCAGGAGCCGCAGTCGTAGCCGGGCAGGCGGTTGATGGTTTCGTCAATCTGCTCCATTTTCCGCATGGCCTCGATGATGTCGTCGTCCAGCCGCATGGCACCGTTGGGCAGCACCACATCGGGTGCGTGCAGCTGGATGCCCTCCAGCAGGTTCAGCTCCACCGGCTTTTCCGGCAGCAGGGCCGGGTCGCCTTCAATCAGCCGGCGGACGATATTGCGGGCCACATAGTTGTTTTCAAAATTCAGCGGACCGCCCACGCAGCCGCCGGTGCAGGCGTTGCCCTCGAAGAAATCAAGGTCGCTGAGCTTGCCGTCCTCAATCTCCTAAAGCACACGGATGACGTTCTCAATCCCGTCCACGGACATGCTGCTGCTGTGGCCCACCGCATTGGCCTCGCCGCCGCTGTTGGCCCAGCCCACGCCCAGGGCGCTGGCGGTGACCAGCGTGTCATCCTCTTCGGCTTGCTTGGTGTGGCTTGAGAGCAGACCGTAGATTTCCAGCACGCTGATGGCCCCGTCCACCGCGGAGGTGGGATGGCCGATGGGGGAGCGGATGGCGGTCACCTTGGCCGGGCAGGGAGTGATGAAAAAGCAGCCGATGTCCTCCTCCGGCACGCGGTTTTTCCTTGCGAACGCCCGCTTGGCCATCATGGCGGCAACCTCCATGGGCTGGCGCACATCCACGAGGTTGTCAATCAAATCGGGGAAGCGCACCTGAATCAGCCGCACAATGGCCGGGCAGGCGGAGGAAATCAGCGGCTTGGGGCAATCAGGCTCCCGCAGCTTTTCCTGAATGACGCGGGTGACCACATCGGCACCCCGGGCCACCTCAAACACATCGTCAAAGCCCATTTTCTTCAGCCCCGCCAGCACCGGAGAGATGCTGTGCAGCGTTTTAAACTGCCCATACAGGCTGGGGGCCGGCAGGGCGATTTTGTATTTGAAGGCGCTGATGGTGCTCAGCGGGTCCGTTACCGCCACCTTGGCGTGATGGTCGCACACGCGGATGCATTCGCCGCAGTCGATGCACAGCTCGTCGATGATATGCGCTCTGCCGCCGCGCACGCGGATGGCCTCCGTGGGGCAGCGCTTGAGGCAATTGGTGCAGCCCCTGCATTTATCCGCCAGAAGCGTGACAGAGTGGAAGCGTTTTTCCATTTTGGTTCAGTCCCTTTCGGATTTTGGTACAGCGTGGTCAATGCAGGGCAAAGCCCATCTCGATGGTGGTGCCCACCCCCACCTGACTTTCAATAGAGAAGGTGGAGGCGTTGCGCTTCATGTTGGGCAGGCCCATGCCGGCGCCAAAGCCCAGGGCCCGTGCCTGATCGCTGGCGGTGGAGTAGCCCTCGGTCATGGCCTTGTCAATATCCGGGATGCCCGGGCCCACATCCTTGCTGATGAGGGTAATCATGTCCGGGTCCACCCGAAGGGTCAGGGTGCCGCCCATGGAGTGGATGACCAGATTCAGCTCCACCTCGTAGCAGGATACGGAGATGTGCCGCAGCACCTCGGCGTTGATGCCCAGCTGCTTCAGCTTGCGCTTGATGGCCGTGGAGGCCTGACCGGCAGCGGCGAAATCCCCCGCTTCCACATTGAATACCTGTTCCAGAATGGCCATGGTGATGCTCTCCTTTCCTGTATCAGTCTGCCTGACGGGAGCCGGGCAGATGGCGCAGGTACAGCTCCCCGCAGGAGGTGTAGGTGGTCATGGGCGTGGAAATCACCGCCAGCCCTGCCTCCCGGGCAAGGGTCAGCATTTCCTCGCTGGGCTGCTTGCCCCGGCTGAATACAATGCAGACCGCATCCAGCATTTCGGCGGTAATCATCACCTGGGGATTAATCAGCCCCGTAATCAGCACCGCCTTTTCATGGGCAAAGGCCAGCGCATCGCTCATCAGGTCCGCCCCGCAGGCGCAAAGGACCTCCTCGCCCAGCATGTCCTCGCCGGCCAGCAGCTTGCCGTGCAAAATCTCTCTGATTTCTCCGATGGTCATAAGTGTGCCTCCAAATATATAGAATGTATGTGAATGTCTGATGGGGAAAAGAACATCTCTTTACAGCTTCCTGAAAGGACCTCATCCGTCACGCCGCAAGCGGCGCGCCACCTTCCCCAACGGGGGAAGGCTTTAGCTTGTTCTGCGGCTGTGCTGCGGAATCGGACCGCCTTACCTCCCTCCCCGAGGGAGGTGCCTCGTGAGAGGCGGAGGGAGTAAATCCCCCTTGCCAACGCTCGCCCTTCATGCTACCATATCCCCCAGAGGTGAAGGACATGAAATACCACATCGATACCATCCCCGTGTGGGATGCGGTGAAGCTGCAGGGGGAGTGCTTTGTGTGCGCCATCCGCAGAAGGCTTGAGCTGGAGGAAACCGAGCGCTATCTGGGTGCCTCCGTCATGGAGCCGGATACGCGCATCCGGGTGAATAAGCAGGGCTTTTGCGCAAAGCATCAGGTGATGCTCTACGCCGGCGGCAACCGGCTGGGCCATGCGCTGATGATGGATACCCACCTGCAGGAAACGCAGAAGCAGATGAAAAAGCCCCTGGAGGAAATCCGCAAGGCGGCAGAGCATCTGGATGCGCTCACCGTGGGGGACAAGCTGACCGGCAAGGGCCTGAAGGCCAAGCAGGAGCTGCAGTCAGCTGCAGACAAGCTGGCCGCCATGACCACAGCCTGCGTGCTGTGCCAATCCATTGATGACAACCTGAACCGCTATCTGCACACCTTTTTTCACCTGTACAAAAACGACGGTGAATTCCGCAAGGCGCTGGAAAATTCAAAGGGCGTGTGCATGCCCGATGCGGCGCTGCTTGTCAGCAAGTGCGCCGATGAGCTCCCCGCCAAAGAGGCGGCTGCCTTTGCCCGGCTGATTGTACAGCTGACGGAGGACAACCTGCAGCGGGTGGAGGATGACCTGAGCTGGTTTATCAAAAAATACGACTACCGCTATGACAGCGAGCCGTGGAAAAACAGCAAGGATGCCGTGGAGCGCACGGTGAACAAAATGCGCGGCTGGTGCGTGGGTCAGGAACCGAACCCGAAGGAAAAATAAGGGAACCCTCTCAGTATTCGCTTATGAAAAAAGGCCGCAGGAAATACATCCTGCGGCTTTGTTATTCTGTTTTGTCTTCCTTTTCGCTGGGGTCATACCGCTCCAGCAGGACACCCGCTTCTTCAAACAGCTCCAGGGAGAAGGCATCGGGGTAGCCCTCCTGATACACAACCCGGGAGATGCCGGCGTTGATGATCATCTTTGCGCACACACTGCAGGGCTGATGGGTACAGTACAGCACAGCACCCTCGATGGATACGCCGATTTTGGCGGCCTGAATAATGGCGTTCTGCTCGGCATGGATGGCGTAGCAAAGCTCTGCGCGGGTGCCGGAGGCAATGCCCATGCTTCTGCGCATGCAAACGCCGCGCTCCCTGCAGGTCTTCAACCCCGCCGGGGCGCCGTTGTAGCCGGTGGTCAGGATGCGCTTGTCCTTCACGATGACCGCGCCGATGGAGCGGCCGGTGACGTAGCAGCTGGTCCAGCCGGCAATCACATGGGCCATTTCCATAAACCGATGATCCCATTTATCCATGTAAATCAACTCCAGTTCGGAGGGAATTTCTGCTATCCAGTATAGCTGATTCGGGGCAAAATGTCAATGAACGGCGGCGGGCACAGCGGTGCCGGTCAGTCCCCTTCCCCTGTGCGGATGCAGCCGTTGAGCCGCATTTCCAGATCATGCATGATGTCCTCGGCGCGGCGGCAGGCAGCATCCAGCTCGTCCTTTTCCAGCCCCTCGGGGGCGGGCTTCAGGGTGAAGGGCTCGCCCACAATCATGCGGAAGCGCTTGCCGAAAAAGTAGTTGTACCGGCCGTTGTGGAACACGGGCACCACCTTTACATCACAGGTGGAGGCCATGGCGGCAAAGCCGGGCTTGAAGGAATACATCACCCGGTCATGGTGGCACTTGCCCTCGGGGGCGATGCCCACGGCATAGCCCTGCTTCAGGTACCGGCGGCTTTCCCGCATCCACTGCAGGGAGAACCGGTGCCGCTCGATGGGTACGCACCACAGGAAGGAGCACAGAAAGCCCAGGGCGGGGTTTTTATCCAGAATGTCCTTGGCGGCCAGCATCCGCACGGTATTGCGGTGCGTGTGCAGGGCCATCAATGCGCCGTCCAGCACGGTGACGTGGTTGTAAATTATCACGCAGGGCTCTTCGCGGAAGCAGTGCTTTGCCTCCTCGGATACAAAGGTGCACTTGGGGCGGAAGGCGGCGTAAATCAGCGGACGAAGCACGCCGCGGATGACCACGCCCAGTCCCTCGTGGAGCATATGCACAACATTCATGGATTAATCCTCCGGTATGATGCTCAGGCGGCGAACGCCCGGTGTCTCCTGCCCAAGGGCAAGGCGGCGGATGGCGGCGGCCACGCCCCCGAAATCGTTGCGCAGCGTCACGTAGTCCGCGGCTTCCAGGGCGGAGGCGGTGCTGTTGCCCATGCAAACGCCATAACCGGCGCATTGCAGCATGGGGACATCGTTGTCATTATCGCCGATGGCCATGACGGCTTCCATGGGGATGCCCAGGCTTGCGGCGTACTTTGCCAACGCGGTGCCCTTGTGACAGCCGCCGGCATTGATTTCAAGGTTGCCCACCCAGCTGGAGGAAATCTCCAGCCCGGGGACAGAGCGTGCTATCTCCCGGCGCATTTCCGGCAGATTTCCGGCATTTGTTTCATCCAGAATGACCATTTTGTTCACGCCGCGATGTGCGATTTCATCAAGCCCCTCAAGGCCCTTGCGGTAGGTGCAGCGGGCCTCTTTGCGGAAAAGATGGGTCCCCCAGCGGATATCCGGGGGCATGGCGGGATTATCGCCCTCGTTGGTGACCAGATCGTTGCCGCTGAAGATGCCGCACACGGCACCGTAGCGGTGGGCCATGCGGGCCAGCAGCAGCACATCCTCCGCCTGCATGGTGCTTTCGTGGATGATATCGCCCAGGGGGTGCGCCATGGTGCAGGCGCCGTTCAGGGCAAGGGTGGCCATGTCGAGCCCGGCATCGGCGGCGAAGAGGGCGGCATCATCCGGCAGCCTGCCGGAGCAGAGCACCAGCCGGATGCCTGCCCGGGCCGCCATGTGCAGCGCCGCCATGTTTTCCTCCGGCATGCGGCTGGGGGAGCCGCACAGCAGTGTGCCGTCCATGTCCATGGCAATCAGTTGTATGGGGGTCATGTGTATGCTCTCCGAATCGGTTGATTATGCAGGGTGAAAAAATCAGAAGGGACACTTGATTGCAAAGTGCCTGCCGTCCAGCCGGGGCAGCTCACCGCCGGTTTCAAGGGTCAGCTCACAGGCGCACAGCATCAGCCGCCGCACATGATTGGCGCGGTTGAAGGCGCGGTCGCCGTAGATGTCATCCCCCAGCAGCGGATGGCCCAGCGCAGCCATATGGGCGCGGATTTGGTGGGTGCGCCCGGTGACCAGATGAATCCGCAGACGGCTGACGGGGCCGTTTTCGATGGCCTCGTATTCGGTGATGATGGGCCGTGCGCCGGGGACCTCCCGGTCATACACGGTGACCACCGCCGCTTTGGCATCCTTTTTCAGATAGGCGCGGCAGGTGGCGGCCGGGGGCTTCATCATGCCGCGGACAAGACACTGGTAGCGCTTGTCCAGCGTGCGGTTTTTGAAGGCGCGGTGAAGGATTTCCTCGGCGCGGGGATTTTTGGCAAACAGCACCAGTCCGCAGGTCTTGTTGTCCAGCCGGTGACAGGCGTGGGCAAAATCAGCCTTGCCGGCAATGTGCTTCTTCGCAAGGTCGGTCAGGGTTACGCCGCCCTTTTCGTCCGGCTCCACGTTGATGCCCGCGGGCTTGTTAATCAGCAGGATGTCCTCATCCTCGTACACAATGTCCAGGGCCGGGCTCTGCTGCTCCATGCAGTAGACCTGCACCCTGCTGCCGGGGGTCAGGCGCATGTCCTGTTTGACCCGGGTGCCGTCCACCTTCACATCACGGCGGCGGAAGGCGGCCATCACCACCACAGAGGGAATCTCCGGCAGGTTCTTTTTGATAAACACATCCACCCGCTGGCCTGCTGCCTCGCGGGGGACGATTGCCTCGTACAATGCCATCAGTTCAGCACCGCCGCTTTCATCCCGCCCCAGCGGGTCGTTTGGGATACCAGCTGCCGCAGCCCCTGCAGCATGGCGGGGGTGGGCTGCTGGGTGAGCATGGAGGCCAGCACCTCCTGCATATCACGCATACCAACGCCCTGCTTGGCCAGAATGCGCAAATCCTGCACGGCCTCATCCTCGTTGGTTTCCGGGCGCACGGCATCCTGAATCAGACCAATCATCTGCAGCGTGGTTTCTGCCTCTTCAGGCAGGATGCCCGCCACGGCGCTGAGCAGCGTCATTTCGTCCATTCTGGGGGGCAGGCTGCTGCCCATGGCGGCAATGAAGGGCTCCGGCTCCGCAAGGCCCGGGTGCAAAAGAAACCGGCGGCCGTCCATGCGGCAGATAAAGTCACAGCTGATGTGCAGATACCGCTGGCACAGGCGGATGTCATCGGGGTCATCGGTCTCCATGGCATCCTGCACCAGATGCTCCAGCGCCTCCTCAAAGGGGACCACGCCGCGTATGTACAGCAGACCCCGCAGCGTCATGTCAAAGCGCATCAGGCGCTCGCGCAGCTCCTTGTGCACGTCATCGAAAATCATCTCGGCCACGGAGGGCACCAGCTACGGGGACATGCGCAGGAACAGCCGCTCGTCATCAACCCATTCAAGGTAGCACCACAGCCGCCGCACCAGCGACTCGGCAGGGAGGGCATCCTCCATGTCTGTCAATTCGGCCCGGCCGCCGCCCACAATCAGCTTTTCCAGCAGCAGATGCTCGGGGAGGGTGACCAGCGCCGTTTCCACCGGAAGGTTTTCGATGACCATATCCCGCAGCATGCTGACGGTATGCAGCCGCCTTTCCCGGGGGAACTCCTGGGCAGCATGGCTGATGGACCACAGCTGCTCGGCGCGGCTGTCATCCTGTAAAGCGAATAAATCAAAATCCGGCAACCCGGAAAGCCGGCTTTCGCAGGCCTCCAGCTGTCGGAGATGCAGGACAGACATGGTCTTGTCCGCCCAGTGATCATACCGAACATTGTTTTCCCGAAGCATTTGTTCTCCTTTATGGCAGGGGGCAATCCATCAAATGCCCCTAAAACACGAAAAAATATAACAAAAGCGGATGCGGCGCTTTCGGCATCCACATCCGCGATTATATCACATTCCTTACAGCTTTACAATCCAGCCGTTTTCATCAGCCACGCGGCCGTACTGGATGCCCGTGAGGGTATCGTACAGCTTCTGGGCCACAGGGCCGATTTCGCCGCCGTTGATGGTCAGCTTTTCATCGCCCCAGGCCAGCTCGCCCACGGGGGAGATAACGGCTGCCGTGCCGGTGCCGAAGGCCTCGGTGCACTTGCCGGACTTGATGTCCTCAAAGATGTCGGCCATGGCCAGCTTCTTTTCCTCCACCTCAAAGCCCAGCTGCTGTGCCAGGGTGAGGATGCTCTTGCGGGTGATGCCGGGGAGGATGGAGCCGTTGAGGGCGGGGGTGACAATCTTGCTGCCGTAGGCGAACATCATGTTCATGCTGCCCACTTCTTCTACATACTTCTGCTCTACGCCGTCCAGCCACAGCACCTGGGCATAGCCCTTCTTCTCGGCGATTTCGCTGGCGTAGATGGAAGCGGCGTAGTTGCCGGCGCACTTGGTAAAGCCGGTGCCGCCGCGGACGGCACGCACGTATTCATCCTCCACATAGATGCCCACAGGCTTGAGGCCCTCCTTGTAGTAGGCACCGGAGGGGGACATGATGATGAAGAACAGGTAGGTCTTGGAGGCATGCACGCCCAGATGCACATCGGTGGAAATCATGGTGGGGCGGATGTACAGGCTGGCACCGTCATTGTGGGGCACCCAGTCCTGATCCACATCGATGAGGGCCTTCAGGCCTTCCAGGGCCAGGGCTTCATCCAGATGGGGCATGCCCATGCGCTCGGCAGAGCGGGACATGCGGGCGAAGTTTTCCTCCGGGCGGAACAGCTGCAGCCCGCCGTCTGCACGGCGGTAGCACTTGGTGCCCTCAAAGATGGCCTGACCGTAGTGGAACACCACGCAGGCGGGATCCAGGGCGAAATCACCGTAGGGGACCACGCGGGGGTTGAACCAGCCCTTGCCCTCTTCGTAGTTCATCAGGAACATATGGTCGGTAAACACGCGGCCAAAGCCCAGCTTGGATTCGTCCTCCGGCTTTGCCTTCAGGTTCTGGGATAAGGTAACAGCAATCTTTTCCATGGGATAAAGCCCCTCTCTTGTATCATTTGCGCCCGGTGGGGCGGATAAAAAGCATGGTCGATATGGCCATACACCCATTATACAAAGGGGGAATGGGCTGTCAAGGCGATTGGATACAGAAACACATCAGAAAGACAATCCGAAACCGCCGGAGGCAAAACAAGGATTTTGTGCCGCGGGGGTGGAAATATATCATATTAGGGTATTGTTTATTAATTGTAAGAAATAGATTTGAAGGGGGTCTGCGGCATGGTGCGATATCTGTTCCTGTTCGGGGATGCTGCGCTGCGCCTTACCCGTGTTTCCCTGTGGGCGGATGAGAGCGGCGCCGTATGCGCCATCCCCGGGGATGATGATGAAATCCGTGTGGTGCACGTGGGGCTGAATCCCCCGGATGAAGCACTGCAGAAGCGGCTGGCGCTGTACGGTGCCTTCGGCAGCATGGCGGACGGAAGCCCCTGCCGGGTGTCCTTTGTCAGCCTTTGCCCCCGGCTGCCCGGGGGGAAGCAGTCCCTTCAGGGGGCAGCCGTACCGCAGGAGGCACTGCTGTACCGCGCCCTGTTCGGGGAAGAAGAGGAAGACCTGCAGGCATTGATGGCCCGCCACAGCGAGGCCGCCGAGGCAGTGCTGCGCCGCTGGCTGACCGGCGGAAGCGACCCTGCGCTGAAGGATGCACTGGACGACATCCGTGATGCGGCGGAAAGCTGCGGCGCGCAGGTACTGCTGTGCGCTCAGGGGGATGACGGCTTTGCCTGTGCCGGCATGATGACCATGCTGGATACGCTGGCGCAGATGAAGCAGCAGTCCCGGGGCTACCTGAAGCTGGGGGCCATGGCTCTTCTGCCCGATGGAGAGAAGAATGGTGCCGGTCAGCTGGTCAATGCGCTGGCAGACCGGGCGGAAACCGGCGTGCCGGATGTGGTGTCCCTGATGGGCTGCCCCGGCTGGCAGGGCGGCGCGCAGGCTGATTTTATGGACCTGCCCGCCGCCGCACTGATGCTGGATTTCTTTGCGCAGATGGATATCCCGCGGGAACCGCAGGTGCATATGCTGCATCTGGCGGATTCCCTGTACACCGCCGATTTGCTCCCGGGGGCTGCCATGGCAGGCTATCAGGCGCTGGTGAAGGCATCGCTGCTGTATCGCTATGAAATGCTGCCCGTGATTCGGGAGCGGCTGGCATCTCCGTCCCTACTGAAGGACAGGCAGCGGGGCTGGTATGCCGCCGGCTTCGGTGCAGTGCGCAAGCTGGATGAAAACCACCGGCAGGAGACCATCCGCAGGGCGGAGCAGCTGGCTGAACTGCTGAAGCTGTACACCGAGGACATGGCGCAGATTGCCGATACGGTCCCTGCCGCCCTCAGTGCCGGAGACAAGCGCGCCTCTGCCATGCAGGAGGC
The DNA here is from genome assembly GCA_030526225.1 of Clostridia bacterium. Taxonomy (GTDB): domain Bacteria; phylum Bacillota; class Clostridia; order Christensenellales; family Aristaeellaceae; genus JAUNDF01. The sequence continues at coordinate 30,749 of JAUNDF010000002.1, forward strand.
GGTGAAGAACTACCGTGCGCTGCTGGAAGCCGCGGGTGAGCTGGCGGATATCGAGCGCACCATGAAGGCATACAATCTGCAGGATGACGGTGCAGTGGTCCGCGGCAAGGGTCCGGATGATTTTGCCGCGCGTCTATTGCGGGACGCAGCAGAAAAGCGCAAAGAGCTGCAGCAGCTGCGCCAAGTGCAGGCATCGCTGGACAAGACCATCGGCGGCATGGGCAAGCTGATGCTGATGGACCGCATGCTGGCAGGCATCCGCCGGGCATTGGCCGTGGAGGAAAAGGAAGCGGCCCGCCGGGAGATGATGATTGCGCAGATTGAGCGGGACAACCCCGGCACCCTTGAGGAAATGGAGCAGCGCCGGGTGCCTCTCAATAGGCTGGCCATGCACATTCAAAAGCTGCGCAGCCAGCAGGAATATCTGGAAAAGGAACGGCAGGAGGCGGAAGAAACACGCCTGTGGGCCGAAGCACCGGAGGTGGAACCGGCCTGCACCGTGCTGCCCGGCGCTGCCGCGCTGGATGATTTCCGTAAGCGGGCGGTGCAAATCCGCAAGGACAGCGAGCTGTATCAGCTGCTGGATGACCTGCTGCCCGAATGCACACCCTGCCGCACGGCAGAAAAGCTGTTGGGCGGCATCAGCCCGGCACAGACCGGCGATGAGGCACTGCATCAACTGATGGCACAGCTGTGCCGCATGTTCAGGGGAGAGGAGGCGCGATGATGGAGGAAAAGATGACAGCCCGAACCGGGGAGCAGACAGCCGACCGTCTGCTGCCCTCCTTCAGCATGCTTCCGGTGTGCGATATCCCCGCAGACCAGCCCACGGGTGTGGTGGGCATCGGCCACGGCAGCAGCCGCTGGCTCCGCCGTCTGGCCGACCGCCTGGGCGGCACCGGCATGACCTATGCGGCCAAAGAAAAGCTGGCCGGGGCCATCCGGGACAAGGGCGAGGCATACACCTGCTGGCGGGGAATGCTGGCCATGCTGCTCCTGTGGGATTTGCACCGTGATGCGCCCCAAGCCTTGGAGGCCGTTTGCTGGGACAAGGGCACGCCTTTGGCCGCCATGCTGCTGGAAGCCTCCGGTCTGCAGGACAGCGCCGCCTTTGGGGAGAAGCTGTGCGTGATGACCCTTCGTCAGGGCGGCAGACAGCTGCCTGTGGCCATTCCCGACCGGGAGGCACTGCTGGTGCCCGCCGTGGATGCATCCCTTGACAGCGACGTGATTCCCCCGTGGGTCACATGGTTTGACCGGGATGAGGGCAAAATGCAGGACCCCGTGGGGCTGATGAACGAAACGGAGCGGGAGGTGCTGGTCAAGCGGCTGCAGCTGTTCCTGCAGGCGTATGGCGCGGAGGAAAGCGCCCTGTCACAGGCGGTGCGCCAATTGGCAGAGGACACGGCAAAAATCAACCGCGATGCCAGAGAAGCCCTGTCAGACAGCAAGGGCAGTGCCGTGCAGGAGCTGGCATTGCGCATTGAGGCCATCCTTGGGCTGAAGGGTCACGAGGCTTTCCCGGGGCTGACCGGCGACAGCGCGGTGATGCAGACCGGCGGCACCAATCCGGTGCTGAGTGCATTGCACATCCCCCACAGCGCGGACCGCAAGCTGGTGTGCTGCACCACCTACCGCTGGAACGGCGTTCCCTTTGCCCGGGATGCCGAGCGCTTTGTCTACGAGCCTACGGGCCATGCTGACGAAGCCGCCGCGCTGGATGAACTGAGCCTGGAGCTGGACCTTGCGGCGGAATATATCCCCCACTGGAACGAGCATCTGTCCGGGGGGCTCAGCGAGCTGTGGGAAAAGTGCAAGCGCAAAAACCGCCTGTATCCCGCGGTGACCAAAACGGTGTTCCAGCTGTTTGGCCGTGCGGACAAGCAGAAGGAAACAAAGCCCGTGGTGCTGAACATTCCCGAGGAACGGGGTCTTGCCGCCGCCGGGTATCTGATGAAAACACTGCTTGGCGATGATGCGGCCCAGCTGCCCCAGAAGCTGTTCAGCGACCGGCTGACGCTGGTGCCCTTTGCCGCCCTTGCGGATGGTGCGCTGGCACAGGCCGCCTTTGTCCGCTATGATGAGGACGGCAGCCCCCTGTGCGCTCTGCCGCCCCTGTCTGCGGCGCTCACCGCCTTTTTGACCGAGCGGGCTCACATCACCCTGCAGCCGGAGGGGCTGCGCTTCCTGCCTGCCGATGAGGAGGGCAGCCTGTAGGTGCGCCTGATGCTCCGCGGCGCGGGGGAGGTGTCCTTCAGCCGCGTATATCGGGCAGAGGATATCATCACCCTGAACCATGACAGCATGCCCACGGTCAGCGTGTGGCCCGGCGTGGCTTTCCCTGAGGGGGACTGGCAGTATTATCTGCTTTAGGCCTTCCGCGGCGAAGAAGGCATCACCTTCAGCGTGTGGGAAAAGGATGGCTGGGTGCACTGCGCTCAGGGTGCGGAGGAGCGCATTTTCCGTGGGGCAAGGTGCAGCCGTTATCCCCGATTGATGGCCGTCAGCATGGACGGACTCTCCTTGGGTGCACTGCCCGATACGCCCCCTGTGTGCGATGTGCCCTCCGGCGGCGAAGCGGCGGCGGGCATCGACTTCGGCTCCTCTGCCGCGGCCACGGCCATCCTGATGGGCGACAGCATGATGAGCATCACCGGGGCAGATTGCCGCCGGGTGCTGATGCAGGGCGAATTTGCGCCGGTGCCTGTGCTGGCCCAGCCGGTGATGCCCTCGGCACTGCAGCTGTGCGCCCGTCAGCTGCCCCATCGCCCCCAGCCTATGCTGGACAGCCGCATCCCCTCCGAGGCGGATACGCTGGCAGAGGGCGCGGAAAACATCATCGACAACATCCCGTGGCGGGTGGAAAATGACCGGCAGGAAATGATTCGCCTGTACATGCTCCAGCTGATGCTCACCACGGCGCTGGCCTGCCGCCTTCAGGGTGCCGACCGCATCACGTGGCGCTTTGCCCTGCCCGACAGCATGGCTTAGGCCGGCAAGGCATCGCTGATGAACCAGCTGTCCTACCTGACGGATGAACTGGCGGACATGACAGGGCTGCCTGCCCAAAAGGAGCCGCCGGTGATGGTCCCCGGCTGCCGTGCTCAGATGCTGTACTTCCGCGAGCGCAGGGATGTGAATGTGCGCGGCGGGTGCATCCTGCTGGATGTGGGCAGCAACGGTGCCTCCGTGGCCCTGTGGCTTCGGGGCAGGCAGGCCCCTGTGCTGCAGATGGCGCTGCCTCTGGGCGTGGACCTGATGCTGGAAACCATGGCGGATGAAAGCCAGATCAGCGCACTGCTGCACCTGCACGGCGCCTTCCTGATGCTCCTTTCCGGCGTGATGGCCCAGAGCGTGTACATGACCTCCTCCGTCAGCCATCTGCTGCCGGAAACCATGCCGGTGTGCATGGCGGGACGGGGCGGCTCCTTGCTGCAGCGCATTGACGAAATGGACCGCATCCGCCTGCTGGACTTTATGCGCCCGGCCATGGAGGAGACCCATCCCACCGTATCCGCCGGCTATGTGTTCAGCGAATACCCGAAGATGGAAACAGCCGCCGGCCTTGTGCTGTATGCTCCGGAGCAGGAGGAGGACACCGCCTCTGCCGGCATTGCCATGCGGACCCCGTGGCCGCCGGAGCAGCTGCTGATTGGCTTTATGCGCCTGTTCGGCGTGCGCTTCCCCTGGGAGGCTGCCGCCATGTTCCCGCAGATGTTTGCCCGGGACGGCTACCTGTCCGTGGACGGCGAAAACCTGCTGATGGCGCTGGCGGAGGAATGCATGACCGGCCAGCCCCTGACGGACGGGCTTTTGCGGGTGATTGCACAGCTGCGCACCATGGCCTTCCCCATGGGCGGCAGCATGGATGAAATGTGATGCTTTGCGCATACCGGCCCCATGGGCTGGACGATTGTATCAATAACTGAATCAGGATTCCGGAGGTGAAAGCAACCATGATGAAGAATCTGCAGGTATATGCCTACTGCCGCTCCGACCCCGGTGAAGGGGAGGAGACCATCGACCGCCAGAAGGCAAAGCTGGAGGCCTACGCAAAGGATAAGGGCTGGACAATCGTCGGGTGGTACATCGACCGCAACATCGACGGCAAAACCCCCGACAGGCCGGAGATGAACCGCCTGAAGGCTGATACCGCCGATATGACCAATCCGGCGGTGATTATGGAAAAGTTTGCCACCTGGTTTTCCCGGTCCAACCCCGATGATTTCTCCGTGCCGTTTCTGGCCTATGTGACGGAGGCAAACTGACCGATTCGTAAGGAGATTAGCATGAAAAGATTGTTTGCGGCGGTGCTGGCCATGGTGCTGGCGCTGTCCCTGACCTGTGCCCATGGCGATATCCTCCCCGATACCGCCCCGCTGGGCCTTTCCTTTGATGTCAACGCCGCGGAATGGGAGCCGGATTTGATGTTCCTCGACTCTGCGGCGGCAGACAAGAGCTATGTGCTGCTGTATGCCATGTACATCAACAGCGCCGTGATGGACCCGCTGGCGGATGCCTATTAGCAGGCCTATGAAGCCGGTGACGAGGCCGGGGCAGAAGCGGCCCTGACGGCGTACCGGCAGGCACAGACGGCCAATTCCGCTGTGTGCGGCATGCTGGTGGGCTTTGAAAAATCACAGGCGGATGCGCTGAAGGCAGAAATCTTCGGGGATGCCCAGCTGACAAAGGTGGGCGAAAGCAGCACCCATGTGTACTACAAAATCGTGGCCGAGGAGCCTGACGAAGCCCTTTCCCCGGAGAATCAGGCAGAGATGGTCAAGGCCATCGCCCTGACAAAGCAGGTCTTCGATGCGGCACAGGTGGTTGAAATCACCGAGGAAAGCTATACCGGCACATCCATCGGCGCCTTCTCCACCCGGGATCTGCAGGGCAGTGAGGTGACGGATGACATCTTCGCACAGGCGGATTTGACCGTGCTCAACGTGTGGGCCACCACCTGCCCGCCCTGCATCCGCGAGATGCCCGAGCTGGAGGCATGGTCCCATGATCTGCCCGAAAATGTACAGGTCATCGGCCTTGTGATTGACGTAAGCGACACCTCCGGCAAGGTGTATGACACCGCCATGACCATCATCGGCAAAACCGGCGTCACCTACCGCAACCTGATGATGGACCGCTCCCTGACGGGCTTTGTCAGCGGCATCATCGGCACCCCCACCACCTTCTTTGTGGATAAGGACGGCCGTCAGGTGTGCGAGCCTGTGGTGGGTGCGTATATGGACATGTACAGGCAGAACGTGACTGACTGGCTTTCCGGCCGGTAAGGAAAAACGATGAACAAGCATGCGATAAAAAACCTTGTGTGGATAGCGCTGCTTATCCTTGCCGCGGGGATGATATGCTTCGGCTGTCTGGAAACCTTTGCCCGTGAGGAATGGCGGCTGGTGCTGGACAAGGCAATCAACATCTGCTTTGAGTGCATCGGATTGGGGTGACGGCGGATGAAAAAATGGCGGTCCCTGCTTTCACGCCTGAAGGAGCGCCCCCTGCGGCAGGCCATCCGCCGCAAGGCACTGCAAATGGCGGCCTTCGGCTTTACCAATGCGGATTTGGGCAACTTCGCCAGGGGCGTCATCAACAAGGGACCATGGAAGAAATTCTGCGCCCCGGGCATGAACTGCTACTCCTGCCCGGCGGCAAGGTTTGCCTGCCCCATCGGCGCATTGCAGGCGGTAGGCGGCAGCATGAACTTCCGCTTCAGCTTTTACGTGGTGGGCTTTCTGTTGGCCGTGGGTGTGCTCATTGGCCGGCTGGTGTGCGGCTTTCTGTGCCCCTTCGGGCTTTTGCAGGAGCTGCTGCACAAAATCCCCACGAAGAAATTCCACCTGTGGAAGCCCCTGCGGTATGTCAAGTATGTGTTTTTGGCAGTGATGGTCTTTCTGCTGCCGGTCATGGCAACGGATTTTCTGGGCATGGGTGACCCGTGGTACTGCAGGCTGATTTGCCCCGTCGGTACGCTGGAGGGCGGCATTCCTTTGCTGGCCGCCAACGAGAGCCTGCAGCGTCTTGCCGGTCCCCTGTTCTGGTGGAAGATATTCCTGCTGGCCGTGACGGTTGTGTTCAGTGTGCTGATTTGCCGCTTCTTCTGCAAGGTAGGCTGCCCTCTGGGCGCCTTCTACGGCCTGCTCAACCGCTTCAGTGCCTATCACCTTGAGGTGGATGATGACAAGTGCATCCGCTGCGGCCGGTGTGAGCGGGAATGCCCCATGGAAATCGACCCCACGAAAACCCCCAACAGCCCCGAGTGCATCCGCTGCGGTCACTGCCGCGCCATATGCCCCGCGGAGGCGATTTGCTTCCGGTTTGGGTATGGGGGGAAGGGAAATAAAATAAAAAAGGAACCGTGAACACTTCTCACAGTTCCTGAAAGGACCTCATCCGTCACGCCGCAAGCGGCGCGCCGCCTTTCCCAACGGGGGAAGGCTTTTTTATTTACCCATCAGTGGCACCCATGGCTTCCGCAGGAATGCTCACCGCAGGAATGCCCGCTGCCGTGATGATTGCAGTTCACGCCGCTGTTGACCAGCTTGCCTGCCAGATAATCGGCTACTGCCTTGTCGGCATCGCCGCTCTGGCCTGCACACAGGGTGATGCCGGCCTCGCTCAGGGCAGCCTGTGCGCCGCCGCCGATGCCGCCGCAGATGAGCACATCCACCTTGTAGCCGGACAGCAGGGCGGCCAGTGCGCCGTGCCCCTGACCATTGCTGCCCACAACCACCGCGGTGGTTACCTGATTGTTCTCAACCTCGTAGACCTTGAAGGATTCGGTGTGACCGAAATGCTGGAAAATATTGCCGTTTTCATAAGTGACTGCGATGCGCATGATTTTTTCCTCCTGAATATGTCTGTAGGCGGGATTTTGTCCGCAGGGACAGTATAGCATCACCGTATGGGAAATGCAATCAGTCCGGCTGCACCAGCCTTGCCATCTGCTGCTCCAGCAGCTGATAGAACTGCCCGAGCTGTCTGCCGTCCACCAGCGCGTGGTGGCACAGCACGGTGACGGGCATTATCCACCGCCCGGCAGCATCCTGCGTGTATTTTCCCCAGGTGATGCGGGGGTTGCTGTCATCCCCGGTGGGCTGGATGAGGGCGGTATAGCTCAGCCACGGCAGGCAGGAGATGAAGTACAGCCCCTCGCTGTTTTCATCCTCCGAAAGTCCCGATTGCTGTCGGCTTGCTTCCTGCGCGGCCTTTGCTTCCCTGAGATAGGTTTCCAATGGCAGATGATGGTTCAGCGTGCAGTACACATAGGTGCCGTCGGGCATGCTCTCCGTGTGGGAGGTGCCGCAGCGGCTGTATTCCACAATGCTGTCGCCGCGGATGCGCTGGCGAAATTGCGGGATGTCATCCGCCGCCAAGGCCGCCGCGTGAAGGAACATTAGGAAAAAGGAAATGCCGCGGGCCTTGCACCGGTCCTTCAGGGCGGTGACATCCACCTGAACGGTGGTGCCCACATAGGGGTTGGCCATGGTGCGGAAGTAGTCGAAGTGGGTTTTGCGGGGATAGGCGGCCATGTCCACCGGACGGTAGAGGGGCGGACGATACACTACCTCGAATTCCTCCAGCACACAGTCGCCGTGCCGGTCAAAGGGCAGACCGGCGGCTTCGTAATCGGGGGTGAAAAAGCGGAGATGCACCTCCCGCCATTTTTCCAGACTGCGGTCATCCTCGCCCTCGCGGAAGGCGTGGGCCGGGCTGACTTCGTCAAAGGGCACCACGCTGACCTTTGTATCCCGGATGATGCAGGCGGCCTCATCGTTATCAAACAGAACCACGCTGAGGCACCCGACCTTCGGAATGGGCTCGCCCTCGGTCCGGTAGGCAATCATGGCGCTGGCGGTGGCTGTTTTGATGCCGGCCAGCACAAGGTCAGCCAGCTCATCTGCCGCAGGTCCGCCGCCGCAGAATTTCCATGTGTCGTGGGGGGTATCGGTGCTGATGCCGGAGGCCTGACAATAGGATAGCCACAATGCTTCGCCGGTCATGGTGCTTCGTTCCTTTCCTTGATGTAATACACGGATTCCGCATCCCTTTCGGTAGAAGCGGTTGGTGCGCCGGTTGCAGGCGGGGGTATCCAGCCGGAAGGCCGGGGCTTGCGGGAACAATGCTTCCACGGCTTCCATCAGCCGGATGCCCAGCCCCTGCCGGTGGTGTGCAGGGTCGACGAAGATGCGCCCGATGAACACGCCCTCATCCCCCTCAAAGAGGATGGCACCGCCGAGAATGGTGCCGCTGTCATCGGCAAAGGTGTACAGGTGATGCTCCTGCCGCATCTGCTCGTGCCAGTGGGGATTGTCATAGTCCGGCGGACCGCCGGGGGAATCCATGCCTACGGATACATCCGTGTCAAAGGCGGCTTTGGAGATGGCGGTGAGAGCGGCCACTTCCTCGGGCAAAGATGGGTACAGCTTCATGGACGGCTCCTTTCTGTCAGGAACAGGCGTGAAATCAGTTGTGTGTCTGTGTGTTCATATTGTAGCCTCCGGGGCGGGAGCGTGTCAACAAAAAGGTGCTGTGAAAAATCACAGTGAATGGATAATGCCCCGGAAGACCTCTTCCGACTTCGCTGCGCTCAGCCACCCTCCCCAGCGGGGAAGGTTGATAATTGTGCTTGCATATGGTTGCAAATATGACCTTTTTGAACCAAATAAAAAACCTTCCCCGCTGGGGAAGGTGCCCCGAAGGGGCGGAAGAGGTCCCATGAACGCGTATAAACCTTACATCATCTTCTGTTCGTTGAACATCAGCTGGAAGTGCAGCCCCAGGGACTCGGCGGCCTTCTGGCACAGCTGCATGCGCTCCATAAAAATCTGGAAATAATCCATGGCGGAGCTGTAGTGGGTGTCCACGGTCAGCTTCAGCTTGATGAGCGTGTGGGCCTCGTTGATTTTCAGCTCCGTTTTGGTGACAGAGTAATTAACCCGGTCGTGGATGTCGAAGGTGCTCTTGTCATCGTTGCGCACACGGCTGCGGCGCACATCGCTCTTATCGGCCAGAATCAGCGCGGCGGCCATGGGGCTGACGGGCATGCCGTTGCCCTCGTCATGGTTGCCGATGGCGGCAGCGATATCGGCGATGTCCTCCATGGGCATGCCCATTTTGTCCAGCAGGCGGAAGGCCATCAGCGCGCCGCTCTGGCTGTGATCCACCCGGTTGATGAGGTTGCCGATGTCATGGAGCCATGCGGCAATGCGGGCCTTTTCCACCAGCTCCGCCGGATAGCCCAGGGTGGTGAGGATGTAGCCGCAGCGGTCGGCCACGGAGCCCACATGGGCAAAGGAATGCTCGGTGTAGCCAAGGGTGCCCAGGGTTGCGTCCGCCTTTTCAATCAGCATGCGGACGGTTTCGTTGTGTTTGATTTCTTCAAAGGTCATAATCTATCTCCTGTGGATGTGTTGTTCAGAACCGGACGGTAATGGCGGTGCCCTTGCCCTCTTCGCTCTCCAGCTTGATGTCGGCGCTGTGGATTTCGGCAATGTGCTTGACGATGCTCAGGCCCAGACCGGTGCCGCCGGTTTCCCGGGAGCGGCTCTTGTCCACCCGGTAGAAGCGCTCGAACACGCGGCTTTGCTGCTCCTTCGGGATGCCGATGCCGCTGTCGGATACGGTGAGGATGGCGTGGCTGTTCTCCGAGGAGACCTTCACCCGCACCCAGCCGCCGTCACGGTTGTAGCGGATGGCGTTCTGCAGCAGGTTCTCCAGAAGCTCCTTCAGCTGTTCGCGGTCGCCGGTGAGCATGGTATCCGTGCCGATGCAGCTGATGGTGATGTTCCTTTGAGCGGCGGTGATACGCAGGGTGCGCACACAGTCCAGCGCCAGCTTGTACAGGTTCAGGTGCTCGAATTTGTGGGGCAGCTACTGATGGTCCAGCTCGCTGAGGCGGATGATGTCGTTGATCAGGCTCAGCAGACGGTCGGCATTTTGGTGAATCTGCCCGGCGATTCTGCCGGACTGGTCCGGGGGCACCATGCCCGCTTCAATCAGCTCTGCATAGCCGGAAATGGCGGTGAGGGGCGTTTTCAGCTCGTGGGAGATGTTGGCGGTAAAATCCTGCCGGCTTTTGACGGAGGACAGCAGCTTGTCGTGCTGGCTGCGGATTTTATCCGCAAAGGGCTCCAGCTCCCGGTATTCCATGGGGTCGATGTGGTCCAGATGCTCGGCCATCTTGTTGATGGGGCGGATGAGCTGCACCGTCAGCAGATGACCGATGACGATGCACAGCCCCATGATGACGGCCAGAATCACCACCATCACCGGCAGGGCGGAAAGCATCACGCTGATGATGGACCGTGCCTCGGTGGATACGCGCAGAACCGTGCTGTCCGGCAGGAGCAGCGCGTAATAGAAGGTGGACATGTTCTGCGTGGAGGAGGTGCGGGTGCTTTCACCAGTGCCCTGCGCCAGGGCAGCGGTGATTTCCGGGCGGTCCAGGTGGTTGCCCAGGGCATCGGCGTTGGTATCGTTGTCATACAGCACACGGCCGTCATGATCCACCCAGGTGATGCGCAGACCGTCCACATGCATGGCAGCCATGGGGGACAGGTCGATGGCGTCCGGGTTGCCGCCGGCCTTTTCGTAGGCGGTCTGGAAAATCCCCGTGCCGGAAAGCATCCGGGCGTTGGTGGCAAGGTCCATGCGGACCCGGCCCACGAAAATGTTGTAGTACACAAAGGTCAGGGCGGCGGTGGTGGCCAAAATGGCAATCAGCGCAATCAGCCCCAGCCGCAGGTTGATTTTCTGCTTCATCGGGTCACTGCCCCTTTTCCTCCGAAATCACGTAGCCCACGTTGCGCACGGTGCCGATGAGGCTGCCGCACTCGCCCAGCTTCTGGCGCAGTGTCTTGATGTGCATATCCACCGTGCGGGATTCGCCCTCGTAATCCGTGCCCCATACAAACAGCATGATGGTATCGCGGCTGAGGACGATGCCCTCGTTGAGCATCAGGTAGCGCAGCAGCTCGTATTCCTTGTAGGTCAGTTCAATCTGTCTGCCGGCGGCGGTGACGATGTGGCGGTCGTGGTCCAGGGTGATGCCGCCCACCTGCAGCAGCTTCGGTGCCTCCTCCTGGGAGCGGCGCAGCAGGGCGCGCACCCGGCTGAGCAGCTCCATCACCGAGAAGGGCTTTTTGATGTAGTCATCCGCGCCGTCATCCAGCCCCTTGACCAGGTCCATTTCCGTGGTTTTGGCGGTGACCATAATCACGGGAATCCGGGCGGTTTTGCTGCTCTTGCGCAGCTTGCGCACAATGTCATAGCCGCTTTCATCCGGCAGCATAATGTCCAGCAGAATCAGGTCGGGGAGGATTTCGTTCATCCGGGCATAAAAATCCGCGGCACGGTCAAAGCCCTGCACCATGTAGTTGCTGTTCTTCAGGGCAATCATCTCGATTTCGCGGATGGATACGTCATCCTCCACCACATAAATCAGCGGCATATTTTGTCACCTCATCCGTTCTGCACCGGCAGGGTATAATGCCGGCGGCACTTCTTATATTCTTCGGCAAACCAGGGGGCTTCTCCTTTTACGGCGGTGTATTTGTGGGTGCCGAATTCGTCATGGGCGGTTTCAATCAGGCACACGGCCACATTGGAGCAGTGGTCGGATACGCGCTCGTGGTCGGTGATGATGTCCTCCAGCACAAGGCCTGCCTCCATGGAGCAGCGGCCGGTGCGAAGGCGGGCGATGTGGCGCTGCTTCATTTCGTCCCGCAGGTCATCCACCACCTGTTCCAGCGGCTATACGCTCCTGGCCAGCAGGGTGTCCCCGTCGGCAAACACGGTGACGGTCAAATCAAGAATGTCCGACACGGCGCGGCCGAAGGCGGTCAGCTCGTCCATGGCATCATCCGACAGGGTGATGCCCTTCTCCCGCAGCTCCCGGGCGGATTCCACCATGTTCATCGCGTGGTCGGAGATGCGCTCGAAATCGGAGATGGAGTGCAGCAGCTGGCTGAGCAGCTTGCTGTCCTCCAGCGCCAGATCGTGGCCGGAAAGCTTGACCAGATAGCTGCCCAATGCATCCTCATAGCGGTCGCACAGCTTTTCCATGGCCAGCACCTCACCGGCCTTTGCTTCATCAAACCTGTACAGCACCTGCATGCCCGTGCGGAAGGCCTTGCGGGCGGTATCCGCCATTTCATCCGCGGCATTTTTGCACAGGCGGATGGCGAAGGAGGGCTGGTCGAGGAAGCGCTCGTCCAATGCGGCCAGCACGGCAGGCTGCTGCACGGCGGGCTTTGCATCGCCCTTGTCGGGGATGGTCTTCTCCGCCATCTTCACCAGCAGATTGCCGAAGGGGAACAGAATCAGGGTGCAGCCGACATTGAACACGGTGTGCATCAGGGCGATGCCTGCCGCGCCCACGGCTTCATCCAGGAAGGGCATGGGGACAAACAGCTTCGCGCCGTAGAAGCCGGCCATAAACAGCACCGAGCCGATGACGTTGTAATACAGGTGAATCATGGCGGCGCGCCGGGCATTTTTGCTGGCACCGGCCGAGGAAAGAATGGCGGTGACGCAGGTGCCGATGTTCTGCCCCAGAATGATGGGCAGCGCCGTGCCCCAGGTAACCATGCCGGTCATGCACAATGCCTGCAGAATACCCACCGAGGCAGAGGAGGACTGAATCACGGCCGTGAGCACTGCACCGGCCAGCACGCCCAGAATGGGGTTGGAGAAGGCTGTGAGCAGGCCGGTGAAGTTGGGGTCATCCTTCAGGGGAGAGACAGCGCCGGACATGGTTTCCATGCCGGTCATCAGCACCGTGAAGCCGAGGAAGATGGTGCCGACAGTCTTCTTTTTGCTGCCCTCTTTGGCGGTCATCAGCAGAATGATGCCGATCAGCGCCAGCACAGGGGAGAAGGAGGAGGGCTTCAGCAGCCGGATGAAAATGTTGGTGCCGGAGATGCCTGCCAGGGACAGAATCCAGCTGGTCACCGTGGTGCCGATGTTGGCGCCCATGATGATGCCTACCGCCTGCCCCAGCTTCATGATGCCGGCGTTGACAAAGCCCACCACCATCACCGTGGTGGCAGAGGAGGACTGAATCACCGCCGTGACCACCATGCCCAGCAGCAGGGCGGCAAAGCGGTTTTTCGTCAGCTTTTCAAGAATTTTCTCCAGCCGTCCGCCGGAGAGCTGGACCAGACCGTCGCCCATCACCTTCATGCCGTACAGGAACAGGGCAAGGCCGCCTGCCATGGTCAAAACATGGAAAATATCCATTCTGTCATCTTCCTTTCACGGAGCTTTCGTTCCATAAAAGATGATAGGACAGCTGTGTAAAGTCGGATGGGGGTGTATGTAAAGCACAGGTAAAAAGTGTGTGGTTTACAAAGGTTTTACGCCTGCATGCATTTGCGCTTTACACAGGGCGGCTATGCTTTGGTCAGAAAAAGGAGGGCGACGGAGATGAAAAAGCTCTTTCGGTTTCTTGACGGACTCAACACCGCCGCGGATGCAAAGTACCGCCTTTTATGCCTTGCGGCCATGGTTGCCGGTGCACTGTTCGGCGGGCTTGTGTGGCTGATAATCAGCCCCCTGGGGTTTGCCGGGGTGGAATGGCTGCTGTGCTTTGCGGGCTTTTCCCTGTGCCTTGCGTGGCTGTGGGCAAACCTGTATGCATTAAATCACGCGCTCCATGACGGAGCATATCCGGCAGGAAGCGCGTGACAAAAGCAATGTTCGGTTAATCGGCCAGAGCGCAGGCCACGTTGATGGCGTGGTCAGAGCAGCGCTCCAGGTCGGAGGCCATGTCGGTGAAAATCACGCCGCCCACGGGATTGCAGGCTGCCTTCATCAGGCGGTCGATATGGGCGTTAACGATGGACAGGTGCAGGTCATCCACCTCCTGCTCCATCTTTTCGGCCTTGGGCAGCAGGGCGTAATTCTCCTGCTTGAACACCCGCAGGGACATCTGCATGGAGGCAAGCACCGCATCGGCCAGGGCGCGCAGGTCCTTTTCACCCACCTCGGAGAGCACCGCCTTGCGGGCCTTGTACTGCTCGGTGTACTCGGCAATGTTGCGGCCGTGGTCGGAGATGCGCTCGATGTCGGAGGCAACGAGAATCATCTGGGAAATCTGCTGCATCACCTTGGGGGAGTAATCCCGGGAGCGCATGGCAATCAGCCGCTCCTGAATCTTGTCGGTGAGCACGTCGATGGCATCCTCGGCATCCATGGCCCGCTCGGCCAGGGAATCATCATGCTGGAAGAAGCTGTCGATGGCATCCTTCATGCAGTCGTAGGCCATGTCGCCCATGCGGCCAAGCTCCAGCCGGGCCTGCTGCAGGGCCATGGAGGAGGGCAGCTCGCCGGACTGCACCATGTAGGCCAGCTGGCGGCTTTCCAGACGCTTGCTTTCCTCGGGCAGGATGGGAATCACCTTTTCGGACAGCTTGACAATCAGGTTGGCGAAGGGCAGCTCAAGCAGCACGGCCAGCACGGCGAAAATCGTGTGGGTGTTTGCCACCTGATGGCCCACGGAATCGGGGCTGAGGGACTGAATCAGCTTGAGGAAGCCGGGGAACACGTTGATGAGCGTAATCATCAGCGCGGCGCGGATGAGGTTGAACAGCAGGTTCAAGACCGCCGTGCGCTTGCCGTTGCGGTTGGTGGTCAGGGCGGCCAGAATGTTGGGGGTTACGGAGCCGATGGCGGCACCGATGACCAGATACACCGTCATTTCATAGCCGATGAGCCCCTCAATGGCAAAGGTCTGGAAAATGACCACAGAGGAGGAGGAGGACTGCAGCAGCGCCGTAAACAGCACGCCGAACAGCACCGCCACCGCCGGGTTCTTCAGCGTGGCAAGGAACATGATAAACAGCTCGTTTTGGGCCAGGGGCTTGATGGCATCCTTGATGACGGAAATGCCGAAGAACAGCATGCCGAAGCCCATGATGATGGAGCCGATGTGGCGCACGGTGTTGTTTTTGACAAACAGGTAAATCAGCGCGCCGATGCACAGAATCAGCGGTGCGATGGCACCGAGATTGATGGCGGTAATCTGCGCCGTTACCGTGGTACCGATGTTGGCACCCATGATGACGCCGATGGCCTGACTGAGGACCATCAGGCCGGAGTTAACAAAGCTGATGACCATCATATCCGTGGCCGAGGAGCTCTGGATGAGCAGCGTGACCAGAATACCCACCAGCACCGAGATAAAGCGGTTGGCAGTTGCCTTTTCCAGAATCACGCGCATTTTGTCGCCCGCTGCGTTTTTCAGCCCCGAGGACATGATGCTCATACCGTACAGGAACAGACCCACACCGCCCAGCAGGGAGAACAGGACATAGATGGACATGTGACACACTCCTTGAATCAGGGTATATGACCCGATTATCATATCAAGCATACCATAATCAAGTAAAAATTGAAACATGTTTATGTAAAATCTGTGTAAAGCCACAGGTTCTTTTTTCTTTGATGGGGGAATTTTTGCCGGATTTGTGCAGGTTCATGAATCGCCGCCCTGCAGACCCGCGCCCGGCTGTACTTTCGTTGTTCCGGATGCGCCGCAGGAATTGAATGGCGGCGGGAATTGTGCTATTTTGTAAGCCTGCGTTTTTGATGGATACTGCCATCGGGAAGGCAAGAAAAAACGGAGGAATTATTATATGAAAATCCTAACGAAAATCAGCGATTTTGTGGGCAAGTGGATGGCGCTGTTTGTCATTGCCGTGGCTGCCCTGGCCCTGTTTGTGCCTGCATCCTGCAGCTGGATTAAGACAAGCTGGGTCAACACCCTGCTGGGCATTGTCATGTTCGGCATGGGCCTGACCCTGAAGCCCCAGGACTTCAAGGTGGTCTTTTCCCGTCCCCGGGATGTGATCGTGGGCTGTCTGGCCCAGTTTACCATCATGCCTCTTTTGGCCTTTGTGCTGACAAAGGTATTCAGCCTGCCTGTGGAGCTGGCTGTGGGCGTGATTCTGGTGGGTACCTGCCCCGGCGGCACCTCTTCCAACGTGATGACCTACCTGTCCGGCGGTGATGTGGCCCTGTCCGTGGGCATGACCGGCGTATCCACCCTGCTGGCACCCCTGCTGACCCCCGCCCTGACCTACCTGCTGGCCGGCCAGAGCGTGGATGTGAATGTGGTTAATATGTTCCTGTCCATTGTGCAGGTGGTGATTGTGCCCATCGCCCTGGGCTTTGTCATCAACCACTTCTTCGGCAGGTTCACCCAGGGTCTGGTGAAGGTGCTGCCCCTGATTTCCGTAACCGCCATTGTGGCCATTGTGGCTGCGGTGGTCAGCGCCAACGCCGCCAAGATTATGACCTGCGGCCTGACGGTGGTGCTGGTGGTTGTGCTGCACAACATGTTCGGCTATGCCCTGGGCTTTGTGCTGGGCAAGGTGATGAAGCTGGATGCCGCCAAGTGCAAGGCCATCTCCATCGAGGTGGGCATGCAGAATTCCGGTCTGGCCACCTCTCTGGCCACGGTGCACTTTGCACAGTATCCGCTGGCTGCCATCCCCGGCGCAGTGTTCAGCGTATGGCACAACATTTCCGGTGCCGTCATGGCCAATATTTATGCCAAGGCCGTGAAGGACAAGGCGTAATCAGCATGGACCTTCTGACCGGAAGAAAGCCTGAAACAACAAAAATACAAAATTTGTGCTTGCAGGGAGCGATTGTATCCTGTATACTGGCTGTATAATTTCATATCAGCCGGATGAAACAGCATGAACCGTCATCCTTTGCGGTGCGGAACTTGCTGCGGAAGGAATTCTGGAGAAGCTCCGCAAAGGCGTGGAGTGCCGAAGGTGCAAGTGCAAACGAAACTCTCAGGCAAAAGGACAGAATGGTGACAGCAGTGATGCTGTTGATGATTTGTTTTACGATTGATGGGGGTGCTGCATTTTCGGTGCAGCGCCTCTTTTTTGTATCCTCCGGCTGATGGACAGAAGGAGGGCACGCAATGGGCATTCTGAAATTTATCGCCGGGGATCTGAACGACTTTATCTGGGGCTGGTTCGGCATTGCCATGCTGCTGGGCACAGGCATCCTGATGACCATCCTGAGCAAATTCTTCCAGGTGCGCCACTTCGGCCACTGGATGAAGATGACCATCGGCAGGCTGTTTGACAAAAAGGTCACCGGTCATACGGACAAGAAGGAATCCATCTCCCAGTTTCAGGCGCTGTGCACGGCGCTGGCTGCCACCGTGGGCACGGGCAACATTGCCGGTGTGGCCGGTGCCATCGCCCTGGGCGGCCCCGGTGCGGTGTTCTGGATGTGGCTGAGCGCCTTCTTCGGCATGATGACCAACTTCTCCGAAAACGTGCTGGGCATCTACTACCGCCGCAAGGACAAGAACGGCGAATGGGCCGGCGGTGCCATGTACTACCTGCAGGATGGTCTGGGCGGCAAGAAGAACTGCAAGGCCATCGGCCAGGTGCTGGCGGTGCTGTTTGCGGTGTTTGCGGTGCTGGCTTCCTTTGGCATCGGCAATCTGGCACAGGCCAACACCATCTCGGGCAACCTGTATGCCGCCTTCGGTCTGCCCCGCTGGGTGACCGGCGCGGTGCTGCTGGTGGTGGCAGGGCTGGTGGTCATCGGCGGCATCAAGCGCATTGCCCGTGTCACGGAAAAAATCGTGCCGGTGATGTCGGTGATCTACATCGCCGGTGCGCTGGTGATTCTGTTTATGAACATCACCAAGGTGGGGGATATCTTCGCCTCCATTTTCCGCTTTGCCTTTACCCCTGCCGCAGTGGGCGGCGGTGCCGTGGGCGTGGCCATCAAGATGGGCTTCAAGCGCGGCATCTTCTCCAACGAGGCCGGTCTCGGCTCTTCCGTGATGGTGCACTCCGCCTCCAACGTGAAGGAGCCTGTCCGTCAGGGCCTGTGGGGCATCTTTGAGGTGTTCTTTGATACCATCATCATCTGCACCCTGACCGCCATTGTGGTGCTGTCCTCCGGCGTGATAGACCTGACCACCGGCGGTGTGCTGGCCCAGTTTGCCGATATGGATAAGAATACGCTGGTGGCACAGGCCTTCACCAACTGCTTTGGCACCTTCGGCGGCATGTTTGTGGCCATTGCCGTGCTGTTCTTCGCCTTCTCCACCGTGCTGGGCTGGAGCTACTACGGCACCCGCAGCTGGATTTACCTGTTCGGCGAAAAGAGCGCCATCATCTACAAGACCATCTTCGTGGCCATCGTCTTCGTCTCCAGCGTGCTGACGGATGTTGCCCTGCCCTGGGACATCTCCGACACCTTCAACGGCCTGATGATGGTCCCCAATCTCATCGGCGTGCTGATGCTCAGTCCGCTGGTCATCAAAATCACCCAAAACTATGTGGACCGCAAGCTGAAGGGCAAGGAAGTCACCCCCATGTATTCCGCCTTTGAGGACATTCAGGCCGCGGAAATGGCCGCCCCGGAGGACGCGTAAGCGCGGCAAGCGGATAAAATATTAAGGCTGGAATAACCAATATCGAAAAGAGGATTTGCCCCGGAAAGGGGGTGAATCCTCTTTGATTTCTGTCCTGCGGTGTATTGCATTTTGTTGCCGGATGGCATATAATATATGTGCAGAGAAGTCTGCGAAGATGCGCTCATAGAGCGTGAGCGTAAAATAAAAAAAGCTCACTGAGTTGATCTGTTCGTAGAGCGCGAACAGGGTAAACAAAAGAAAGCTCACATAGAAGATTGCTCCGTAGTAATACGGGGCACTTTCTGTATAGGGAGAAAAAACATGGCGTTCAAATTTATATTCCTGAGCGATGCATTTTACCAGACATATATTCACTGCAGTGAAATTGAACAGAAAAAGGACCGCCCGTACATCTGCCTGCTGGTGGATATCGATGGCGTACAGTTTGCCATCCCGCTTCGGTCCAATATCCGTCACCCGCATTGTTATCTGACAGACCCGGAAAATCACTGCGGTGCTGACTATTCCAAGGCGATTGTGTTGGTAAAGCAAACATACATCGATACCGTGCGCAAGCCGCATATCCGGCAGAATGAATTTGATGCGCTGCGCGGCAAATAGCATATCATTGAGACAGGTATGCGAAAATATCTGCGGGAATTCCGCAAGGCATCGGCAAGGCCGGATATTCCTCGCCATGCCATGCTGCTGAAGTACTCAACACTCCAGTATTTTCAGGAGTATCTTGTACCTCCGGAAATGGAAAGTAAATAACAATCATTCAATCATAAAACGAGGCATCGGATGCGGTGTCTCGTTTTTATATGGAGAAAAACAAAAGCTCCCCCTTTCGGGGGAGCGAAACACCACTGCTTACTTCACTTCAAAGTTCAGGTCGGTGAACAGCTGCATGGCGAAATCCTTGTCGGCATCGGTCAGCTGATGACCGTCGGCATAGCCGTAGTACATATGGATGGCGTAGCCGTAGTACAGGCTGCTGACCTCCAGGCTGTCAATGCCTTCCACATCATATTCCACCACAACAGCCTCGGTGCCGTGGCCGGAGGTGAGGATTTCATAGGGAGCCTCGGCATCATCCTCAAACAGCTCGGCGGCAAAGGCCTTCTTCTCTTCTTCGGTCAGGTCGTTGAAGCGGACGGCCTCGTCGTGCTGATCATCGGCGGCAACCAGCATCACCACGATGGGGAGATTATCTGCCTCGTCCTTGCCGGCGAGAATCAGGCACAGCACGCCATTCTGCATGACTTCCACAGCTTCCATGTTTTCGGGAACAATCAGGGAAATATCCATGCCCTGATCGTATTCAACCACCATCTTGTTGCCTTCAGCCAGGGCGGAAACGGCACCCAGCATCATCACAGCTGCCAGCAGCAGCGCAATCAGTTTTCTCATTGTATTGTTCCTCCTGTTTTGTCAGTCGGTTGCTTAGTCCTCTTCCACGGGGGTCACGTTCTTGCGCAGCAGGAAGCCGACCTTGCCGTCCTCAATGATGCGGACCTGTGCCCAGGTCTTGCTCTGGGCCAGCACCTCAATCTCGGTGTCGCACAGATACACGCCGGAGTACACGGCATCGGTATCGGGGAACATGCGCAGGTGCACCACATTGGAGGCCTTGCGGGTCTTGATGACGGTGCGGTAGGGCTCGTCCAGCACCTTGATGGCGCGGGCAGCGGCGTTGATTTCCTCAAAGGTCTTGCCGCCCACGGGAGCGTCGCCTTCCTTCTTGGGGACATACTTGCCGGGCTTTTCACGGCTGAGGAAGCTCAGCTGCACCCAGCCGCTGATGACGTGGCCGCTGTTGGGGGCCAGGCACTCGATGTGTGCCCAGTTGTGCTTGCCGTTGTACTCAATCACATCCACCTCGGTGCCATAGGGCAGCTGGGCGATGATGTTGTCGGCCTTTACGCAGTCGCTGCGCAGGTTCAGGGTGCGGCCGTTGCCGGTCTTGACCCACATGGTTTCGGCGCAGGCACCTGCTGCCAGGCCCACCAGCATTGCCACCAGGCACAGCATGGCAGTCAGTCTTGTTTTCATGATGAATTCCTCCTTCAGATATTGCCTTTCGGTATTGAGCCTATTATACGCCCGGGGAAATGAAAAAACAAGAGGAAAAGCAACAAAAAAGCAACAGAATTGTAACAAATACACACTGATGCATGGGGAACAAGCCGCCGGAAGGGGCAATGCGGCAGGACAGAAGCATCAGTTTTTTTCAATTTGCGGGGAATTCGGGTGGAAAATGTGCAGGTTGGATGGTATACTGGTATACGGATTACTATATAAATATGAAAATGTATTAATCGTGCGCGCTTGATTGATGCGCCGCTATACAGAAACCATCCATTGGAGGAGCTTGCCATGAAGGTCGTATTACTTGCCGGCGGTTACGGTACCCGCATCAGTGAGGAAAGCCAGTACAAGCCCAAGCCCATGATTGAAATCGGCGGTATGCCGATTCTGTGGCACATTATGAAGGAATACTCCCACTTTGGGTTCAACGATTTTATCGTGTGCGCCGGCTATATGCAGCACGTGGTGAAGGAATGGTTCGCCGATTATTTCCTCCACACCAGCGACATCACCTTTGATTTTACCCGGGGCAACGAGATGATTGTCCACCAACAGCATGCCGAGCCCTGGCGGGTGACGGTGGTGGATACGGGGCTGAATACCATGACCGGCGGCCGCATCAAGCGGGTGCAGAAGTACATCGGTGACGAGCCCTTCCTGATGACCTACGGCGACGGCGTGTGTGATGTCAACATTGCCGAGCTGGTGAAGTTCCATCAGTCCCACGGGAAGATTGCCACCCTGACCTCCGTGATGCTGGAGCAGCAGAAGGGTGTGCTGGATATCGGCGGCGACAACGCGGTTCATTCCTTCCGTGAAAAGAAGGCGGATGACGGTTCCCCCATCAACGCCGGCTACATGGTGCTGAACCCCGAAATCTTCGACTACATCGAGGATGATACCACCGTGTTCGAGCGCGGTCCGCTGGAAAAGCTGGCGGCACAGGGTGAGCTGATGAGCTTTATGCACCGGGGCTTCTGGCAGTGCATGGATACAAAGCGCGAGATGGACATGCTGGAGAAGCTATGGTCCAAGGGGAATGCGCCCTGGAAGGTGTGGAACGATTGATGGAAAAGCAAACGGAAAATTTGATGGATTTTTACCGCGGCAAGCGGGTTTTTGTCACCGGCCATACGGGCTTTAAGGGCAGCTGGCTGTGCCGCATGCTGGTCAACGCAGGGGCCATCGTCACCGGCTACAGCCTTGAGGCACCCACCGAACCGAATCTGTTCGCGCTGGCACAGCTTGAGGATAAGATGACCAGCGTCATCGGCGACATTCGCGATTTTGCCGCGCTGAAGAAAGCTTTTGACGAAGCCAAGCCCGAAATCGTGCTGCATCTGGCGGCACAGCCCATCGTGCGGGATAGCTACAAGGACCCCCGCTACACCTATGAAACCAATGTGATGGGCACGGTGAATCTGCTGGAGTGTGTGCGCCTGTCGGATAGCGTGAAAAGCGTTGTCAATGTGACCACCGACAAGGTGTACCACAACAACGAGTGGTGCTGGGGCTATCGCGAGGATGAGCCCCTGGACGGCTTCGACCCCTATTCCAATTCCAAAAGCTGCTCGGAGCTGGTGACGCACAGCTATGTCAACAGCTTCTTTGGTGCGCCGGAAGCACCGGCCATCTCTACCGCAAGAGCCGGCAATGTCATCGGCGGCGGTGACTTTGCCAATGACCGGATTATCCCCGACTGCGTTCGCGCCATGGCGGCAGGGAAGACCATCGCCGTGCGCAATCCCTATTCCACCCGGCCTTATCAGCACGTGCTGGAGCCGCTGTTTGCCTACCTGATGATTGCCATGCGCCAGTACGATGACAAGCGCTTTGCCGGCTGGTACAACGTGGGTCCCGATGACTGCGACTGCGTGACCACCGGTAATTTGGTGAGCCTGTTCTGCGAGAAGTGGGGCGATGACGCCGCGTGGGAGAATCAGGCGGAAGAAAACGCGCCCCATGAGGCCAACTTCCTCAAGCTGGACTGCAGCAAAATCAAGTCCGTCTTCGGTTGGAAGCCCCGCTGGCACATGGCCGAGTGCATGGACATGGTCTGCCGCTTCAGCAAAATCTGGCTGGCAGGCGGCGACTGCGCAAAGGAAATGGACGAAGAAATCAACGCATTTATGGAGGACAACTGAAATGGCAGCTTGGCAGAATGAAGCAGAAGCCCGTGAGCAGATTAAGGCCATGGTGGCTCAATATTATCACGATTTCAAGGAACAGAAGGACGAGTTCAAGCCCGGCAACCGCATCACCTATGCGGCCCGCGTGTTTGACGAAAAGGAAATGATGGCCCTGACCGATGCCACCCTTGATTTCTGGCTCACCACCGGCCGCTTTTCCGATGAGTTTGAAAAGAAATTTGCCGAGTGGATTGGCGTGAAGTATGCCCATCTGGTGAACAGCGGCTCTTCCGCCAACCTGCTGGCCTTTATGGCGCTGACCGCTCCCGAGCTGGGTGAGCGCCAGATTAAAAAGGGCGACGAAATCATCACCGTGGCCTGCGGCTTCCCCACCACCGTGACCCCTGCACTGCAGTACGGCGCTGTGCCCGTGTTTGTGGATGTGACGGTGCCCCAGTACAACATCGATGTGACGAAGCTGGAGGCGGCGCTTTCTGAAAAAACAAAGGCCGTTATGATTGCCCACACCCTCGGCAATCCCTTTGACCTGGCCGCCGTCAAGGCTTTCTGCGACAAGCACAATCTGTGGCTGGTGGAAGACAACTGCGATGCGCTGGGCACGAAGTACACCATCGACGGCGAAACACGCTACAGCGGCACCTGGGGCGATATC
>JAUNDF010000002.1:54063-79104 GCA_030526225.1 Clostridia bacterium
GGCACCAGCAGCTTCTATCCGCCGCATCATATGACCATGGGCGAGGGCGGCTGTGTGTACACCAACAACCCCCAGCTGCATCGACTCCTGCTGTCCTTCCGTGACTGGGGTCGGGACTGCATCTGCCCCTCCGGCCGGGACAATTTCTGCAATCACCGCTTCGACGGCCAGTACGGCGAGCTGCCCCAGGGCTATGACCACAAGTATGTGTACAGCCATTTCGGCTACAACCTGAAGGTCACCGACATGCAGGCTGCCATCGGCTGCGAGCAGCTGAAGAAGTTCCCCTCCTTCATCCAGCGCCGCCGCCACAACTGGGCCTATCTGCGCAAGCTGCTGGAGAAGGGCGAGAGCAAGCTGATTCTCCCTGAAGCGGCAGAAAACAGCGAGCCCAGCTGGTTCGGCTTCCTGATTTCCGTGCGCCCCGAAAGCGGATTGAACCGCAATGAGGTGACCCGCTATATCGAGAGCAAAAATGTGCAGACCCGCCTGCTGTTCTCCGGCAATCTCATCAAGCACCCCTGCTTTGACCAGATTCGCGGCACCGATGCCTACCGCGTGGCCGGCAGTCTGGAGACCACGGACTTCATCATGAACAACACCTTCTGGGTGGGCGTGTATCCCGGCATGACCGATGAAAAGCTGGCATACATGGCAAAGGTCATTCTGGAGGCTGTGGGCATTTAATGGAAAAGCTTATTGAAAAGCTGAAGGAGCTGCTGCGCAATCCCAGCCTTGGCGGCTTGCTGCAGTTTATCAAATTCGGGCTGGTGGGTGTATCGAACACGCTGATTTCCTACAGCATTGAGATGCTGTGCTACTACGTCCTTTTCGCCGCATCGCCCATGCAGGAATCGGTGAAAATCTTCGTCACATCCCTGATTGCGTTCATCATCAGCGTAACGAATTCCTACTACTGGAACAACCGGTTTGTGTTCAAATCGGGCGCGAAGCTGAAGGTGCGGGAGCATCTCGGAAGATATCTGCGCACGGTGGTTTGCTACGGACTGACCGGCATGCTTCTCGCGCCGGTGATGAAGATGTGGCTGTCCGGAATTGGTGTCCCATATTGGCTGGCCAGCATGGGCACGCTGATTGTGACCATTCCGCTCAATTTTGTGATGAACAAATTCTGGGCGTTCAAGTGATTGAAAACACACGGGAGGAGAGCAGGGCATGAAGCTTCGTCTCGCGGATTATGTTGCGGAATTCCTTTTGAAAAAAGGCGTGACCGACTGCTTTACGGTGGTGGGCGGCGGCGCCATGCACCTCAATGATGCCTTCGGGCATTGCGAGGGACTGCACTGCACCTATCATCACCATGAGCAGGGCGCAGCCATGGCGGCGGAAAGCTATGGCCGCCAGCTGGAAAAGCCGGCGCTTCTGTGCGTAACAACCGGCCCCGGCGGCACCAACGCATTGACCGGTGTGGTGGGGGCGTGGCTGGATTCCATCCCCATGGTGGTGATTTCCGGGCAGGTGCGCTATGACACCACGGCCCGATATGCCGGTCAGTTTACGGATGGTCTGCTCCTGCGCGCTGTGGGCGATCAGGAATATGACATTGTGAAATCCGCAGCCCCCATGACCAAATATGCGGTGATGGTGGAGGACCCGGGTACCATCCGCTATCATCTGGAGCGGGCGTGGCATCTGGCCACCACAGGCCGCCCGGGACCGGTGTGGCTTGACATCCCCGTGAATTATCAGGGGCTGCAGATTGAAACGGATGACCTTACGGGCTATGCCCCCGCAGAAGACGATGGCCAATTGCCTCCTGAAGTCACGGACGAAACGATTGCTTCGGTTATCCGGATGGTGCAGGAAGCAGAGCGTCCGGTGATTTATGCCGGCTCCGGCATCCGCCATGCTCACGGCTATGATGTGTTCCGGCAGGCGGTGGAGAAGCTGGGGGTGCCGGTGGTGACCTACTGGAACGCCATCGACCTGATGGAGGACGAGCATCCCCTCTATGTGGGTCGGGGCGGCAACATGGGCGACCGGGCCGGCAACTTTGCCGTGCAGAACAGCGACCTTGTGCTGGCCATCGGCACGAGGCTGTCCATCCGGCAGGTGGGCTACAATTACAAGAGCTGGGCACGGTGCGCCAGGGTCATCATGGTGGATATCGACCGGGCCGAAATGCGCAAGCATACCCTGCATGTGGATGTCCCCGTCTGGGCGGATGCAAGGGACTTCCTTGAAAAGCTCAGCGATGCATTGCCCTCCGGAAGGGTGCTGTCGGACAGGGAAGACTGGCGAATGCAGTGCAGACGCTGGAAGGAAACCTATCCCGTGGTGACAGAAAAGCAGCTGGAAGAGAACGGCGAAACGGCCAATGTGTATGCCGCCATCCGGGCCATCAGCGAGGTTCAGCCGGAAGGAGGGCTGACCTCTGTGTCCAACGGCGCATGCTGTGTGGCGGGTCATCAGGCGTGGATCATCAAGAAGGGGACCCGGTTTATCAACAATTCCGCCATCGCCAGTATGGGCTACGGACTGCCAGCGGCCATCGGTCAGTGTATCGCCGGAAACCGCCGCGACACCGTGTGCATGGAGGGCGACGGCTCCATCATGATGAACCTGCAGGAGCTGCAGACCATTGTGACCAACCGTCTGCCGATTAAGATTTTTCTGATTAACAATCAGGGCTATCACAGCATCCGGATTACGCAGAACAACCTGTTTGCCGGACACAGCAAGGTTGGCATCGGTCCGGAAAGCAGTGATTTGTCCTTCCCGCAGTTTGAAAAAATCGCCGCCGCCTTTGACATTCCCTATCGTGCGGCACACAGCAACAGGCAGGTGAAGGAAGCAGCGCAGTGGGCCTTTGAGACGGAAGGCCCCGTCTTCTGCGAAATCTTCACCGACACGGTGCAGGTGTGGGAGCCCAAGAGCAGCGCCAGACGCTTGCCGGACGGCACCCTTGTATCGCCCCCGCTGGAGGACCTTGCGCCCTTCCTGCCCCGGGAAGAACTGCGGGCGAATATGTACATTCCGATGGAAGAGAATCAATGATGAAGAAAGCAATTGTAACAGGCCCCTCCGGCGCAGTGGGCACATCGCTGATTCGCGAGCTGATCGGCCGCGGCATCGAGGTGACCGCCGTATTCCGGGAAGGGTCCCCCAGCCGGGATATTTTCAGTGATGTTCCGGGGGTGCAAACGGTGGCATGCAGCCTTGACAGCATTCGCCAATTGCCCCGGCTGCTGAACCATGATTATGATGCCTTCTACCACTTCGCGTGGGACGGCACCTACGGAAATGAGCGGCAGGATTACAGCCGGCAGGCCGGGAACATCGTCAGCAGCATTGAAGCGGCTCGCGCGGCAGAAGGGCTGGGCTGTACCGTGTTTATCGGTGCGGGCAGCCAGAGTGAGTTCGGGCGTTCAACCGGCAAGCTGAGCCCGGAGATGCCCTGCTTCCCGGATAACGGCTACAGCTGCGCCAAGCTGGCGGCGGGACAATTGACCCGGCTGGAATGCGAAAAGCTGGGGCTGAAGCACATCTGGTGCCGGATTTTCAGCACCTATGGCTGCAATGACAAGCCCTACACGCTGGTGATGAGCACCATTCTCCGGATGCTCAAGGGTGAGCGGGTGCAGTTTACGGCGGGGGATCAAATCTGGGATTTCCTGTACAACAAGGACTGCGCCCGTGCCTTCCGCTTGGCGGCTGAAAAGGGACAGCACGGCGGCATTTACTGCCTCGGCTCGGGACAGACCAGACGGCTGCGGGACTTCATCACAGCTATCCGTGATGCGGTGAATCCATAGCTTGAAATCGGCCTTGGTGAGCTGCCCTATTATCCCAATCAGGTGATGCATCTGGAGGCGGATATATCAAGCCTCACAGCCGACACCGGCTTTGTGCCGGCGTACACCTTCGAAGAGGGCATTCGTGAAACTGTTGCATGGGCAAAGGAGCAGATGGAAAATCATGGAAAATAAAAAGACAATCACGGTGATGATTCCCACCTACAACGAGGAGGACAATGCCCGCCCCATCTATCAGGCGGTGAAGGAAGTGATGGAACGCGACCTGCCCATGTATGACTATGTCATCATGTTCATCGATAACCGCTCCACCGACCGCACGCGGGAGATTATCCGGGCGATTTGCACCGAGGACAAGCATGTCAGGGCCATCCTGAATGTGCGCAATTTCGGTCAGTTCAACAGCCCCTATTACGGCCTGACCCACGCCCCGGGCGACTGCTGCATTTCCCTGTGTGCCGATTTCCAGGATCCGGTGGACATGATTCCTGTGTTCGTGCATGAGTGGGAAAAGGGCGCGAAAATTGTGTGCGCGCAAAAGACCGCCAGCAAGGAAAACAAGGTGATGTACTTCCTGCGCAGCTGCTATTACAAGATTCTGCGCAAGGTCAGCTCCGTGGATATTATCGAGAACTTCACCGGCTTCGGCCTGTATGACCGCAAATTTCTCGATGTGCTGGCCAGCCTGAACGACCCTACACCCTTCTATCGGGGGCTGGTGGCCGAGCTGGGCTTTGACCGTGTGATGGTGCCCTATCCGCAAGAACGGCGCCGCGCCGGCAAGACCCACAACAACTGGTTCACCCTGTACGATGCGGCCATGCTCAGCTTTACCAGCTACACCAAAATCGGTCTGCGCCTGCCGGCCATTCTGGGCTTTGTGCTGTCCATCCTGAGTCTGGTGGTGGCGCTGTTCTATCTCATCTGCAAGCTGATTTGGTGGGATATGTTCCCCGCAGGCTCTGCCCCCGCGCTGATTGGCACCTTCTTCATCGGCTCCGTGCAGCTGTTCTTCATTGGTGTCATGGGCGAATACATCCTCGCCATGAATGAGCGGCTGAAAAACCGCCCGCTGGTGGTGGAGCAGGAGAGAATCAACTTTGAGGAAGAGAAGAAAGAAAGCTGAACTACTGAAAAAGGTCGCTCCCAAATTTCGGGAGCGACCTTTTCGTATGCCTTTTACTTCTTATCCAGCACAGACAAAATGGCTTCGTTGAGCCGCTTGATGTCGATGGGCTTGGCGATGTGGCCGTCCATACCGGCGGCAAGGGCGTTTTTGCGGTCCTCTTCAAAGGCGTTGGCGGTCATGGCCAGAATGCGGATGGAAGCCTTGCTCTTGTCGGGCAGAGCGCGGATGGCACGGGTGGCCTCATAGCCGTTCATGTTGGGCATCTGGATGTCCATCAGAATCAGGGCGAAGTAACCGGCGGGGGCTGCCTCCAGCAGGTGCAGGCACCTTTCGCCATCCTCGGCGCGGATGACGGCAAAGCCTTCCTCCTCAAGGATTTCCGTGGCAATCTCCGCATTCAGGTCGTTGTCCTCGGCCAGCAGAAGCCGCTTGCCGATAAAGGATGTGTGGTCGATGGCGATGTCATCGTGGCGGACCAGGGTGGAAGCATCCGCAATGCGGTGCGGGATGGTCACGGTGAAGGTGGTGCCCTTGCCCTTCACGCTGGTCACCTCAATGGTGCCGTTCAGCAGCTCCACCAGCCGCTTCACAATGGGCATGCCGAGGCCGGTGCCCTCCACCTTGGCATCGGTGGTGTTGTTTTCCCGGGCGAATTCCTCAAACAGGTGGGGCAGGAATTCCTCGCTCATGCCGAGGCCGGTGTCGGTGACGGTGGTCCGGTACAGCACCCAGCCCTCCTTCTCCGCGGGCAGCTCCCGCAGGGACATGTGCACCGTGCCGCCGGGGTTGGTGTACTTGTAGGCGTTGGAGATGATGTTGGTAAAAATCTCCCGCTGCTTGATGGGGTCGCAGTACACGTACGGGTGCTCCGCCTGAAAATCCTGGGTGAAGGTGATGTTCTTCTGGCGCATCATGTCGGAGAAGATGGAATACAGGCTGTCGGTGAATTCCTCCGCGCTCCAGGGGATTTCCTCCACCTCCAGCGTGCCCTTTTCGATGCGGGCCATCTCCAGCACATTGTTGATGATGGACAGCAGCACCGTGCTGGCATCGTCGATTTTCCGCAGATAGCCTGCCCGCTTTTCGGGATTATCCTGATGCTTTTCCAGCAGGTTGCGGAAGCCGATGATGGCGTTCATGGGGGTGCGGATGTCGTGGGACATGTTGAACAGGAAGGTGGTTTTGGCGGAATTGGCGTTTTCCGCCTCCTTCATGGCGGCCTCCAGCTCTGCCTGCTCATCCCGGAAGAACTGCGCAAGGTAGATGATGAAGCCCGCGAACAGCAGCATCAGCACCGCCACAAAGCAGAACACCAGCGTGTTGGAGCGGGCAACGATTGCCATGTGTGCCTTGGGCGGGAAGATGCGGATGATGAAGTAGCCGGTGTCGGGGAGCACGGTCAGATAGCCGCCCACATCGTTGCCGGGGAAGGGAATCAGGCTGCCGCCGGGGGTATGCATGGCCTTGTTCAGGGCCGACAGCACCTTGGCATCGCCCTGGGCAAGGTCGGTCAGGTACATTTCCTTTTGCGGGTCAAAGCCGTCGCTGCAGGCGATAATCCGGCCCTCGCTGTTGGCCAGATAGGAAAGGGAAGCCTCGCCGAAGAAGCTGTCCTGCAGGAGGCTGGTGATTTTGTTGGCGGCCTGATACACGCCCACCAGCGAGCCGGCAAATTCGCCATGGTAATACACGGGGGAGTAGAACATCAGCAGTGTTTCGTGGGTGGCGCGGGAGTTGTAAATCAGCTCCACGCCGGTGTTGCCTGCCTTGGCATCCAGGTAATACTGCCGGTCCCGTGCGTCGGAAATGCCGCCGGTGATGTTGTGGTCCATGCCTTCCACATCCGCATATTCCATAAAGTCGAATACGGAGTGCTGAATCATCTGCTGCAGGGCGGCAATATCCACCTACGGCTTGTCCAGCGAGCCGCTGACCAGCTGGCTGATGAGCCGGATGTTGGTAAAGCCGCCGGACAGGTTTTCATCAATGGTCTGGGCCGCCTTCAGCGTATTATCGGCCAGATAGCTTTGATTGTAGCCCGTCACGCGCCGCCCGTTTTGCAGGGCAAACACAAACATGGCCGCCACAAAAATAATGGAGACCGCAATGATGACGGACAGGAATATTTTCTTTTTCCCCTTCATGGCCAACCTCCTTATAATCCCGTGGCCAAAGATGCGGGATGCGCTGGTATGATGATCATCCGCTTTCCCCGGGGAATATCCCGGTAAACATGCGGAGAAAAATGACGGTACGGCAAACACACCGATTGATAGGTACTTCCATTATACCAAGCATTCGGGCGCAAATCAATCAATTAAGGAAATTATTTCTGACGGCAGAACAATTATGAAAATACTTTTCGTGTGCAGAACAGGAGAATCTCTTGGGTAACAAAAAAGGAGCTGTGAAAGAACAATCTTCACAGCCCCATGATGACAGGGTATCATTCCGTTTTCTATTCATCCCGTTTCGAAAGCAGGTTTTCGCCGATGGTTTTCAGGTATTCCCGGCTTTCCGGGCTGATGGAGAGGAAGCTCTCGGGGTTGGTGACGGCGTTTTCGCGATAGTTTTCCATCATGTCCCGGAAAAGCTCCTGGGTGGTGGGCGGCGTGTAGGTGATGGCGTTGGCACCGGCGCGGATGGTCTGCCGGATGGATTCGTCCGTTTTGCCGCCGCTGGCGATGATGGGAATGTCGGGGGATACAGCCCGCACCTTCCGGACAATCTCCGGTGTCTGTGCGCCGCCGGCCACATTGATAACGGATGCGCCGCTTTTGATGCGCTCGGCGATGTCCGTTTCATCGTTGACCACGGTGATGACGATGGGAATGTCCACCGCGTCCGCAACGATTTTCAGGTTCAGGTTGGAAATGGGGGCGTTGAGCACCGCGCCCCAGGCCCCCTGACTTTCCACGTCCCTGGCCAGCGCCACCGTGCGGGGGCCGCGGGTGGTGCCGCCGCCAATGCCGCAGAACACCGGCATGGAGGAGTGCTTGATGATGGCATCGCTGATGGATTGCTGGGGCGTGAAGGGATACACGGCAAAAACCGCGTCCGCATCACAGTTTTTGATGATGGCCAAATCCGTGGTGAACACAAGGCTCTTGATGCGCTTGCCGTAAATGACGATGCCGCTGGCTTCCCGGATGACCTCGGGCATGCGCAGGATGTTGTGGCGGAGATGGCTGTTGACAGTGGGTATGATGGAAAACTCCTCCTTTCCCAAAGCGTTTGCTTCAGTGGGAACTGCTTATTGGTTCAGGATGGCCATAAACTCCTCGCCGGTGATGGTTTCCTTTTCGTACAGGTGCTTTGCCAGCTCGTCCAGCTTGCGCTTGTTTTCCGTCAGGATGCGCTTGGCCAGCTCGTGCTGCTGCCGGACAACCTCCACGGTTTTCAGGTCGATTTGCCGCATGGTTTCGGCAGAGCAGGACATGGAGGTGTCGCCGCCCAGGTACTGGTTGGTCACCGTTTCCATGGCCACCATGTCGAACTCATCACACATGCCGAAGCGGGTAATCATGGCGCGGGCCAGCTTGGTGGCCTGCTCGATGTCGTTGCTGGCGCCGGTGGTCACAGAGCCGAAGGCGACCTCCTCCGCGGCACGGCCGCCGGTGTAGGTGGCAATCTTGGTTTCGATTTCTTCCTTGGTCATCAGGTAATGGTTGCCCTCTTCCACCTGCATGGTGTAGCCCAGTGCGCCGGAGGTGCGGGGCACGATGGTGATTTTCTGCACGGGGGCGGCGTGGGTCTGCATGGCAGCCACCAGCGCATGGCCG
This sequence comes from Clostridia bacterium, assembly GCA_030526225.1. Taxonomy (GTDB): domain Bacteria; phylum Bacillota; class Clostridia; order Christensenellales; family Aristaeellaceae; genus JAUNDF01. Next base: position 62,751 of record JAUNDF010000002.1, read on the forward strand.
ATTTCGTGGTAGGAGACAATCAGCTTTTCCTTATCCGTCAGGATGGCGTTCTTCTTCTGATAGCCGGCGATGACCACCTCGATGCTCTCCTCAAGGTCGGCCTGGGATGCCTTGTCGCGGCCCATGCGCACGGCGCGGAGGGCGGCCTCGTTGACGATGTTGGCCAGCTCGGCACCGCTGGCACCGGCGGCCATGCGGGCGATGCGGCCAAAGTCGATGTTGTCCTCCACCTTCACCTTCTGTGCGTGGACCTTCAGGATTTTTTCGCGGCCGTCCAGATCGGGCAGCTCCACGGGGATGCGGCGGTCAAAGCGGCCGGGACGGGTCAGGGCGGGGTCAAGGGATTCGGGGCGGTTGGAGGCGGCCAGAATCATCACGCCGTTGTTGCCCTCAAAGCCGTCCATTTCCGTCAGCAGCTGGTTGAGGGTCTGCTCGCGCTCGTCATTGCCGCCCAGCTGACCGTCGCGCTTTTTGCCGATGGCGTCGATTTCGTCAATGAACACAATGCAGGGGGCCTTTTCCTTGGCCTGCTTGAACAGGTCGCGGACCTTGCTGGCACCCATGCCCACGAACATCTCCACAAATTCGGAGCCGCTCATGGAGAAGAAGGGCACATCTGCTTCACCGGCAACCGCCTTGGCAAGCAGGGTTTTGCCGGTACCGGGAGGGCCCACCAGCAGCACGCCCTTGGGCATCTTGGCGCCGATGGCCTTGAATTTGTCGGGGTTGTGCAGGTAATCCACAATCTCCTGCAGGCTTTCCTTGGCCTCGTCCACGCCCTCCACGCTGTCAAACTTGATGCCCTGGCTGGAGGGCACATACACCTTGGCGTTGGATTTTCCGGCGTTGAACATCATGGAGTTGGCGCCGCCGGCCTTGTTCATCATCTTCCGGGCCAGCAGCTGACCGACAACAACGAATATGATGATGGGGAACAGCCAGGACAGCAGGAAGCTGAGCAGGGGAGAGGTTTTTTCCACAATTTCGCTCTTGAACTCCGCGCCGGATTCATGCAGCCGCGTGACCAGACTGGGGTCATTGAGCAGGCCGGTGCGGTAGATCGTCTTGTTGGCCTTGTCGGTGAAGAGAATCTGGTTGTCCGTAATCTGGACGCTGCCGATTTCCTTCTTATCCGTCATGGTCATGAAGGTGCCGTAGTCCACCTCCACAATCTGCCGCTCGGCCATGAAGGGAACCAGCAGAGAGTTGATGAGAAACAGCGCCAGCAGGGCGATGCAGTAGTAAAACAGCAATGGTTTTCTCGGTGATTTGACCTCGTTCATGGTATAGCCTCCTTAGTGGCGCTTGATATCCTGCAGACTGGCCTCGTACATGGCCTTCATCTGCTCATAGGCTTCATTGGCAATCCGCTTGCGCTATGCATCGCTGTCCGCTTGCGGGTTATAGGTGATTTCCTCGCCCACGGTGATGGTGCGGGCGTGCCGGTCGGCAAAGACGGGCACAAAGCGGCAGCATTTCTTTGCCTTGCGGTAGTAGGCATCGGCCAGCATCACAAAGCCGTCAAACAGCGGGCCCACGCCCTCTGTCAGGTAGCCGGGATGCTCCGGGTCCGCATCCGGGTTTTCGGGGAAAATCAGGATATTGTCCCCCGCCTCCATGGCCGATATGGTCTGCCGGAGGGTCACAATCAGCTTGGCGGGCTTGTTGCGGAAAACGGGGATGGAATCCAGCTGGTTCATCCCCCACACGGAAATCTTCCCCAGCCGCAGTGCGATGGGCGTTTTCCATTGTTCGGGAATCCACTTGATGTCGTTGAGGTTGTTGCGCCGGAAAAATTCGGCGAAGGTCTCCGGATCCACCACCATGTCGGAAATCACCCAGGGCCTTACGTAGAAGGGCAGGTTGATGACTGCGGCCAGGGGACCGTAAATCTCGCTGTGGTTGCACAGGATGACCAGCGGGTTGGCTTCATCCTCCACCAGCTTTTCCCGGCCGATGACCTTGTGCCGGAAGAAGGGGCGAAGCAGCCCCTTGAGGATGTTGATGCCCACAGGGCGGCGGCGCTTGGCCACGAACACGCTCTCCATCTGTGCCTGCAGGGCCCGGTTGGTTTTGCCCTCCTCCCGCATGCGCAGCAGCCGCTTCAGCTTGTGGACATAGCGGTTGTTGACGGGGAACAGCAGCAGCGTGACAAAGGCGGCGGCAATCAGGATGCCCGCAGGAATCAGCAGCAGGGGCTTCAGGCTGTCGGCACAGGCGAAATTCTCCAGATAGGAGCTGCGGGTCACCGTCATGGAGAAGGTGAGGAACAGCAGGGCGAACAGCTCGCCCACCAGCCAAACCGTCTGATTCCGCTGCTTGGCTGCGGCACGGAAGGCCGCAGGGTCCTCTGCCGCATACAGGGCGGTGGAAAGCTGCAGCAGGCTGTCAACCTCCCGCATGCAGGAGAGCGTCAGGGAGATGCCGTAGGAGCACAGGGCCATGCCCACAAAGGTCTTCCACACAGACCCGGCGGGGGTCAGCAGGTTGTTGCAGTACAGCACCAGACCGCCCAGCCAGAAGGCCAGTGCCCACAGCACCAGCGAGGTGACCTCCAGCTCCTCCTTGGCTCGCTTTCTGTTCATGTACAGCCTTGCGGAAAGGGCGGCAAGCAGCATGCACAGCAGTGCAACGCCCATGGCCGCCACAATCTGACCGGAGGTCAGGGAGATGGTGCAGTACACAAGTATCACACAGATGCAGGCCGCCATGTTGACAAACAGGGAAGCCAGCTCATACAGCCGGTAGGCATAGCCCTGCCGGTATTCGCTGCGCCGCAGGGCAAGCACCTCGCGGCTGAAGGGTGCGGCAGGCTCCAGATTTTTCAGGTGCTGGCCCACATGCAGGGCAAACATCACCAGATAGGCCGCCGCCAGAATGCGCTTATCCGGGCAGGCAAAGAAGATGATGCAGCCGCCGGTAACGGCCAGCAGGCTCTCCAGAAACACATAGAAGCCGTAGCTGATGGGCTTGCCGGCAGACATCCGCTTTTTGATGGCGGAAACGATGATGTCGCTTGAGAACACCAGCAGCTGCACGGCGAAGATGGTCCACACATGGCGGCCGGATACATCGTAGGGGTAGAAGAAAATCAGCAGAAAATCAACGGCCAGCAGCACGCCGTACAGGATGCGCTGGAACAGTCTCTGTCCCTTGGTCAAAAGGGCCATGTCCCCGTGGTCCAGCAGGGAACAGGCAATGCTGCCGCACAGAAAGAAGGTTCCGCCAATCAGGGGGAACCCGGTCAGTGCGCTGGAAAGCAGCAGGGAGAAAACAAAGGCGTAAATATCGCCGAAAAGCTGTCCGGTATCGGCGGCTTTCGGCTTGGCGGCTGGCATAGCGGATTTCATCTTGTGTCGGCCTTCCTGTCAGTATGTGTCGGTTGCGGATGGTTTATGCGTTGCCGGTCTGGCGGAGAATCAGTGCGCACAGGTCCTCCACGGTATCCGGCTCAAAATCGTCGCCGAAGGTGATGTCAAAGGCTTCCTCCACCTGAAAGGCAAGCACCATCAGGTCCAGAGAGGAAAGCTGCAGGTCCTCCACCAGCCGGTCGGCCATGGCAATCTCGCCAAATTCGCGGTTGGGCAGCGCTTCTGCCAGCACCTGCACCAGCTTTTGCTTGATGTCGTTCATGGTGTATCTCCTCCTGAAATGATTGCGTTAAGAATTGCGGCGGTCAATCTTCATGGCGCCGGTGCGCTTGAAGTCCTCTTCGCGGAGGGTGATGCGGTTCATCCGCTTGAAGGTGGGCAGGGTCTTGTTGATGGCGGACACCTCGTCGGTGATGGCCTGCTGCATGGCTTCGCCCATGGCCTTTGCCTGCTCGGTGGGATAGATTTCCACCCACAGCTTGTTTTCTTCATCGGCCCGGACAAGGCAATCCTGCACCAGATTGCTCTGGTTCACCAGATTCTCCAGCTCCTCGGGGGATACGTTTTCGCCGTTGGGCAGGATAATCAGGTTCTTGATGCGGCCCACGATGGTCACATCGCCGTCCTCGTCAATCTCCACCAGATCGCCGGTCTTCAGCCAGCCATCCTCCAGCACGCGGGCGGTTTCCTCCGGGTCGTTGTAGTAGCCGTTCATCAGGTTGTCGCCGCGGATCCACAATTCGCCGTCCACCACCTTTGCCTCCTGATGGGGGAAGAAATGGCCCATGGTGTGGGGCTTTTTGTCCGTATCCAGATTGGCGCAGGTCAGGTTGGTGCCCTCGGTCAGGCCGTAGCCGGCATACAGGCTGATGCCGTAGGCCTGCAGCTGGGTCATCAGCCGGGCGGGTACGGGGGCGGCGCCGCAGATGATGGCGTTCAGGTCGCCGAGGAAGGCCTTGCCCTTCAGCTTGGCAAGGGAGAGCACCACATCCACAATGCCGGGCACCAGCACAAGGCCCGTGGGCTTCAGCCGGGGAATCATCATCACGCCCGTGCGCACATCCTTGCAGCCGTGGATGACGGAGCCGGTGTACAGGCAGCTGAGGAAGCCCGCCACCGCGCCGAAAATGTGGCTCATGGGCAGCATCAGGATGTAGCGGTTGCCGAACACCCTGCCCGCAGGGCGGTAGGTGCCGTTGTGTGCGCCGCGCATCAGCGCACCGTGGCTGAGCACTGCGCCCTTGGGGGTGCCGGTGGTGCCGCCGGTCATGAAGATGGCGGCCACGGTGTCCCTGGTCACGGCGGCGGCTTCGGTATATGCTTCTCCTCTCTGGGAGGCGGTTACCCTGAGCAGGGGCAGCGCATCGGCAAGGGGCAGGAACTCCGCATCCATCACCAGTGCGGCCAGGTCGAATTTCTTCACCAGCGCACCCAGCACCGGTGCGGACAGGGATGCGGGCAGCATGGTAACCACCCGGCCGGAGGAAGGCACAGCCAGCATCCAGCACATGGCATCCACATTGTTGCGGCACATCACGCCGATGTGGGCATCGGGGGCGAAATCGGCAAGGATTGTTCTGCAGCGGCCTACTTCATCCAGCAATTGGGCGTAGGTCAGCTGGCGGTCGTTATCGGCAACAGCGAGCCGGTCGGCATAGTCATGGCCGCACTTTTCCAGCAGCATGGGAATGGTTTCAAGATATGGCAGCCGGGCCCGCTCTTCTTCGGTCAGCTTTGCGTCAAAATAATTCATGGCAGGATTCCTCCGAATCGATTGTTCCGGTGCCTGATTGAATGAACGAAGCACCGGCAGCTTCTATTGTGCATGACAGCTGTGAACCATATATGAACCATTATAGCACATTGACGAAATTATCACCATGGATGAGGCGACGGGAAAGAAAAAGGAGGCTGTGAAAAAATGAAGGATTCTTTCACAGCCCCTAAGGAGACCTCATCCGTCACGCCGCGCTCACTCATCTTCCCGAATCAGCTTCAGCACGGCGGTGTTGGCATAGGTCATGGGCTCATCACCGGCAAAGGCGACAACGCCGTTCACCGGAGCCTTTAATTCTGCGCGGATGGATAAATCATAGGGGTCAAGGATGCGGGCCAAAGGCTGACCGCGGGTGACACGCTGCCCCGGCTTGACAAAGCACTTCAGGAACCCGGCGGCCTCTGTGCGGATGCTGACAAAATCGGAGGAGTGAATCACCTCACTCCGGTAGCCGCCCCGGGCATGGTAGTGAATCAGCCCCTGCCTTGCCATAAAGTTCAGCACCGCTTCTTCAGACTGAAGGGCGCTTTCCTCATCCACCCGTGCGGTGTTGGTGGTGTACAGGGAGAATGCCTGTGTGCCCCAGATCTGCCAGTTGTAGTTGAGGGTGGTGGTATCAAAGGGGCGGGTGTGATGCACCACCACATAGGGCAGGCCGAAATCACAGGCAAGGTCGGTGTTTTGATAGCCTGTCTCCATCATGCGCACATGGGGGATAAACGCGCCGGGCATGTAGAAGGAGGCAAACTGGATGCCGTACTGCCAGCCCTTCACATGTTCAAAAATCCCGGCGGCAATGCGCTGGGTGGTTTCGCCCAGATCATAGCCGGGGAACATGCGGTTGATGTCGGTGTTGTCGGTGCACCAGAAGCGCTTTTTGGTGTTGATGGAATAGGGGTTGGCGCAGGGAATGACAAGGATTTTCTTGCCGGGCATCAGGGCGCCGTCCTCCTCCAGCTGCTTTAAGCGCGATACAAGCCGGGCACAGCAGTACAGCTGCTGGTTTTCGTTGCCCCGCATGCTGCCGATGATGCACAGGGCCTTTTCGCCCTCGCCGAAGGTGTAGCCCGTCACCCGGAAATCATCCCGGTAGATGGCCTTGACCTCGTACAGCACTTCCTTTTTCACAGGGCCTCACCGCCCTTCTGCCGTGCCTCCTCCGTGTGCCCCTTCAGGATGCGGGCCATCAGGGAGCCCTGGTCCACCATGGGATATTCCCGCACGGTAAACAGCCAGCCCTCGCAGGGGGAAACCACCCGATGCAGCACCGTCCCCTGCAGGGGGTCGATAATGATGCCGATTTCGTCCCCGGGGGAAAGAATCGCGCCATGGCTGCGGGTCTTGACAAACACGCCGGAAACGGGCGCGTTGAGGAACTCCACCTCATCCGGGTCGGAGGAGATGATGGGCGTGTGGGTGATTTCTGCTTCGCCCGACCAGATGCCCAGGGTTTTCATCAGGCTGAGGATGCCCGCCGTCAGCTGCTCGCCATAGCTGCGGGTGATGCGCATGCCCACGCCCATCTCCACCACCAGCGTATCCACGCCGCGGCTGTTGAGGGCAAAGGCAAGGGTGGATTCCAGCACGGTGGAGGAGCCGTGGACCCACACAAAGTCCACATTGGCCTTTTGTGCCAAAGGAACCAGCCGCTCTGCCGTGATTTCGTTGATGCGGATTTGGGGGATTTCCGTCAGGTAGATGTTGCTGGCGTGGATATCCACGGCCATGTCACTGCCCGCAATGTCCTCCACGATTTCGGCGGCGATGTATTCGTTCATGTCACCGTCCACACTGCCGGGGAAGATGCGGTTCATGTCAAGGTCAAAGGCGGGGATGCCGCGGGTAACGGAATCGATGCCGAAGGGGTTCATGGCCGGATAGATATCCACCGTGCCATGGAGGCATTCGGGATGCTCGGCAATCCTCTGCTGCAGCAGCCAGCATACATACTGGCCCTCCAGCTCATCACCATGGATGCCGGTGACGATGCTGATGCGCTTGCCGCCGCCGCCCTCGGGCTGAAGCCGGTTTTTGCGGATGCACAGCTGCTCATCCACCGGCAGACCCAGCTGCGTTACTGTTTCAATCATTGCTCTTTACTCCTTCCACACCGCCGCGCTGCACTGGCTGCGCTGCCATGCACTGCCGGAGAAGATGCCCCGGTTGACCGGGCAATCGTTGGCATCCCGGCCAAAGGCGATGCGGATATATTCATCATTAACCGCCCGGCGGTTGGTGGGGTCAAGTCCCAGCCATCGGCCGTCCCGGGCATATTCCACCCATGCGTGGGTGGAGCCGTCCCCCAGCATATAGCCCATGACATACCGGCAGGGGATGCCGTGCATGCGAAGCAGGGAAAGCATCACATGGCTTTCATCCTGACAAACGCCCTGCATGGCGGCGGCGGCCTCCTCCGCGGTGGTGGATACGCCTGTTACGCCGGGCTGATAGACGAATTTGTCCTGCAGCAGTGTCATCACGCTGTCGGGGATATCATCCCCCTTGAGGGATGCATTCAGCGCCTGCAGTGCCTCGCCGGGGACGGTCATGGGGGTGTGACAGCGATATGGCCCCAGCTGCCAGTCGGGGGGTGACGGTTCCGGTGCTTCGGGGGCCACCTGTACGCGGCCCTCTGCCTGTACACAGAAGCCTGCGTGGGGGGCAAAGATGGTGCCGGTCTGCTTCAGGCCAAAGGCATCGGAGGAATGGGTGAGCGGAAGCCGGGGCAAAACGTGAATGTCTGCCCGCTCCACCTGCTGGCTTGCACTGCTCTCCGGCAGACAGCGCAGCACAAAGGCATGGCGCTGTACCGGGCAGGAGAAGGACAGCTGCAGCTGAAAAGAGAAACCGAGCGTTGTCATGTCGGTGCCTCCTTCATCAGATGCTGACCAGCTGCTCCACCAGATGCAGCACGGCGGGATAATCCACAGCGTCGCTTTCCGCAAGGGCGTTGAGCTTCAGGATGTGGGCGCTGTCGTACTTCAGGTTGGTGCGGCTGATGCGCACGGAAAGCCGGTGCACCTCCCGCCGGATATCCCCCGCAGGGCGATGCAGACGGGCGTACAAATCCAGCCGCTCCACCCGCTTGCCGGTTTTGATGATGTTGCGCACGTTTTCATCGGGAATCATGTCATCCGCCAGACCCCAGAAGGACAGGATGTGGTCGAGAATCTTCTGCAGGCCCAGCATGGGGCTTTCATCCCCCTGCAGGCGGGCCATGACATAAATGGCCAGCTGGATGTAGCTGATGCACTCACTGCCGATTTCCTCGCGCAGCGTCATGGCGTTGTCATAGGCGCGGGTCAGGTTTGAAATGACGGAGTCGGGGTTGGCGGCATCGAACAGGTACCGCTCCACAAAATCCTCCGGATTGGTGTAATCGCAGGGAATATCAAGGGAATCACAAAACAGCCGGATATGCTCATTATCCCCGTCGATAATCTTATCAAAGCTTTCGCCAAACAGGCGGATGGTGGTGTATACCCGCTCGCTGTAGCGGCCCAGCCAGTACAGCTTGTCGGTGTTTACGGTTGAGACAATACCCATGTGTCCTTAAAGCCTCCTCCCTGTGAGCTGTTGACGATAAACGAATCGGGATTTCTGGAAAAGCGGGTCAGGCCGCTGCGCCACACCATGGGCTCGTCGGCCATCAGCACAAAGGCGCGCAGGTCTGCCTTGCGGGGGACCGGCTGCCCCTGATCCATGATGTCCAGATCCCGGAAGTCAATGACCTCCTGGGCGATAAAGCGGCGGGGCTCCTTCTTCAGCAATGCGATGAAATCAGCCTTCTGCTGTGCGGTCATCTTGCTGCCGAAGACCACGCCGTAGCCGCCGGCCTCTGCCACATCCTTCAAAACGAGGGAGTCGAACTTGTCCAGCACGTACTGCATGTCCTCGTCATAATAGGGCAGATAGGTGGGGGCGTTGTGGAGAATGGGCTCCTCGCCCAGATAGTAGCGAATCATCTTGGGCACAAAGTAGTAGATGCCCTTGTCATCGGCCACGCCGTTGCCGGGGGCGTTCATCAGCGCCACATGGCCCTGACGGAACACATCATACAGGTGGGGGATGCCGATGAGGGAATCGGCCCGGAAGGCCATGGGGTCAAGGAAATCATCGGAGATGCGGCGGTACACCGTGCCCACCCGCTCCTTGTTGCCGTCATAGCCGTTGAACCACAGATAGCCGTCCTCCACGGTCAGCTCGTTGCCGGTGACCAGATGCGCCCCCGTCTTTTCCGCAAGGAAGGAGTGCTCGAAATAGGCGGCGTTGTAGCGGCCGGGGGTGAGGATGACATTGCAGCCGCCGGTGCTCACGTGGTCCATGGTTTTCTTCAGCAGCCGGGCATAGTCCCGGTTGTCCGCCACGGCATTGGTCTGGAAGGTGCGGGGGCTGGCCCGGCGGCACAGCTCCCGGGCAATCATGGGATAGCTGGCACCGGAGGGCACCCGCAGGTTATCCTCCAGAATAAACCAGCTGCCGTCCTTGCCCTGCACCAGATCGATGCCGGAAATGTGGGACCACACGCCCTTGGGGGGCAGCTGACCCTCGCACTGGTGGAGATAGCCGGGGCTGTTGAACACAAACTCCTCCGGCACCACCTTGTCGCGGATAATCTTCTTGTCGCCGTAGATATCCGCGATAAACAGGTTCAGGGCCATGACACGCTGCTTCAGGCCCTTCTCCAGCACGGCGAAATCATCCGCCTCAATCACCCGCGGGATGGCATCAAAGGGGAACAGCTGCTCCCGGAAAACGCCCTCCTTGTAGATGCCAAACTTGACCCCGTAACGGGCCAGCAGCTCGTTGATGTCGTCGGTGTGCGCAATCAATGCTCTGGTATCCGGCATGCTCATTCCTCCTGTATCGGTTTTGTCCACGCGGGGAAAAACGGGTATACACAAATCACCGGCCCCGCCCTCCGGAACCGGTGTTGCTCGCTGCCTTTGGTTGTATTCCTTCGTTGGAATGTATCTATCATACCATAGGCATGGGGAATGTGCAATTGAATGTGCGATAAAATGCAAAACAAAAACAGGAAATGCATGAAACATGGACAAAATTGAATGTATCCAATCTGTTTCTGCAAATATTTGGAAGGGGAGATGTAAAAAACATTATTTGCGTCTCTTTAAGGGACCTCATCCGTCCCCCTTTTTCCTCTCCCTGATCACAATCCCCAGCCGGCAGGCTTCGCTGACAAGCTCTGTGCGGGTTTTGAAGCCGGTTTTCTCCAGCATCCGCTGAATATAGTTCTTTACCGTGCCGGTGGCAAGGTGGAGGGTCTGCCCGATTTCGGCATTGCTGTCGCCGGTGACCAGTTCCCGAAGCACCTCCAGCTATCGGGTGGAGAACTCGTGGTTGCTGCTCTTGCCCAGGGGAATCAGGGGCGTATCGTCGGGGTACAGGCGTTCACCGGCCATGGTGCGGCGCATCACCTGCAGGATGGTCTCCTGCTGGCCGTCCTTGTACCAGAAGGAATCCACGCCGATGTTCCTTGCCCGCTCCAGCCATGAATATTCGGGCATGGAGGTGACAATGATGATTTTGATGTGGGGGAAGGTGCGCTTGATTTCCTCCGCCGCATCCAGCCCGCTGTGGCCCAGCTCTGTAATCACATCCATCAGGATCAAATCCACCGGATGCCTGCGGCAGAATTCCGGCGCACCGGCGGCGTTGGGGATGGAACCGGCAAGGGCAAAATCGCTGCTTTGGCGGATATAAATGCCAAACAGCTCCCGGGGCATATCCTGATCTTCTACAATCAGCACGTTAAAGGTCAAATGGTTGTGCCTCCCTTCGGCGGATGATGGGTTTCCCCTGTGCCGAAATGCAGCTTCACCCGAAAGGCGGTGTCTGCTTCGGCGGTGACGCGGGTATGCTGCTGCTGTGCCAGCCGGGCCAGATTGCCAAGCCCGCCGGAAAAGCGGATGGGCCCTTGGGGCAGCTTGCCGTCATTTTCAAAGGTGCAGACGATGCCCTCCTCCGTATCCTCAAAGGCTACGGACAGATTCTCGGCACCGGCGTGCTTCACGGCGTTGATGATGGCCTCCCTTGCGGCGGTGCAGACCAGCGCCTGCTGGGCCTCTGTCAGGGCGGCGGGCATGGGCCGGTGCCATGTCAGGCGGATGTTCAGCTGACGGGCCAGCGCGTCCAGCCGGTGCTGCTCCAGCTTCTGCTGCTCGGCTTCCATGCAGAGCAGTACTGCGTTTTTCTGCCATGTGGTCAGGATATCCCGCATGGCCTCGCGGCCTGCAACATCGGCCGCGGCGGTGGTCAGCATCAGGCGGTTCATCTCATCATGAATATTCACCTTTGCCTGCAGGATTTCCTGCCTGCGCACCGATTCCGTAATGTCTGCCTGATACGATTGCAGTTCACGGTTGATGCGTTCAAGCTGCCGGTTGTCGCGGCGCAGGGCCTCCGTTTTGGCGTATTCCTCCGTCACATCCTGCGCAAGCATCTCCTGCAGGGGATGGCCGTCCATCGTCACCTCGCGGCAGACAAAGCGCCACACGCGGCCGCTGACGGTGTAGTAATCCTGCGTCAGGGCATCCCGGAAGGTGTTGCCGTTCATCAGCGCCTGATGGGTAATTTCGGCGCACAGTGTGTTCATGCGGCTGTTGGCAAAAATCACCTGACCGCTCTCCAGCCAATAGCACACGCCGCTGGGCAGTCCGTCGGCGCACAGCTTGATGGCGGCAGGGGTGATGGCCGTCTGTCCGTAGCGGATGCTGCTGCGGAGCATGAAGAGCAGCACGGCTGTCAAAAGCATCAGTACCGCCAGCCACACTGTCCACGGCAAATGCATTGCCCATCGGGTGACGGCGTGGCAGTCCGCTATTCTTCCTGCGGCGAGCTGCTGCCAATCTGTACAAATCTGCCACAGCATATGGGCGATGACAAGGGGCAGGGCAGACAATGCGGCAAAGCCGAAGCGCTTCTGGTACAGGGAATACACCGGCAGAAACAGCCCCAGCGTCATCAAAAGAAAGCTCCACAGCCCGGCCATCAGCCGGATTGACTGGGGGAACAGGGCAAAGCCGGTCATGGCCGGTCACCCCCTCTCGGCATCAGCAGGGTCAGGTAGGTGATGTCATCCTCTGTCACTGCATCCACCTGAACGGATGCTTTCCGCAAGCGCTGCAGCCGTTCCTGTGGCAGGGGCTGCTGAAGCTGCTACAGAACTATGCGGCACACAACGCCGTCCTCTGCATCGGCCAGCCGGACAGTGATGCCTGCCAGCCCCGCCAGATGGTTTTCCGGCAGCTGACCCATGGTTTCAAACACGGCAAGGGCGGCTTCGGCGGATACACAGCCGTCCGCATCATTGACCAGTGCCGCGGGAAAGCTCAGCTGATTGGCATAGCGCAATATCTCGTCCAGGGACAGCGCCAGCTCGCCTACCGGGAGCACCGGATTGTCCGTGCTCATCAGCATCAGGTTGGCGCAGCGCTTGATGTACGCGCCCAGATACAGGATTTTTCTTCTGCAGGCTTCAACCGTTTCCGTGTCCCCGGCGGAAAGTGCTTCCTCGGATAAGCGGCTCAGCAGCAGGGACTGCTCATGGGTGCGCTGGGCCAGCCGGTCATAGGCGGCGGAGCGCTGTTCGATTTGGGTGCGCTTCTCCTTCAGCTCGTTCTGCAGGCGAATCAGCTCCGCTTCCTCGCTCAGGCGGTCCCGGGCATCGGCCAGCTATTCATTCAGCCGGTCAAGGGCGGATACATCCGCCTGCCAGTAGCCGAAGCCCCCGGGCAAAGCCATGCGGCGCAGGATGGTATGCTCCCCGATGCGGGTGCCGTCGGGTGCGGCCAATTGGTCAGGGGTTAGCTCCGATGCCGCGTCTGATTTGTACACCACGCGGCCGCTTCTGTCCGTAATCTGCGCTGCAAGCCCCGACAGACGGAACAGCTTGCCGTAGCCCTCGTTGGTGGGAATCAACCCCAGCCCCATCAGTACCTCCATGGCACCGGAGACCATCAGCATCACCGTTTCCGGGAAGCCAATCAGCTCATAGCCGTTGATGCGTGGCATGGTGTCTGTGGCCTGCATCAACAGCAGGGTGATGCCCAGGGCAAAGGGCAGGACAATCAGCCAGCTGTGGCGTTTTGCCCGCGCCACCCGGCATTTTTTAATCAGCACAATGGCCGAGGCCAGATACAGCCCGTATTCCCATGCGGTCAGCAGGACATAGCCCCAGACGTAATCGTAGTCATCATCCCAGTTCATAAACCCCGGCTGAAACCGGAAAACCTGCTGATGCCAATCGTTGGTGACAATCAGCAAAATCAACATAAGGGTGATGGCTATCACCAGCCGCTGTCTGCGCCGGAACAGGGGCGTTTCTGCGCCGTTGACCAGCAGAGCGATGCAGAACAGAAAGGCGGGAATCAGCAGTATGGGCACATAATACAGATACCACGCATGGCGGGTCAGCACATCCAGCCCGTTCAGCAGGGTGTACTTGATGCCCCGCACAACCATCAGCGAAATGGACTGGCATGCAATGCCCAGCATCAGCCGCTTGATGCGCCCCTCTGTGGCCACCCGGCGGTTGTAATACAGCAGCAGGCAAAACGAGCATGCCACCAGAAACGTGGTGGAATTGCTCCGGATGGGGAAGGTGTTGCTAAAGGTAGTGATATACAGATTGCCGGCGACCAAAAGAATCAGCAAATACACCAAAAGCCGCCGCAAAATCCGTGCCGGCTCGTTCATCCGCATCCCCCTGTTCTGTTTTCAGCTGCTTCTATTATATCGGCTGATGGCAAGGGGAGCAAGGGCAAAGAAAAAAGACTGTGAAAAATGTCTTCACAGTCTCTTATGGGACCTCATCCCTCACGCCTGATTTTCCACCGCCTGCCGGTGGGCTTCTTTGATGCTTGCAAGCAGTGCCGGGTCTTCGATTAAATCCAGCGCCGTCAGGGCAAGGGCCTTTGCGCCCAGGGCGATGGAGCGCAGACCCTCTTCACTGCGGCAGGCCTCCAGCTTTTCGGTGCTGTGACCGGCTACCGGCTGGCTGCAGATGCGAATCATGGGCTGAATGGTGGGAATCACCTGAGACACATTGCCCACATCGGAGGAGCCCAGGGGCGCATACTCCTCAGGGGTGTAGCTTTCGCCCAGAGACAGCAGGTTCTTCAGGTAGACCGCATCAAAGGCGGGGGTAGGCACAATGTTTTCCACCAGATTGCGCTGGGTGGGCTCCACAATGACGGTGCAGCCCGTCTGCAGTGCCGCGCCCTGAGCGATGTTCTCGATTTGATGGTACACCTCCATCATCCGCTTCACCGTGGCCGCCCGGACATAGAACCGGGCCTCGGTGTCATCGGGGATGGTGTTGGGTGCATCGCCGCCTTTGGTGATGATGCCGTGGATGCGCACATCCTGCTGCAGCTGCTGGCGCAGCAGACCAATGGCGTTGAACACAAGAATCAGCGCATCCAGCGCGTTGATGCCCTCATAGGGGTTGGCGGCGGCATGGGCGGCCTTGCCCTTGAAGGCAATGCGGAAGGGCGCGCAGGCAATCTCCGCATGGGTCAGCTCATGGTGATCGCTGCCGGGGTGCACGCAAAGAGCCGCATCCACATCCTTGAAGAAGCCCTCCCGCACGAAGCTGCCCTTGGCACTGCCGTTTTCGCCGCCCTCCTCACCGGGGGTGCCGTATACGCGGATTTCACCGCCCACAGCATCAACCACCTGCTTCAGGGAAGCGGCGGCCAACAGGGAGGTGGCGCCGAACAGGTTGTGGCCGCAGCCGTGACCGAGACCGGCCAGGGCATCGTATTCTGCCAGAAAGCACAGCGTGGGACCGGGCTTGGCGCTTTTGTAGGTGCCCACAAAGCCTGTGGGGTGTCCGGCCACATCCACCGTCACATCAAAGCCTTCGTTTGCAAGCTGTTTGGTCAGCACCTCACAGGCGAAATATTCGTGGTTGCTTGTTTCGGGGCGGGCATGGATATCCAGCGCCAGCTGCCGGTAAACAGGGTACTGTGCCTCGGCGTAGGAGATGATGGTGTCGCGATGGCTCATGGCATGTTCCTCCGTTTACTTGTGGCGGCGGGTCACCAGACCGCGGTTGGTGGTCCGGCGGGACAGGGTGTTGCCCAGCCCCTGCAGGATAAAGGTCACCACCAGCAGGACGATGACGCACACATTGACGATGTCGGGGTGGTTCTGGTTCTGGCCGTAGTTGATGGCAAAGGAGCCGATGCCGCCGGCACCCACTGCGCCGGCCATGGTAGTCAGACCAATCAGGCTGATGGCGGTGACGGTGGTCACGCGAATCAAATCCGGCACGGCCTCGTGCAGGTATACGCGGCAGATGATGCCAAAGGTGCCGGAGCCCATGCTGCGGGCGGCCTCCACCTTGCCGGCATCCACGCCGGAAAGGGCAACCTCCACCTGACGGGTGTAGAAGGGCACCGTACCGAACACAAGGGGCAGGATGGCACCCTTCACGTTAATGGCGGTACCCACCACGGCGCGGGTCAGGGGAATGAGGAAAATAAGCAGGATAATAAAGGGGATGGAGCGGAACACGTTCACCACCAGATTGACCAGCTGATACACCACGGGGCAGGGCCGGATGCCGCCCTTTTTGGTCACCACCAGCAAAATGCCCAGCAGGAGACCGATGAAAAAGGCAATCAGGCCCGCCTTCCAGAACATCTCCACGGTGGCATCGCAGCTTTTGAAGAACTTGTCCCTGTAGGTATACAGGCTCGGGGCCCACTGCTTAATCAACGCTTCCATCCTTGAGCACCTCCGTGGTCACATGATTTTCTGCCAGATAGCGGATGCCGTTTTCGATGCTGTCTGCTCCGCCGGAAAGGATGCCGATCATGCCGCCCAGGGGCTGGCCGTGGAGATATTCCATGTTGGCCAGCACCACATTGAAGTCAAAGCCGAACTGCCGTGCGGCGGTGGTCAGCACATGCTCGGCGGCGCATTCCTGCAGGAAGGTCATCTTGACCAGCTTTTCCCCGGGCTTGACCTGCACCAGATGGGAATCCTTGGCAATCAGCCGGTGAATCTTCCCCAAAGGAGAAGCGGATTCGATAAACCGGCGGGTGATGTCTGCCTTGGGGCTGGAGAAAATGTCATACACGCTGCCTTCCTCCACCACACGGCCGTTTTCCATCACGGCCACCCGGTTGGCAATGGCTTTGATGACGGCCATCTCATGGGTGATGATGACAATGGT
>JAUNDF010000042.1 GCA_030526225.1 Clostridia bacterium
ATTGACCGGCGGCAGCTTTTTTGTGGTGTTGGACGATTTAAAGTTGACGCTTACGTTTATATTTTTTATTTGCATCAAAAATACCAAAAAGGGAGAGATTATAGTCGGTAGACTATGTCTCTCCCTTTTTTGTTAATCTTTTGACCAACCGTATTTATCGACTAAAATTCTGTTTTTTGAAAATTCTTCGTCTGTTGGTTTATCACAACAATGTAGTTTTGTTAATCCTCTTGCGGAAGTTGTCGCATAATCTTTTAGTTTCAAAACGTCTAATAGACGCTGAAATCCTTTTGATTTAATGTTCTCTCTTTTCTTATTGTAATACGTGATTGTTTTTCTTAACTATACAACAAGAGAGTTTGATTCATCCGTGCATTTCATTATTTCTTGCATGTTCAATGTCGTAAAATATCCATGTGCAAATGGTTTCAATGTCTGCATTCTAGACACAATTGGCGTTTTGCTAAACGAATAATTGCCTCTATAATCGCCGCCAAAAAATACAGAATTAAATTTAACGGCTGTTTTGTACTAATCGAACGGTTCGTTGTCGTTATTCCATTTAATGTTGTGGATGTTTAAGATAGTCTAAAATACTTTTCCGTTGAAATTCTAATCAATTAACTATTGTTCGAATCTCAAATAGAATAAACGCAAATACCATTCCCAATCAGAAAACTCTGTCTTAAATATATATTTTAAATTGTTTATATAATGATCTTCCCACTATTTAAGTGTTCCTTTTCTATTCCGAATATTCTACGGCAAATCATAATCAAGGCCAAATAAATAACGATTCAAATCGTATCTGCGTCCGAACTAAAATTGTTTGATTTGTTGTTTATTGCAATATTCTGCAAGTTTTTCGTACAACAAAGCAAACTAATCATTATGTTTATTCTAGTAAATATACTATGGAGTATACAAATCGTCAAATTCGTTTTCATTCAGACCAATTGTATCCAAATCAATAAAAAATAATTCACTAACATACTAATCAATTATATTTGATTTATTTATTCTTAATCTATTTTTTGTTGTTTCTTCCGAGAAACGAACAAAAGAAAGAACTTGTTCTATTATATATCGATTTCTTTTTTGACGAAGACAACAAAAACAAAAATACATGCAATCATCACCTTTCATTACAATAATAACATTTTAAAAAAATAAATTTCAATAAAAAAGGAGAGTGACTATTATGGCAAACTTCTCATGGACGGCTAAAATTAGTCCTGTATTTGACGATGCTGCATTAGATAGATTATCAACAGAATTAAACCAAACACTAACTGACGCTTCTAAAATAACAAATACAGATTAGCAATTTAAATATCTGTCTGAAACTCAAGGAACATCTGGAATCCCATAGACCAATCCGTTTTAGAATTTAATAACAGCTATTACTTAGATAAGGTCGGCATTTACATCTTTGGGAAATTCTTTAACCGGTAATTTTTCGTATTCATTATAGCATGCAACAAAAACAGTAAAAGAAATAGATAATATATTTCAAAAGAATGCAGGAAAAGCATTGTCGTAGAATCAAGTAAATGATTTAATGACGAAGTCTTCGTCGCTTGTCCAGACAAGAATGATGCTTGACGCATTTAGAAAAAATATGGGGCAAGACATAGGATGGAGTTTTGATGTATTTAAATAGAAAGTCCCGATTTTAATGAGTTAGATTATTAATCCTCAAATGAAAAAATTAAACGAAGGAACATTTATTAGATCTGGAGCTAATTTTGACAGGTATTCTTTTTTCACCACCTTTAGTAAACTATGTATTCACATCATACCATCTTTTCCCAACTTGCGCAATATCATTCCCCTGATTCCTGTTGCTTAAAGAGGACCATCTCCCCCTCGTCACTTTTTCGTCAATTTGTCTCTTCTGGGCTTGCTTTTTGTATAAATCCGATGCATAATAAATGAAAATCGCGCAATTTCCAAATAATCCCAAAGGGAGGTTTTCTTTATGGAACGCGTTTATAATTTTTCCCCCGGACCCTCCATGCTGGCGCTGCCGGTGCTGGAGCAGGCACAGAAGGATTTAGTTTGCTATGGCGACACGGGCATGTCCGTAATGGAAATGAGCCACCGCAGCAAGATGTACACCGATATTTATGATCAGACGGTGGCAGATTTGCGGGAGCTGATGGCCATCCCCGACAGCTACGAGGTGCTGTTCCTGCAGGGCGGCGCCACCCAGCAGTTTTCCGCCGTGCCCCTGAACCTGATGGTAAACGGCAAGGCTGATTATGTGGACAGCGGCAACTTTGCCCATCTGGCCGCAGAGGAAGCAAAGCGCTACGGCACAGTGAACGTGGCGGCCTCCAGCCGGGAGGACAACTACACCTACGTGCCTGACCTGACAAAGGCCGCCTTCTCCCCCGATGCGGACTATGTGCACATCACCACCAACAACACCCTCTACGGCACCCGCTATGTGGATTTACCCGATACCCCCGCGCCGCTGGTGGCTGATGCCAGCAGCAACATCCTCTCCGAGGTGTACGACATCAACCGCTTCGGTGTGCTGTATGCCGGTGCGCAGAAGAACATCGGCCCCAGCGGCCTGTGTGTGCTGATTGTCCGCAAGGACCTGTTGGGCAAGGCAAAGGACATCTGCCCCAAGCTGCTCAACTGGGAGGTTCAGGCCAAGGCCGGCAGCATGTACAACACCCCCAACACCTACGGCATTTATCTGGCCGGGCTCACCTTCAAGTGGGTGAAGGACATGGGCGGCGTGGCTGCCATGGAGAAAATCAACATCGAAAAGGCTGCCCTGCTCTATGATTATCTGGATGAGAGCAAGCTGTTCAAGCCCACCGCCGTGAAGGAATACCGCTCCCGCATGAACGTGACCTTCGTTACCGGCGATGCCGACAAGGATGCCGCCTTCGTCAAGGCCGCGGCAAAGGCCGGTCTGGTCAACCTGAAGGGTCACCGCACCGTGGGCGGCATGCGAGCCAGCATCTACAACGCCATGCCTGTGGAAGGTGTGCAGAAGCTGGTTGACTTTATGAAGCAATTCGAGGCAGACAACGCCTGACAGGAGAAGGAACATGTACAAGATTCAAACGCTCAACGCCATCAGCCCGATTATCGATGGCGTCCTCCGCGACAATGAATACGCCGTATCCGCTCAGGAAACGGCCCCCGACGGCATTCTGGTGCGCTCCGCTGCCATGCATGATATGGAGCTGCCCCAGTCCCTGCTGGCTGTGGCCCGTGCCGGTGCCGGCGTGAACAACATCCCCGTGGACAAGTGCGCCGAAAAGGGCATTGTGGTGTTCAACACCCCCGGTGCCAACGCCAACGCCGTGGCTGAGCTGGTGGTTTCCGGCATGCTGCTGGCAAGCCGCGACATCGAGGGCGGCATGGCTTGGGTCAAGACCCTCAAGGGTCAGGGTGATGCCGTGCCGAAGCTGGTGGAAAAGGGCAAGAGCCGCTTCGTCGGCCCCGAGCTGCGGGGCAAGACCCTCGGTGTGGTGGGCCTTGGCGCCATCGGCGTGATTGTGGCCAACATCGCCGCTGATGGTCTGGGCATGAAGGTCATCGGCTACGATCCGTGGATTTCCATCGACCGCGCCTGGAGCCTCTCCGGCAAGGTACAGCATGCCGCCACCATGGATGATGTGCTGGCCCAGGCCGATTACATCACCTTCCATGTGCCGCTGAATGACAACACCCGCGGCTCCGTCAATGCGGAGATGATGGGCAAGATGAAGCCCGGCGTGCGCCTGCTCAACTTCTCCCGCGGAGAGCTGGTGGATAACGCCGCCCTGAAGGACGCGCTGGCCGACGGCAAGGTGGCCAAGTATGTCACCGACTTCCCCTGCGAGGAGCTGATTGATGCTCCCGGCGTGGTGTGCATCCCCCATCTGGGCGCCTCCACCCCCGAGAGCGAGGACAACTGCGCCGTGATGGCCGCCTTCCAGCTGAAGGCTTATCTGGAGTACGGCAGCATTGAGAACAGCGTGAATATGCCCCAGGTCACCCTGCTCCCCACCGATGCCGCCCGCCTGCTGGTGATTCATCAAAACATCCCCAACATGCTTTCCGGCCTGACTGCCGTGGTCAGCGCTGAGGGCATCAACATCGACAACCTGGTGAACAAGTCCCGCAAGGACTACGCCGTCACCGTGATGGACCTGCCTTCCCTGCCCAACGAGGCAGCCATTGAGAAGCTGAAGGCCATCCCCGGTGTGGTGCGCGCGCGGACCTTCGGCAAATAATCACTGAAACAGATTTCCCCCGGACGATGGCCAGTGCGGCTTCATCGTCCGGGGGATTTTTCATGCTGTTTTGGAGGACCTGCGCGTTTCCCTGCGGCGGATGCACCAGCCGGCAATATCGGCCAGCACCCAGCCGATGGGGATGGAATACCAGATGGCCGTTACGCCAAGGGGCGTTGTGGGGGCCAGCGCGTAGGACAGCACCACCCGGGTGCCAAGGGAAATCACCGTCAGCACCAGCGAAATCTGCGGACGGCCAACGCCGCGGAAGTAGGCATACCAGAGGAACAGGATGCCGATGCCCACATACATCACGCCCTCGATGCGCAGGTAGCGCACACCCTCGGCAATCACGGCGGTTTCATCTGCCGGGATGAACAGCTGCATCAGCTGGGGCGCAAGCAGGACAATCACGCAGGAAACAGCCATGCAGAAAACGGCAGACAGCACAAAAGCCGTGCGGGTGCCCTTGCGGATGCGCTCCTGTTTGCCGGCGCCGTAATTCTGGGAGATGAACAGGGAGTAGGCGTTGGCAAACTCCTGGGAGGGCATATAGGCGATGGTATCAATCTTGACGGCGGCGGCAAAGGATGCCATCACCGTGGCGCCGAAGCTGTTGACCAGCCCCTGAATCATCAGGATGCCGAAATTCATCACCGACTGCTGGATGCCCGTGGCTACATCCCCCGCGATGATGCGGCGCAGGCGGCGGCCATCCTCCGGGGCAAAGGCTGTCAGGCTGCTCAGCAGCGGCACCTTTGCCCTGCAGTACACCGCCATGCCGATGCCGGATACAGCCTGGGCAATCACCGTAGCCCATGCCGCGCCGCGGATGCCCATCTGCAGCCCCATGACGAACCACAGGTCCAGCGCGATGTTCATCACCGCCGACACGGACAGGAACACCAGCGGCACCACGGAGTTGCCCATGGCCCGCAGGAGGTAGGCAAAGAAGTTGTACAGGAAAATAAACAGCAATCCCGCAAACACCGCCGATACATAATCCCGGGTCATGTCCATCAGCTGGGGCGGCGTTTGCAGAAGGCGCAGGATAGCATCCATACCGGGATAGATGATGGCGTACAGCCCCACCGTTACCGCAAGGATAAACCAGAATGACAGGCGGATGTCCTGCCGCAGCCGCTGCTCCTCCCCTGCGCCGAAGGCCTCGGAAAAGAATGCACCGCTGCCCATGCACAGGCCGATGAGGATGGAGGTGATAAACACCATCAGCGTATAGGATGAGCCCACCGCCGCCAGCGCCTGCGCGCCGATGACACGGCCCACAATCAGCGTATCCACCAGATTGTACACCTGCTGGAGCAGATTGCCGGCAATCATGGGCAAGGCAAAGCGAATCAGCTGACGGCCAATCGGGCCTTCAGTCAGGTTTCTGTTCTTCAAATCGTTCCCTCCGGAAGAAAAACTGCAGATGGCATCATACCACAATTTCGGTGGATTGGCTACAAATTACCACACATAGGGAATCAGCCTGTATTTTGTTTTGCGGCAGTAGTCACTGTAGCCATCCAGCTCTGCCCGAAGCAGCTTTTCTTCATCCAGTATTCTGCATACGATAACGCCCATCAGCGGCAATGCGATGAACACACCCAGCAGGGAACCGAGGGCGAAAGGCATGGCGAGGATGACCATCAGCGCACCGAGATACATGGGATGCCGCACCACGGCGTAGGGACCGGTTTGAATGACCTGCTGATGATGCATAATCTCCACCGCGCGCGAAGCAAAGGTGTTTTCACGGAATACAAAAAACACAATCACAAACCCGATGATGACCATCGCATCGCCGGCAAGCGAAACGGCAAGGGGCAGTCTGCTCCACCCGTTCCGGTAATCCAGCGCAGGCAGAATCATCAGTGCCGCAAACAGCACACCGGCAATGCCCTGACCAATCAGCTGGCGCGGCCTTGTTTCCACCGGAAAGATTCGGCGCTCAATCAGCGCGGGATCTTCCTTGAGGAAAAACGCGGTGATCATCAGCGTAGGCACGCAGAAGGACACCCAGAAGGCCCATCCGGCGGCATACTGCCAGCTGCCCGCCGCGCCGAAAATCAGCCCCAGCAGAATGCCGGAAAATACCGCAACCGATGTATATGCAATCAATGACAACGCACGATGGCTCATGATTTGCTCCTTTTGCAGCAGATTGATTCGCCCAAACAGGCTCTGCGGATTGAATATCGCAGAAATATGGTAGCACAGAAATACAAATTTTTCCATATCAAAACCTGCTCCTGTCAGCTTTTCGCCAATCGTCTCCCCTCAAGCGACCATCCCCTTCCCGCCATGTGCTATGCTGTCCTCATCAGGAGAGCCATCTCCGGAAAGCAGGAGGATTGAAGCATGGGCGTTGCGTTGGAATATCGTTGTACCGGATGCCGTTATACCTTTACCGCATACAGCGGGTACGGGATGATGTATCCCGCTGTGTATCAGGAAACCATGACAAAGGCACGAAAGGGCAGGCTGGGCGAAACACTGCGGCGGTTTGTCAGGGAGCATCCGGAGGGTGCCATCAGCTGTGAGGACAGCATCATCTGCTGCACCGAATGCGGCAGACTACACACCGATCTCAGTCTGGATATGTACCTGCCCAAAGGGAAGCTGACAGCCCATGAGAACGGCCCCTGGAGCATCGCCATGCCCGATGGGGATGCGGACTATGTCTCCCCCGCCGATTTGCAGGAATACTACCGGCTGACAGCAAGGTATCCGCACAAATGCAAAAAATGCGGCGCACCGGCAGAAATCATCAGCCAACAGGAGCTGCAAAGCAAAACCGCAGAAGGCACCATTGTCTGCCCCCGATGCGGCGGTAGACTGAAGACAGACGGGCTGATGCTCCGCTGTGATTGATTTTTTCCCAACAAAAAAGACGATGGACACCGCACCGGATGTGCATGCCATCGTCTTTTTGTGATTGTTTAAATTAAGCTGTCATCAGTCGGCAAACAGGGGCGTGGACAGATAGCGGTCGCCGGTATCGGGCAGCAGGGCCACAATGGTCTTGCCCTTGTTCTCGGGGCGCTTGGCCAGCTCAATGGCGGCAGACAGTGCAGCGCCGGAGGAGATGCCCACCAGCACGCCCTCAGTCTTGCCAATCAGCTTGCCGGTGGCAAAGGCCGCTTCGTTTTCCACGGTGATGATTTCGTCATACACGCCGGTGTTGAGTACATCCGGCACAAAGCCTGCACCGATGCCCTGAATCTTATGTGCGCCGGGGGTGCCCTTGCTCAGCACAGGAGAGGTTGCAGGCTCCACGGCCACCACCTTCACATTGGGGTTCTGGCTCTTCAGGTACTCGCCTACGCCGGTCACAGTGCCGCCGGTGCCAACGCCGGCCACAAAGATATCCACCTGACCATCGGTATCCTCCCAGATTTCGGGACCGGTGGTGGCGCGGTGTACAGCGGGGTTGGCGGGGTTGACAAACTGACCGGGGATGAAGCTGTCGGGGATTTCGGCGGCCAGCTCATTGGCCTTGGCGATGGCACCCTTCATGCCCTTGGCACCCTCAGTGAGCACCAGCTCGGCGCCATAGGCCTTCATCAGCTGACGGCGCTCCACGCTCATGGTTTCGGGCATCACGATGATGATGCGGTAGCCCCTTGCGGCTGCCACGGATGCCAGACCGATACCGGTGTTGCCGGAGGTGGGCTCGATAATCACGCTGCCGCTCTTCAGCAGGCCCTTGGCCTCGGCATCGTCAATCATGGCCTTGGCAATGCGGTCCTTCACGGAACCGGCGGGGTTGAAGTATTCCAGCTTGGCCAGCAGGGTTGCCTCCAGGCCCAGTGCCTTTTCGATGTGGGTCATTTCCAGAAGGGGGGTCTTGCCAATCAGCTGGTCAGCGGAAGTATAAATCTTGCTCATAATTCTTTCCTCCAATATCGTCAATGCGATTTATTCTTTATTAATGATGTTTGAATGATGTTCACAGTCAATGTTTTCCGGAATCTGCTTCAACATCGGAAGAACCACTGTTCAGGCTTCACGTTATTCCCTACTTTCCTGATAGGTTTGTATGGATAATACATCTGTTTCCATCATTTGTCAATAGGAAAATTGAAAAAATTCCTTGAAACCTATAAACCTTTCTGTATAATAGGAATTAAGAACAAACCAAACAAAGGGGGATTTCTTATGTTGATTTCCACCAAGGGCCGCTATGCCCTGCGGGTGATGATTGATTTGGCCGAGCACCGGTCCGACGGCTTTGTTTCTCTGCGGGAGATTGCCCAGCGGCAGGAGATTTCCGAAAAGTATCTGGAAATCATCATCAAAGCGCTGGTCAAGGCCAAGGCTGTGGAAAGTCTGCGGGGAAAGGGCGGCGGCTACCGGCTGAACAAGGCCCCGGATGAATACACCGTGGACAGCATCCTGTGCCTGACGGAGGAATCCCTTGCGCCGGTCTCCTGTCTGGAGAGCGATGCACCCCACTGCCCCAGAGCATCCTCCTGCCGCACCCTGTCGCTGTGGAAGGGGCTGGACAAGACCATCCATGACTATCTGCAAAGCGTGACCCTTGCGGATTTGGTGGAGCAGGGCAATCCCGGGGACAACTATATCATCTGAGCCGCAGCAAACGCTTAAATATGGAAATCGACGCGTTCCTCCGGCGCGATGTATTGCAATCAGCCGCTGCCGGTGGTAAAATGAAAGATAGTTATGCAAATACAATGAACGGTTTCCATTTTCCGCAGATGCACAATTTTGGCATCTTGCGTTCCGGAGGTTATGTACCAGGGGAAATCGACAACATATACAGATGCTGAAGCGGCTTTCCCTTTGGCTCTGCCTGTTGCTGTTATGGCTGATTCTTTGCCCTGCCGCCATCGCCGCGGAGGAAGCACCCAAGGTGGTGCGGGTGGGCTATGTCAACGCCGAAAATTATGAAGAGGGCGGCGAAGGCGAATACAAGCGCGGCTTCGGCTATGAGTATTTCCAGAAGATATCCTATATTACAGGCTGGGAATACGAATATGTTTACGGCAGCTTTGCCGAATGCTATCAGCTGCTGGTGGACGGCAAGATTGACTTGTTCGGCAATGTGTCCTACAAGCCATAGCGCGCCTCGCTGATGTATTTTTCCGACTACCCCGAGGGCAAGGATACCTACTGGATTTACGCCGCCCCCCACCGGGAGGACCTCCTCACCAAGGACACCCGCAAGCTGAACGGCTGCAAAATCGGCGTAACCCGGGGCAGCTATCAGGAAGGTCTGCTGCAGGACTACCTGCAGGAAAAGGAAATCCAGTGCGAGGTGGTTGGCTGCAGCGGCTTTGACGAAATGATGCGCCGGCTGGATGAGAGCGAGCTGGATGCCATGGTCGCACCGGACCTTTCCACCAGCTACGGCTACAAAATCATCTCCATTCTCGGCTACAGCGATTACTACTTTGCCGTATCCCGTCAGCGGCCGGATATCTTGGAAGAGCTGAACGAGGCCCTGTACGAAATCCAGACCGCAGAGCCGGAATACAACAGCCTGCTGGCCAACCGCTATTACTACAAGGTGGCCAGCGGCCTGATTCTCAACGAAGCGGAGGAGACATGGCTCCGCGAGCATAATCACACCATCCGCATGGGCTGCCTTGCCAATTATCTGCCCTTTATCGGTCAAAAGGACGGCAGCTATGTGGGCGTGATTATGACGGTGATTGACACGCTGAAGAGCGAATACGGCGTTGATGTCATCCTGTCCACCTACCCTGACCTTGATACCATGAAAATCGCCCTTCGCGCCGGAGAGATTGACCTCATCGGTCCGGTGGTGGGTGATTTCTATCTGGCCGAGCAGGACAAGTTTGTCCTGACCGATGCCATCGTGCAGACCACCCCCGTGGTGTTCTATCAGGGCACCGATTACCTGTCAAGCCTTGAGGTAATTGCCGCCACGGATCAATCCGTGTTCAATCCGGATATTGTGCACGTGCTGTTCCCCGATGCCCAGGTGATGGTCTTTGACACCACCGACGGCTGTCTGGAGGCGGTAGCATCCGGCAAGGCCGGCAGCACCATCGTCCCGGCGGCAAGAATCAACATCGTCAGAAGGAATTCCGCCACCGATGACATGGCCGTGGCGGAGATGACCAACCGGCTGGATATCCGGCTGATTGCCACAAAGCCCGGCCGCAGAGCCGCCACCATCACCAACAAGGCCATCCTGCATTCCTCCGCCGCCCTGGGCGGTCTGGTGATGGCCGAAAACTCCACCCCGGACAACAACCTTGTCAATTTCCTGAAGAAGTATTCATGGCATCTTCTTGGCATCATTGTTTTCGTGATGCTGGTGCTGCTGTACCTGAGCATCAGCCTGCTGCGCAGCAGAAAGAAGATGGCGAAGGCCCTGACCGCCGCCAACGATGCCAAGGCCGCCGCAGAGGAATTCAACACCCAGCTGAAAACCCATCTGGAAATCATCAATTCCGTGGCGGGCGTGTTCTTCAGCCTGTATTACATCGACATGTAGGATTATTCCTACCGCGCACTGGGCGATGTGCCCGAGGCCGTCCGCGGCGTGGTGGGTGATGAGGGTGATGCACGGAAGGCCTTTGCCGATATGTGCAGATAGCTGATTGCTCCCGATGACATCAGCACCATGTAGGTATTCACCGACCTGACCACCCTCAACGACCGGCTGAAATCCCAGCCGTGGATCAGCTGCCAGTTCCTGGGTCTCAGCTCCGGCTGGGCCGAGGGCATGTTCATCCCCGTTGACCGCAATGAAGACGGCACCTGCAGGCACGTTATCTGGGGCGTGCGCAGCATCACCGAGCAGAAGAACAAGGAGCTGGCCTATCAGCAGCAGCTGGAGCGTTTGGCCGAAGAGGCACAGCAAGCCAGCAAAGCCAAGTCTGATTTCCTGTTCAACATGAGCCACGACATCCGCACCCCCATGAACGCCATCATGGGCTATTCCCAGCTGATGAAAAAGGAGCTGACCGACCCGAAGCTGCTGGACTACGAGGCAAAAATCGAGCATTCCGGCAATCTGCTGCTGTCGATTATCAACAACGTGCTGGATATGGCCCGCATCGAAAGCGGCAAGGTGGAGCTGGACGAGACCTTCATCAACATGGATGAAATCGAGTCGGAAATCATGTCCATCTTCGGGGAAACGGTGACGAAAAAGCAGCTGCACATCACCTCGGATATCTCCGGCACCCGCCGCCATGTGCTGGGCGATCAGACCAAGATAAAGGAAATCTTCCTCAACCTCATCAGCAATGCCGTGAAGTACACCCCCGACGGCGGCTCCGTCACCATCCGCTCCCGCGAGCTGCCCTGCAATGAGGACGGCTATGTGCTGGTGGAAACGGTGATTGAGGACAACGGCATCGGCATGAGCGAGGATTATCTGCCCCACCTGTTCGACTCCTTCACCCGTGAGCGCAACACCACCACCGGCAAGGTAGCCGGTACAGGTCTGGGCATGCCCATTGTCAAGAAGCTGGTTGATTTGATGGGCGGCACCATCCGGGTAGAATCCGAGCTGGGCAAGGGCACCCGATTCACCATGGTGCTCAGGCACAAGCTGGCCGATGCACAGGACATCACCCAGCAGCCGGTCATTGATGCACAGCAGATGCAGCTGATGCAGGGCAGTCATTTCCTCTTGGCAGAGGATAATGACCTGAATGCGGAAATCGCCGCCATCATGCTGGAAGACAGAGGCATTACCGTAGACCGGGCCGAGGACGGCATCCAGTGCGTTGCCAAAATGGAGCAGATGCCCGCCGGTACCTACGACATGATTCTCATGGACATCCAGATGCCCAACATGGACGGCTACAAGGCGGCCCAAACCATCCGGCAGCTGAAGGACCCCAAAAAGGCCAGCATTCCCATCCTCGCCATGACGGCCAACGCCTTTGAGGAGGACCGGAAGAACGCCCTCGCCGCCGGCATGAACGGTCATCTGTCCAAGCCCATTGACATGAACAAGGCCGAGCAGGTGATTTGCGCTCTGCTGGCTGAAAAAGAAAAGCAATAAAAAACGAGGCTGTGAAGATTATTTCCTTCACAGCCTCGTTTCCTGTTCAGTTTATTTCCCCTCTGCCTCCAGCTTGCGCAGGAAGGTGCTCAGGGCGGCAAGACCCTCGGTCAGCTCCTTGTGGCTGCAGGCATAGCCGATGCGCATGCTGCCGGGCTCCTCAAAGCAGTCACCGGGGGTGACGAAGGAGCCGCACTCGAAGTACATCCGCTTGCAGAATTCGTAGGAGGGCATATCGTAATCGTAATACACCAGCGCCGTGGTGCCGGCCTGCGGCTTGACGTAGTGCAGCTTCGGCTCGGAAGCAATCCACTTATCCAGCACCGCCAGATTTTCCCGCACGATGGCGCGATTGCGCTCCAGCAGCTTTTCGTGGTGTTCCAGCGCGATGGCAGCGATGGCTTCATCAAACATGCCGCAGCTGATGAGGTTGTAATCCCGATGGGAAAGGCAGGACTGAACGAACGCCTTGTCATGGGAGGCAATCCAGCCCAAACGCAGACCGGCCAGGGAGAACACCTTGGACATACTGCTGACGGAGATGCCCTTCTCGTACAAATCCACAATGGAGGGCGTCCAGATGTCCTCCTGAGTCAGGTGGCGGTACACCTCATCGCACAGAACATAAGCACCCACCCCGCGGGCAATCTCCACAATGCTTTGCAGCAGCTCCTCCCCCATCAGCGCGCCGGTGGGATTGTTGGGGTTGTTGATGCAAATCAGCTTTGTGTTGGGGGTCACCAGCTTTTTCAGCTCCTCCAGATCGGGGAGATAGCCGTTTTCCTCCTTCAGGTGAAGCAGCGCCATATACGCGCCATAGCTTTCGGGGATGGAATACAGCTGCTGATAGGTGGGCATGATGCTCACCACCCGGTCACCGGGGCTGATGAGGCTGTAGAACACATGGTGGTTCGCACCGGCGGCACCATGGGTCATAACGATTTCATCCGGCGCGATGGTCTTGTACAGCTTGCACACCCCGGCCTTCAGATCCTCCCGGCCCAAAATGGCCCCGTAGGTCAGGCGCTTGGCGGAAAAATCCTGCCAGAACCTGTCCTTGTCCAGCCCGGCTAAGTCAAACAGCTCCGCCACAGACACGGAATTCACGCAGGTTTCGGCAATGTTGTACTTCGCGCCGGTCTCGTATTCATTCATCCATTCTTCAACCTGAAAGCTTTTGATGTCCATCGCTTTTGGCTCCTTTATAGAAAAAAAGTTGTATACTGATGAAAGCTGATATCAGTCATCAGTATACAACAAATTTCGTTATGTGAAAAGAATATTTTTACTTACCGCTGTCGCCATAGTTGCCCAGCACACGGGCGGAGGGATCGTTGACGTTGCAGCCTTCCCACTCCTTGTTGGGCATCCAGTAGTCGGCAATCATTTCAGCCTGACCGGGATAGTACTTTTCAAAGATTTCGCGGTACAGCAGGGATTCCTTGGTGAAGGGCATGCAATAGCCGTACTGCTGACGCTTCTGCTCGTATTCTTCGTCTGTGTAGGTCTTCTCGGCATACTCCTTCAGGTCATCCACCATGGAGTGACCCACCGCATCGGAGAAGGCGGCTTTCTCGCGGAAGAGGATGTCATAGGGCAGGATGCCGTCCGCCTCAAAGGCGTGGCGCAGCAGATACTTGCCCTTGCCGTAGGTGTTCATCTTCTTTGCCGGATTGATGGCCATAACGTACTTCACGAAGTCCAGATCGCCGAAGGGCACCCGTGCCTCCAGAGAGTTGACGGAAATGCAGCGGTCTGCGCGGAGCACATCGTACATGTGCAGCTCCCGGATGCGCTTTTCGGACTCAGTCTGGAAGGCCGCGGCATCGGGGGCAAAGTCGGTGTACTTGTAGCCAAACAGCTCGTCGGAGATTTCGCCGGTCAGCAGCACGCGAACATCGGTGTTTTCATGAATCCACTTGCAGCACAGATACATGCCCATGCTGGCGCGGATGGTGGTGATATCCCAGGTGCCCAGCAGGCGGATGACCTCCTCCAGGGATGCAAGCACCTGCTCCCGCGTCATGTACACCTCGGTGTGATCGCTGCCGATAAAATCAGCCACCTGTTTGGCGTACTTCAGGTCGATGGCATCCTTCTCCATGCCGATGGCAAAGGTGCGGATGGGCTTGCCGCTCTTCTTGGCGGCAATGGCGCACACAAGAGAGGAATCCAGACCGCCGGAGAGCAGGAAGCCAACCTTGGCATCAGCCACCAGACGCTTATCCACGCCGGCGGTCAGCTTGTCATGGATGCTGCGGCATACGGTTTCAAGGTCGTCATCGCAAACGCCCTCAGCCTGCCAGATGCGGCTGTAGCACACAAACTCGCCCTTGGCATAGTAGTGGCCGGGCGGGAAAGGCAGAATCTTGTCGGCCAGACCCACCAGATTCTTCGGCTCGCTGGCAAACAGGATGGAGCCGTCGGCGGTATAGCCGTAATACAGGGGACGAATGCCGATGGGGTCGCGGGCGGCGATGAATTCACCTGCATCACCATCGTAGAGAATCAGCGCAAATTCGGCATCCAGCATGGCGAACATGTCCGTGCCGTGTTCCTTGTACAGGGGCAGCAGAATCTCGCAGTCACTGCCGCTCTGGAAGGTGTAGCCCTTCTCCGTCAGTTCAGCCTTGA
Organism: Clostridia bacterium; assembly: GCA_030526225.1. GTDB lineage: Bacteria > Bacillota > Clostridia > Christensenellales > Aristaeellaceae > JAUNDF01. The sequence continues at coordinate 14,896 of JAUNDF010000042.1, forward strand.
TGGGCTCAAAGCCGTAGATTTCGCCATTGCACACCACAGCGCTTTTGCCCATGATGAAGGGCTGCATTCCTTCGGGATGAAGGCCCATAATGGCCAGCCGGTGGAAGCCCAGCATGCCGCCGGGGACGGTCAGGATGCGGCTGTCGTCCGGTCCTCTGGAAACGGTCTGCTCAAAGCCCTTTTCAAACATTTCGCGGGTAATTCCTGCCCCGCAGCAGCCCATAATTGAACACATACAAAAAGCCCTCCCAGAATGTGATTTATTGTCAGCATCCGACAGGGCAAGTGCTGCAGCTCGCGGTGCCACCTGTCTTTTTCCTTTTCTGTCCCAACAGACATAGCCGTATGATGACGGTCGGCTTCCGGCGCACCTACTGCTGCATCCTGTTGGATGCCGGTTCGGCTTGCGGCTCACCGGGTGTTCTTCCCGCTGCTTCCGCTGCATGGCTTCCACCATCCCACGCTCTCTTGAAGCATCCCCAACGGTACTTTTCCCGGTTCAAACGCCTTTGAAATAAAAAAGAAGACAAAGGTCCCCGAGCATTTGCTCAAGACTCCTTTGTCTTGTGATGGATTATAGCGCGGCCACAGCTGATTGTCAACGAAAAATCAGGTGTTGGATTGTTTTTTGGGTGTACTTGGCAAACAGTTCAGGTACAAGCAAGCTCATTTTTTCTTCTTCGGGGGCCGCTCCGACAGGGGCCGCTCAAACCGGTCCTTGGCAATGCACTCCGGCACCGGCGTGGGATATTCGCCGCCGAAGCAGGCGTGGCAGCAGGACAATGCCCCGGTCATCTGCCGCAAATCATCCGCAGCCAGATAGCCCAGACTGTCCGCGCCGATGATGTCCGCAATTTCCTCCACCGTATGATGGCAGGCAATCAGGTGCTCCTTGGAATCCACATCAGTGCCGTAATAGCAGGGGCTGACGAAGGGCGGCGAGGAAATGCGCATGTGGATTTCCTTTGCCCCGGCCTCCCGCAGGAGGGTGACAATCTTTTTGCTGGTGGTGCCGCGAACGATGGAATCGTCAATGAGCACAATGCGCTTCCCTGCCACCTCTTCTGCAATGGCACTCAGCTTGATTTTTACCTGATTGACCCGGTTGCCCTGCCCGGGGGAAATAAAGGTTCGGCCGATGTACTTGTTCTTAATCATTCCCTGCCCATAGGGAATGCCGGCTTCCTGCGCATAGCCCAGCGCGGCATCCAGCCCGGAATCAGGCACGCCCACCACCAGATCGGCCTCCACCGGATGGCGTTTGGCCAAAAGCCGTCCGGCCATCTTTCTTGCACCATGGACGGAAATGCCGTCCACCACGGAATCGGGTCTGGCAAAATAGATGTACTCAAACACGCAGCCTGCCCGCTTTCTGCTGCCGCAATGGGAGGTATCGCTGTGGATGCCCATTTCGTCAATCACAATCAATTCGCCGGGCGCAACATCCCGGATGAACTCCGCGCCCACCGCCGTCAGCGCACAGCTTTCCGAGGCCACCACATAGCTGCCGTCCTCCGTTTTGCCATAGCACAGGGGCCGGAAGCCGTAGGGATCCCGCACAGCAATCAGCTTGGCAGAGGACATCATCACCAGCGAAAACGCGCCGTCAAGCCGGTCCATGGTCCGGCTGACAGCCGCCTGAATGGAGGGCGCGCTCAGTCTGCTCTGGGTGATGAGGTAGGCGATGATTTCCGTATCGCTGGTGCCGTGGAAAATGGCGCCCTTCAGCTCCAGCTCCTCCCGCAGGGCATAGGCATTGGACAGATTGCCGTTGTGGCACAATGCCAGCTTGCCCTTTCTGTGGTTGATGACAATGGGCTGGCAGTTGGCCAGGCTGTTGCCGCCGGTGGTGCCGTAGCGCACGTGGCCCACCGCCATGCTTCCCTGCGGATAATCAGCCAGCACCGCCGGGGTGAATACCTCCCCCACGGTTCCCAGCCCCTTATGGGCAGAAAACACACCGTCCCGGTTGACCACAATGCCGCAGCCCTCCTGCCCGCGATGCTGCAGCGCATAAAGCCCGTAATAGACCGTTTCCGCCAGCGGCTGCTCTGCCGGTGACCAGATGCCGAACACGCCGCATTCCTCATGAAGATTTGCCATGTTTTTCCTCTTTTCCAATACTCTTTTGTAAACGCCGCAAACTCTCCGCCATGCAGAGCGCACAGCGGAGAGTGATTGTTCAGTTATTCCACATCCTGCAGGGCATCATAGCCTTCTTCGCCGGTGCGGACCTTGATGACGTTTTCCACATCATACACAAAGATCTTGCCGTCGCCAATGTGGCCGGTGTACAGGACCTTCTTGGCCGCATCGATGACCGTGCGCACGGGTACCTTGCAGACCACGATTTCCACCTGTACCTTGGGCAGCAGGTTCATTTCAACAGCAACGCCGCGATAGAACTCGGTGCGGCCCTTCTGCATGCCGCAGCCCATGACCTGGGTAACCGTCATGCCGGTAACGCCGATTTCTTCCATGGCCTGCTTCAGGGCCTCGAATCGGCTGGACTTGGTGATGATTTCAATCTTGGACATCTTCACATCAGATGCCACAGCAGCGGGTGAGGACTTGACCACCACCGGCACTGCTTCATCCACGGTGGCAGCGCCCTTTTCAAGGCTGGGCAGGTCAAAGCCGGTGGACTGAACCTGGTTGGCATCCATGATGGCAAAGCCGGAGTAAGCGCTGGCCAGACCATGCTCGGTGGCATCCAGACCGATGATTTCCTCTTCCTCGGAAACGCGCAGGCCTGCAGTTGCCTTGATGATCAGGAAGGTGATGGTGATGGTGACAGCGGTCCACAGGGCAACGGAGCCTACGCCCAGTGCCTGCAGGCCCAGCAGCTCAAAGCCGCCGCCATAGAACAGGCCCTTCAGCTGCGTGCCGGCAGCATTGGCAATGGCATAGCCGGGGGCAGTGGGGGTTGCAAACAGACCGACAGCAATGGTGCCCCAGATACCGTTGAGGCAGTGAACAGCCACAGCGCCCACAGGGTCATCGATGTGCAGCTTGTTGTCCAGCAGCCATACGCCGAAGCAAACCAGCAGACCGGCCACAGCGCCGATGATGATGGCACCGGTGCAGTCGGTTACATCGCAGGGTGCGGTAATGGCCACAAGACCGGCCAGAGAAGCGTTAAGGCACATGGAAACATCAGGCTTGCCATACTTGACCCAGGTGAAGATCATGCAGACAACGGTGGCAATGGAGGGGGCAACGGTGGTGGTCAGGAACACGGAGCCCAGCTGCTCCACAGAGGTGCAGGCAGCGCCGTTGAAACCGTACCAGCCCAGCCAGAGGATGAACACGCCGAGGGCGGCAATGGGCAGGTTGTGACCGGGGATGGCGTTGACCTTTACGGAGCCGTCCTTGCCCTTGACAAACTTGCCGATGCGCGGTCCCAGCAGCTTGGCACCGATGAGTGCGGAGATGCCGCCCACCATGTGGATGGCGCAGGAGCCGGCGAAATCATGGAAGCCCAGCTGGGCCAGCCAGCCGCCGCCCCAGATCCAGTGGGCCTCGATGGGGTAGATCAGGGCGGAGATCACGGCGGAGTAGATGCAGTAGGACAGGAACTTGGTGCGCTCCGCCATCGCGCCGGACACGATGGTCGCCGTGGTGGCGCAGAACACCAGGTTGAACACAAAGCTGGAGAAATCGAAATTCTCATAGGCGGTGAACAGGTCGAAGCCCGGCTTGCCGATGAAGCCCAGCACG
>JAUNDF010000043.1 GCA_030526225.1 Clostridia bacterium
TTGATGTTGCACTTGATTGACAATCTAGCGTGCCCCGAAGGGGCGGAAGAGGTCTTGTGAGGCTGTAAATCGTATTCTTTCACAGCCCTTTCTTATATGCAAAACCGCGCACCCACACAGGGTACGCGGTTTCATTTCATATTAAATTATTCCAGCCCCTGGATGAACTCCTCAATCCGGTCAAGGCCCTTCATGATGTTCTCCATGGAGGAGGCGTAGGACAGGCGGCAGTAGCCCTCGGCCTCGAAGGCCACACCGGGCACCAGGGCCACCTGCTTTTCGGCCAGCAGCAGCTCGGCAAAGTCCATGCTGCCCTCCAGCACACGGCCGTTGTAGCTGCGGCCCAGCAGCTCCTTGATGTTGAGCATGATGTAGAACGCGCCCTGGGGCTTCTTGCAGGAAACACCCTCGATGCTGTTGATGCGCTCGCACATGGCGTTGCGGCGGCGTTCAAACTCAGCCACCATTTCATTCACACAGCTCTGGTCGCCGCTGATGGCCTTCAGCGCCGCATACTGGGCGATGGAGTTGGCGTTGGAGCTGGCGTGGGACTGGTAGTTGGTCATGGCCTTGATAACGTTTCTGGGGCCGGCCACATAGCCGATACGCCAGCCGGTCATGGCATAGGACTTGCTGACACCGTTGACGATAAAGGTCTGGGCCTTGATTTCCTCGCCCAGATTGGCGATGGACAGGTGCTTCTGTCCGTCGTAAATCAGCTTCTCATAAATCTCGTCACTGATGACATAGAAGGGATGGGTGATGGCCAGCTCGGCCACAAACTCCAGCTGTTCCCGGCTCCACACGCTGCCGTTGGGGTTGGAGGGACTGGTGATGATGATGGCCTTGGTACGGCGGGTTACGCGGCTGGCAATATCACGGTTGGTGGGGATGAAGTTGTTTTCCTCGGTGGAAGGCACATACACGGGCACACCGCCGGCCATGCGCACCATTTCAGGATAGGAAATCCAGCAGGGGGTGGGAATCAGCACCTCATCGCCGGGATCGAGGATGGCCTGCATCAGGGTGAACAGGCTGTGCTTGGCGCCGTTGGATACGATAATATCGCCGTAGGAGTAGGTCATATCGTTTTCCACCCGCAGCTTTTCGCAGATGGCCTTGCGCAGCTCCTTGGTGCCTGCGGCGGGGGTATAACGGGTCAGGCCCATGTCGATGGCTTCCTTGGCAGCCTCACGGATGTGGGCGGGGGTGGGGAAATCCGGCTCGCCTGCGCCAAAGCTGACCACATCCAGCCCGCGGGCCTTCATCTCCTTGGCGTTGGCGTCAATCTTCAGGGTCAGGGACGGAGCGATACTCTGGCAGCGATGGGAAATGGTCAGGGACATAGAGCAAAGCCTCCTAAAATGCTTGTTGCATAATCATCCGAACATAAAAACAGACTGCCCCTTTTCAGGAGCAGTCCTATTATATGCTTTTTTCTCCGGACTGGCAAGAGCAAATTCAAGAAAAATGCATTATTTTATTGTTAAAATTGCAAATTTCCTGTTTTTCTCTTGCATTTTTCAGGGAATATAGTGGTATCGGATGTTTTGTTATTCTTTTTTGAGAATTTTTACAGCTCCGGTATTTCCTGCTGTCCATCCGCGGGAGCAGCATTCTCCGCATCGGAGCAATCCAGATAGAAGGCACCGTACACGGCGGTGATGTATACGGTAATCATCAGCTGAACCATCAGCGCCAATGTCTGGGCAATGACAAAGCCGAAAATGCCGGAGACCAGATTGGCCAGCATGTTCGCGGCCATGTTCAGCAGAAGGTAGGTCACCACGAGGCCGAAATACTTGCCCTTGCGGTTTTTCATCAGCTGCTTGCTGCGGCGGATGGCGGCAAGCACGCCGGTTTCAGGAGCATCTGCCACCACAAAGGTGGACATGGCGTAGCGGCACCATGCCATCACCGCAGGCACCACCATCAGCGCAAAGCACAGGTAGTAGCCGGACAGGAGCAGCTCCACGCTGCCGTTGCCGCTGGTCAACATCGCGGCGATGAACACCACCAGCGCGATGATGCCGGGGATGCTCCACAGGGCGATTTTGATGACGATCACAATCTGCAGCAGCAATGCCTTGAAGAAGCGGCCAAGCAGGGCAAAGGCTTCGTTGATGCTGCCCTCCTGCCCCCGCTGGATGTTCAGCAGATGGCGGTTCATGCCCAGCACCAGCACAGGGGTCAGCACCATACCCAGCAGCGTCAGCAGGGAATTGAGCATGGCCGTGTTCCGGGGCACAGCGCTGATAAAGGCGTTGAGGACCCGCTCCGGGAACTGCAGGTCATTCATGGTCAGCGTGGCCAGAATGTTGTACAGCCGGTCAGTCAAGGTGGCGTGGGTCACAATGCCCATCACCTGCGCAATCAGATTGGGGGCGGAGGCAATCAGCCCCACCAGCAAAGCCGTTTGCCATTTGCCCTGCAGGGCAGCGGCGGCACGGCGGCGAAGTTCAGCGTTCGGCACCATAAAAACCCTTCTTTTCTATAGAATGAACCCATTGTAGCACGATGTACCGCCCCTTGCAACCCCGCAGCCTTGCCACTGCCCGTGATTGCTGGTATAATGTTGAAAGATACCCGTTCAAGGAGGCTCCGAATTGATGAAGCAGCTTTTCTCCCGCAAAAACGCCCCCGGCCTTGTGCTGTTCGCAGCGTTTTGGCTGATTTATACCCTTGCCGCCTTCCGGCTGTTTTATGCCCAGTGCACCGCCGTGCTGGACGGCACCCGCACCGCCGCATACAACTCCGACATGTGGGCCTACATCCCGGAAATGCTGGGGCAGAAGGCCGCGCCCACGCCCTTCCCCTACCCCATTCTGTTTCTGCTGGGGCGGCTGTTCCATCTGGTGATGGGTCCCGCCGCCGCCATGGCCTGTGCCACCACACTGCTGGTATCCCTGTCTGTGGCCGCGGTGTTTGCGGGCCTTGCCTGCACCCTGCTGCCCCGGCTGAAGAGCATCCGTGACGGATACGCCCCGGCTATCCTCACCGCACTGGCCGCCATGGCGGTGTTCCTGTCCGCCATGCTGATGCTCCCCGGAGAGGGTCATCTCCCCGGCCTGAAGTATGATTATGTGGGCGTGGGCACCCCCAGCCCCTGGCACAACGCCACCTATCTGGCCGCCCGTCCCTTTGCCGTGGCTGCGTTCTTCCTGCTGTGCCGCCTGCTGGAGGTATACGAAACGGAGGGCTTTGCCAGCCACAAGGGGCTGTACATCGGCTTTGCCGCCGCGCTGGTGCTGACCACCCTGGCCAAGCCCAGCTACACCCTGCTGGTGTGCATCACTGCCGCCTGCGTGATGCTTTACCGCCTGTTCCGCACCCGCTGGCGCACCTTCGGCAAGGCATTCGCCCTTGGGCTTGCCTTTGTGCCCACCGCCGCGGTGATGCTGTGGCAGTTCTTCATCCGCTTCACCCCCGGTGCCGAGCCCGGCGGCGGCATCACCTTTGGCTTGGGTGATGCATGGCTGCTGTATGTGGATTCCATCCCGCTGGCGGTGCTGTACGCCATCGCCTTCCCGCTGGTGACGCTGCTGACCCATCTGCCCCGGCTGAAGACAAACACGCACTTCCGCTTTGCATGGCTGCAGTATCTCGTTGCCCTCCTCATGGCCTATTTCCTGAAGGAGGGCGGCTCCGGTCTGCGGGACTTCAATTTCTTCTGGGGCTACATGTGCGGTCTGCTGTTCCTGTTTGTCGTATCCGCCGAAGCACTGGCGGAGGATATCGCCCGGTGGCCCCAAAGAAAGGCCGCCGTCATCGCCCAGAGCATCATGCTGTTGTGCCACATCGCCGGCGGCGTGTGCTACTATGTCGCTCTGATGCAGGGGAAGATGTACTTCTGATGCAGTAGCCCGCCCCCCATTCGCCCCACCGACCTGACAATGGAGTGCAATTGCCCGTGACGACCCAGACCAAGCTGCAGCCCGCCCGGAAGCGGGATGCCAACATCGAGCTGATGCGGCTGTTTGCCTGCTTCAGCGTGCTGCTGATGCACTGCCCCAACCGGATTCTGGAGGCTGAGGTCCTCGGCTCCTGCGGTGTGGCGCTGTTTTCTCCATCACCGGCTGTTTCTGGTTCCGCAGCCAGAAAAGCTATCTTTCCGTCATCCGCAGCTTTGCCCTGCACGTGCTGCTGCCGGTGCTGCTGCTGGAGGTGTTCGCCCAGGCCATTGCGCCGTGGTTTACAGCCCCCGGTCTGTCCCTGTCAGCAGACCAGCTGGTGATGCCTGATTTTGTCGGCATTCTGCGGGGCGTATGGCAGCTGAATTTCCGGGCATGGACCGGGCTTGGCGGCCACACCTGGTACATCACCGAATTGATGCGGTGCCTGCTGTACTTCATCCCCATGAAGCTGGTGGCCACCCATCCCGACAAAAGGGTCTGCCGGGGCGTTGCCGCCTTTGTGCTGGTGATGACCTGCATCAGCTCCGTCCGCACCGCTTATCCGGCTACCACGCTGTGCCTGCCCCCTTCCCAGCTGATTTTCCCCTGCTATTTCGTGATGCTGATGGTGGGGCAGGAAATGTATGCTGCCCGGGAAAGGCTGCGCAGCGGCCGCGTATTCTGCGCGGGTCTTGCCGGCTTTGTGCTGCTGACAGCGGGAAAATATCTGCTCAACCGCACGGGGCTGCTGGGGTATGATCTGTGCTTTTCCGCAGACAGCCCGTTCACCTTCCTGTCCCTGCCGTTTCTCTACATGATGTTCCTGCCCATCCGCCTGCCGGAGCGCGCGGCGGATGTCATTCGCCGGCTGGCAAAGAAAACCTTCTATGTCTACCTGCTGCATCCGCTGATTAACGACAAGCTCCGCGCATTGGGCGTATTCGACCGCACCTTCGCCTTTTTCATCGGCAAAACGCCCATCCTGATGCTGGATTATCTGCTGATGTGCCTGTGCAACATCCTCATTGACTTTACCATAGCGGTGCTTCTGACCCTGCCCTTCACCGCCCTGCATAAGGCCATCATGCTGCTCCGAAGCCAAAAAAAGGCGGCAAACCCTTGAAATAAGCCATTTTGAATGGGGTTTATTGGGCTTTCCTATCGGTTTTTTGCTTTTTGCAGCCGTCAATGCTCTTGTATTTTCATTTATGCCGTTGTATAATATGGTGTACTAACGGAATGGAGGAGATTTGGTATGAAGCAGATCAACGTTCGTCTTTCCCTGGCTGAAAACGTAAAGAATTTCGTCAACCTGGTCAATCGTTATCCCTATGACATGGATCTTCGTGCCGGTCGCCATGTTGTTGATGCAAAGTCCATCCTGGGCATTTTCTCCCTGGACCTGAGCAAGCCCATCTCTCTGGAGGTTTACTCCGACGATTGCGAAGACCTGATGAAGGACCTGGAATCTTTCCTGATCTGATTGGGTCTGAACCGTGCGCAATTATTCCCTCCAAGTAACTGCTTGGAGGGTTTCTTTATGGAGCGGAGGAATGGCAAGTGCTTGAACGGCGGTACATCCCCGAAACAGAAAACCGGCTGGTGATTCTTCATGCGCTGGAAAAGCTGGGGCCGATTACGGAAATGCAGCTGCTGCGCTTTCTCACCGAGCTGGACCTGATGAACTACTTCGACATGAAGCTGAACCTGTGCGATATGCTCGACCGCGGCAAGCTGGCCGAGGAGCCGCATCCGCTGGGGGCGCTGCTGTGCATCACCGCGGAGGGCCGTCAGCTGCTGACGGACTTTGAAAAGCGCATCCCCGCCAGCCGCCGGGAGATGATTGACCAGTCCACCACCGTATGGCGCGCCGCCTTCCGGCGGGAGCAGCAGACGCTGGCCGATGTATTCCCCCTGTCCGACGGCAGCAGCTGCATCCGCCTGCGGCTGCTGGAAAACCGCTCTGCCATCCTTGACGCGATGATTACCGTGCAGGAGGCAAAGCCCCAGCATCAGATTCAGCAGAAGTGGCTGCAGTGCTCCGGCGATTTGTATTCCGCCATCACCGACAGCCTTGCCCAGGGCTTTCTGGGCGAAATGCCCCAGGAGGACCTGCCCCCCAACACCGCCGTGCAGCAGATGGAGAACACCGACTGGCTGCTGTCCATGGCCGATGAGCCTGCCCATCCCCGGATGACGCTGATGATGGCCCTCCCCGACGAGGCCATGGCCCGCCACTACGCCCTGCGCTGGCCGGCGCAGTGTCAGGCAATCGGGAAGGTCATCTGCGAGGCGCTGGAGGAATCATAAATGATTATGGGACTGTGAAAAGCTTTTTTCACAGTCTTTTTTCTCCCCCTCTGGCGCATATTCCACCACCCTGTCCATCCCTTTGTTAAAACCATCGCAAACCCGCGATTTATCTGGGGTTTCGGCGATTTTCTGCGCGGAAAATCTTGACAATATCCCCCCGGAATCGCTATTATATATAGTTGGAAAATCCCAAATTGCAGGAGGAAAACATGCTGCCCGCAACCGATACACAGGAGTTCAAGGAGCTGCTGCACCAGCAGGTGGACAAGCGGCGAACCTTTGCCATTATTTCTCACCCCGACGCCGGTAAAACGACCCTGACGGAAAAGCTGCTGCTCTACAGCGGAGCCATCCGCAGCGCAGGCAGCGTGAAGGCCCGCAAGAGTGACAAGCACGCCACCTCCGACTGGATGGACATCGAAAAGCAGCGCGGCATTTCCGTGACCAGCTCCGCCATGCAGTTTGAGTATGACGGCTACCACATCAACATTCTGGATACCCCCGGTCACCAGGACTTCTCCGAGGATACCTACCGCGTGCTGGTGGCTGCCGATGCCGCTGTGATGCTCATTGACGCCGCCAAGGGCGTGGAGGCCCAGACCATCAAGCTGTTCAAGGTCTGCCGCATGCGCAACATCCCCATCTTCACCTTCGTCAACAAGATGGACCGCGCCGCCCGCGATCCCTTTGAACTGATGCAGGAGCTGGAGGATGTGCTGGGCATCCGGTCCTGCCCCATCAACTGGCCCATCGGCGTGGACGGTGACTTCCAGGGTGTGTATCACCGCGACACGAAGATGGTGGAGCTGTATGAAAACGGCGACCACGGCAAAAAGAAGCTGGACAAGCTGGACATTGCCCTGGATGATCCCGCCATCCACGATGTGCTGGCCCAGCATTATATCGACCGCCTGAATGAGGAAATCGAGCTGCTGGACATCGGCGAGGAATTCGATCCGGAGCGCGTGCGCAAGGGCGAGCTGACCCCCATGTTCTTCGGCTCCGCCGTTACCAACTTCGGCGTGGAGCCCTTCCTGGAGCGGTTCCTCAAGTTCACCCCGCCGCCCCTGTCCCGCCTGAGCGATGCGGGCGAAATCGGCCCCGAGGAGCCCTACTTCTCCGGCTTTGTGTTTAAAATTCAGGCCAACATGAACCCCGCCCACCGCGACCGTCTGGCCTTTATGCGCATTGTATCCGGTGCCTATCAGAAGGGCATGGAGGTATGGCACAGCGGCACGGGCAAGCAGGTGACCCTGAAGCAGCCCCAGCAGTTTATGGCTGACGAGCGCGAGGCTGTGGAGGAAGCCTGGGCCGGTGACATCATCGGTCTGTTCGACCCCGGCATCTATCAGCTGGGCGATACGCTGTCCTCCGGCCCCAAGATTCATTACGAAAACATCCCGGTGTTCGCCCCCGAGTTCTTCAACCGCGTCCGCCCCGAGGACAGCATGAAGCGCAAGCAGTTCCAGAAGGGCATCAGCCAGCTGGCTGAAGAGGGCGCCATCCAGACCTTTATCCGCACCGAAACCGGCCGTGAGGAATTCATGGTGGGCGTTGTCGGTGTGCTGCAGTTTGAGGTGCTGGAGCATCGGCTGAAGACCGAGTACCAGACCAAGATTGTGATGGAGGGCATGCCCTTCCGCCACGTGCGCTGGGTGGTCAAGAGCCCCAAGCCCATCGAGGACCTGAAGCTCACCTCCACCTCCGGCCGCGCCAAGGATTCCCGCGGACGCGACGTGCTGCTGTTCGAAAACGAATGGAGCATCCGTCTGGCCTGCGAGAACAACGAAGGTCTTGAGCTGGCCGAAACCGCCAACAGACTGTAACCGAAGCCCTCTCACCGCCTGCGGGCGGAGCTCCCCCGGAGGGGGAGCCAAAGGGGCTGTGCAGCTTTGCTGTCTGGATGCACCCAAGCTGCTGAGCCGCATAATAAGCTTGCAGTAATCAGCCTTGGCTCTCCCTTTGGGAGAGCTGTCGCGAAGCGACTGAGAGGGCGTTCCTGCTTTTTCCCCATTCCTAACCCTATTTCTTTAGGAGGAATACAATTTATGATTCGCGAAGATATCCGCAACATTGCCATTATTGCCCACGTTGACCACGGCAAGACCACCCTGGTGGACCAGATGCTCAAGCAGGGCGGCGTGTACCGTGCCAATCAGCAGACCGTTGACCGCGTAATGGACTCCAACGATCTGGAGCGCGAGCGCGGCATCACCATCCTGAGCAAGAACACCGCCGTCAGCTATGGCGGCCACAAAATCAACATCGTTGACACCCCCGGCCACGCTGACTTCGGCGGCGAGGTGGAGCGCGTGCTGAAGATGGTTGACGGCGTGCTGCTGCTGGTGGACAGCTTTGAAGGCCCCATGCCCCAGACCCGCTTCGTGCTGCAGAAGGCCCTGGCCCTGAAGCTGAAGGTGCTGATTGTCATCAACAAGATTGACCGCCCCGATGCCCGCTGCGAAGAGGTGGTCAACGAAATCATGGACCTGCTCATCGACCTGGAGGCCGACGAGAGCATCCTGGACAATCCCATCCTGTATGTCAGCGCCCGCAAGGGTACTGCCACCCTGGATCTGGACACCCCCGGTGAAAACCTGCAGCCCCTGTTCGAGACCATCCTCCAGTGCATCCCCGCCCCCGAAGGCGATCCCGAAGGCCCTGCACAGGTGCTGATTTCCACCATCGACTACAGCGAGTATGTGGGCCGTATTGGCGTGGGCCGCGTGGTGCGCGGTACCTTCCGCAGCGGCCAGATGGTGGTGCACACCAACATCGAAACCGGTGCTGTCAGCCAGCCCTGGCGTTTGGCCGGCCTGTTCCAGTATGACGGCCTGAAGCGCAACGCCGCCGAGGAAGTGGGCATGGGTGATATCGTGGCCCTGTGCGGCAACGAAAACGTCTCCATCGGCGATACCGTGTGCGACCCCTCCTGCGTGGAGGCGCTGCCCTTTGTGAAAATCAGCGAGCCCACCGTGTCCATGACCTTCCAGGTCAATGACAGCCCCTTCGCAGGCCGCGAGGGCAGCTTTGTCACCAGCCGTCACCTGCGTGCCCGCCTGATGCGCGAGCTGCAGACCGACGTATCCCTGCGGGTGAACGACACCGCCACCACCGATGCCTTTGAGGTATGCGGCCGCGGCGAGCTGCACCTGTCCATCCTGATTGAAAACATGCGCCGTCAGGGCTACGAATTCGCCGTATCCAAGCCTCAGGTTATTTACAAGGTGATTGACGGCGTAAAGTGCGAGCCCATCGAGCGTCTGGTGGTTGATACGCCCCAGGCCAGCGCCGGTGCCGTCATCGAAAAGATCGGCCGCCGCCGCGGTACGCTGGAGAGCATGAGCGGTCTGGATCGTGTCCGCATGGAGTTCCTGGTTCCCTCCCGCGGCCTGTTCGGCTACCGCAGCGAATTTATGACCGACACCCGCGGTGAAGGCATCATGTCCAGCGTGTTCGAGCGCTACGAGCCCGTGAAGGGTGACATCCCCCACCGCAATGTGGGCGCTCTGGTTGCCCATGAAAGCGGCGAGTCCACCTCCTACGGCCTGTTCTACGCTCAGGAGCGCGGCACCCTGTTCATCGGCGCACAGCTGCCCGTGTATGAGGGCATGATTGTGGGCCAGAACGCCCGCCCCGGCGATCTGGTGGTGAATGTGTGCAAGCAGAAGCACGTGACCAACATGCGCAACGCCTCCGCTTCCGAGGATGCCATGCGCCTGATTTCCGTGCATCCCCTGACGCTGGAGGAATGCATGGAGTTCATCGATGACGATGAGCTGCTGGAAATCACCCCCAAGACCCTGCGCATGCGCAAAAAGGTTCTCAACGCCGGCGACCGTGCCCGCGCCTGGAGAAACCAGAACAACTGATAATTGATACAATGTTCCCCTGCCGGAAAGGTTCGGCAGGGGAATTTTTTGTATTGTAAAAGGGACTGTGAAAAACGCTTTCACAGCCCCCAAACACATTTCTTACTTCTTATACGGTCCGAACTTGTCCCAGCCTTCCTTGCTGAGGGTATCCAGGAAGGTGCCGGTGCCGAAAATCATGTTGTCGATGAATTCCTCCACCACGCCTGTGGTCAGGTCGGTGGTGCCCATCAAATCGCCGTCGCAGGCGAAGGTGTAGTCATCCATCACAAAAGCCTTGGGATAGCGATAGTCCAGATTGAACTTGTTGACGGTGGCCAAAGCCTTGTTGTAATCAGAGGCCTTGATGGCAAAGCTGTCGGCGGTGAAGCAGAAACGGTCGTTCGTCAATCATTCTGCGCCGCGATTGTATCCGCAAGACCTTCTGCGCGAAGGCCTCGGCGATTCTTTCCATCAGCCCCATGCGGCGGAAGGGCACGGTGACATAAAAGCCGTCGGCATAGGGCGCGGCCTGACGGGCAAGGTCCAGCGTGACGGACAAGGCAATCTCCTCGGCCTCTTCCCGGGATTTATCACGATAGCGCAGGGCGATGTCTTCATCGATGCGCATGCCGCTGACCTCGTTTTGCAAAAAGCAGGCATTGCGGTAGCTGACGATGGGATAAAGCCCCGCCAGAATGAAGCTGCCCTGCAGCTCCTCCCGGGCTTTGCGCAGGTTTTCCATCGCCTTTGCGGACAGCACCGGCTGGGTCAGGAAGCCTTCCACACCGGCGGCCACCTTTTCCCTGGCCAGACGAAGCTGCACATCAAAATTGACCGCGTTCACATTCAGCGCGCCGAACAGATGCATGGGCTGCTTCAGTGCCGTACCCTGCAGGCTTGTGACATAGGCGGCCAGCTTGCGGCTGTTGAAGTTGAACACGCTCTTCACGCTGTCCCGGTCTTCGCCGGGGATGGGGTCGCCGGTGACCAGCAGTACATTGTCCACGCCCTCCATGGAAAGGCCCAGCAGCAGTGCCTTGGTGGCGTTGAGGTTGCGGTCGCGGCAGGTGAGATGCGGCAGAACATTCACCTTCAGCTCCCGGTGCAGCTTGCAGGCCAGCAGGCTGCTGTCTGCGCGGGGGCGGCCGATGGGGCAATCGGCGATGGTGATGGCATCCACGCCCATGTCCTTCAGCCGCCGGGCATCGGCAAGGAAGTTCTCCGCGCTGTCATCCGCAGGGGGATCCAGCTATACGGCAATCACCCGCCGCCCCTGCTTCAATCGGGTCAGCAGGCTGTCACCGGTGCGCTCCCTTGCGGCGGCAGATGCCTTTTGCGCAGCGGCATGGGGAATGTACTGCACATGGTTTTTCGCAATCAGCGCCCCTGCGGCTCGGATGTGCTCCGGCGTGGTGCCGCAGCAGCCGCCCACAATGGCGGCACCCGCCCCAGCCAGCTGACCCAGCAGATCGGCAAAGTAATCCGGCGTACCCTGAAACACGGCTCTGCGGCCGATGACCGCAGGATAGCCGGCATTGGGCATCACGGACAGGGGCTTGCCCAAATCGGGCAGCTGCTGCACCAGCTTCAGCATATGACCGGGGCCGGAAACGCAGTTCATGCCCACAGCATCCACCTGAGGCATGGCGGCTGTATCCCGAAGAAGTCTTACACCGGATTCGCCGCCGCGGGTGACACCCGCGGGGTCCACGGCGTAGGAGACAATCAGGTATGCTTCGGGGCAGCGCGCCTTCAGCCATGCGGCGGCTTCGGCAACACCATGGCTTGCGGGCAGTGTTTCCATCAAAAAGCAGGTGATGCCCTCGGACAGGAAGGTCTCCATCTGGCGGATGTAAAGCAGGGCGCTGTCCTTTGCGCCGCAGTCATCCGGTGCTGGACCGATATCGCCGAAGAGGTACGCCTTGCCCTCCGCCGCCTCCTTGATGAGACCGCAGGCGGCACGGAGCAGCACATCCGCTTCCATGCCCCGGGCCAGCATGCCCGACAGACCGAAGGTGTTGGTCTTCAGGCACTGGGCTCCGGCAGTCAGATAATCCCGATGAATGGCCAGAATGGTCTCCGGCTCCTGCAGGCAGGCCTGCTCACAGCTTTGCTCCCCCAGCCGGCTGCGCTGGGCATACAAGGTGCCCATGCCGCCGTCAAACAGCAGGGGCGCAGGCTGCTTCATTCTGTCGCGAAGGTTCATCATCCCAGCACCCTCCTGGCAATCTCCACCGCCTGACGGGCATCCCTGGCGTAATCATCTGCGCCCATCTTTTCGGCCCAGTCGGCGGTCACCACGGCACCGCCCACAAACACCCGGGGCGGATGGGGCAGCTGCTTGAGTCGGCGCACCGTCTCCTCCATGGCGGGGAGGGTGGTGGTCATCAGCGCGGAAAGCCCCACCAGCGCCAGGTTTTCCTTTTCGGCGCAGTCGCAGATGATTTCCGGCGCCACATCCTTGCCAAGGTCGATGACCTCATAGCCGTAATTCTCCAGCACCGTGCGGACGATGTTTTTGCCGATGTCGTGGATATCGCCCTGCACGGTGGCAATGGCCAGCCGACCCTTGCGGATGCGCTCACCGCCGTTTTTCGCCAGCGAATCCTTGATGACCCCGAACACGCCCTCTGCCGCCTGGGCAGCACCCAGCAGCTGGGGCAGGAAGGCGCGGCCGGCCTCATAATCCTGACCCACCTTATCCAGCGCGGGAATCAGCTGATCCTCCACCAGCGCCAGCTCCTGTCCCGGCACCAGCGCGGCCTTGGCGGCCCTGACCGCCTCGGCACAAAGCCCGCGGGAGACGGCCTCCTGCAGGCCCATGGCGGATGATGCGCCGGGCTTTAAGGGGGCGGCAGGCTGTGCATCGGCAAAGCGGGCGATGTAGTCGCGGCTGCCCTCATCCTCGCCGGAAAGCACCCGGAAGGCCGCCACCGCATCCATCATTTCCTTTTGATTGGGGTTGATGATGGGCAGATTCAGCCCCTTGTCCATGGCCCGGACAAGGAAGGTCTGGGTCATCAGCGGGCGCATGGGCAGGCCGAAGGAAATGTTGCTGACCCCCAGCACCGTGCTCAGGCCCAGCTCATCGTGCACCAGCTGCACGGCGCGAAGGGTCTCCTCGGCCTGCTGCTGCTGGGCGGATACGGTGAGGGTCAGGCAGTCAATCCACACATCGGCCCTGCGGATGCCCTGTGCCAGCGCCGCATCCAGTATCCGGCGGGCGATGGCCAGCCGCTGCTGTGCCGTATCGGGGATGCCGTTTTCATCCAGCGTCAAGCCCACCACGGCGGCGCCATATTTCTTCACCGACGGCAGAATGGCACGAAGCACCTCCTCCTTGCCGTTGACGGAGTTCACCGCGGCCTTGCCGTTGTACACCCGAAGCCCTGCGGCCAGCGCCTCGGGGTTGGAGGAATCCAGCTGAAGGGGCAGCGGCACCGCGGCCTGCAGTGCCTTCACCACACGGGGCAGCATGGCGACCTCGTCCACGCCGGGGTAGCCCACGTTCACATCCAGAATGTCGGCCCCGGCATCCATTTCCTGCACGGCCACATCCACAATGTAGTCCAGATCGTTTTCCAGCAATGCCTGCTGGAAGCGCTTTTTGCCCGTGGGGTTGATGCGCTCGCCAATGACCCGCACACCGTCTGTATGCACGGTGCGGGTGGGGGTGCAGACACAGCCGTCCCCGGCTCTTTCACCGTGGGGGACAACCGCCGCGTCCTTAGCCATTTCTGCCAGCGCACGGATGTAATCGGGCTTGGTGCCGCAGCAGCCGCCGATGATGGCCGCGCCGTTTTCAAGGCACAGCCGCATATCCTGCGCAAATTCCTCGGGAGATACATCATACGCGCCGGTCACCGGATCGGGCAGACCTGCGTTGGGCTTAACGATGACAGGCAGCGCGGTGCAGGCGGCAATCTCCTTCACCAGCGGCGCCAGCTGACGGGGACCCAGAGAGCAGTTGAGGCCCACCGCATCCACGCCCAGACCCTCCAGCGTGCGCACGGCGGCCTCTGCGGTGCAGCCGGTAAAGGTGCGGCCATCCGCCTCAAAGGACATGGTGGCGAACACGGGCAGACTGGTGTTCTCTTTGGCGGCCAGCACGGCAGCCTTGGCCTCATAAAGGTCGGTCATGGTTTCCACCACAATCAGGTCGGCACCGGCCTTGTCACCGGCAATCACCATCTCCCGGAACAGCTCATAGGCCTGCTCGAAGGTCAACGTGCCCATGGGCTAAAGCAGCTCGCCGATGGGGCCCACATCCAGTGCGATGGCCATGTCGGTCCGTCCGGCCTCCTGCGCCGCCTGTCTTGCCAGCGCAACGCCCGCCAGAATCACCTCCTGCACGGTGTGGCCGCTGCCCTGCAGCTTGTGTCCGTTTGCCCCGAAGGTATTGGCGTACAGCACCTGACTGCCGGCCTCGGCATACTGGCGCTGAATATCGCGGATGATGTCACCGCTGGTGATATTCATCAGCTCCGGCAGGTCGCCCAGCTTCATGCCGGCGGCCATGAGCATGGTGCCCATGCCGCCATCCAGCAGCAGGGGTTTATTTTGATTCCATTCCACAGGTTCGTCCTCCTTTGCGGATGGTGCAGTGTTCTTTCATTTCACAATACGCGCAGCCGCGGATTCTTGCCCGCTGGGGCGCATCAGACAGTCCGATAAAGGCCGTGACCGATTTTTGCGGATTCATCAGCCCCGACGGCGTCAGATGGATGCCCGTTTTCCGCTGTGCATCCAGCAGGTGGATGATGGGGAACTGCAGCTGCAATGGCAAATCCCCGTAGCCGGGGCTGAAGCGGTCCGTGCCGTGGGAATACGGCACCGCCTGCAGGATTTCCTGCTGAAGAGCATCGCAGACCTCCTCAATCAAGGCACTGCCGCAGCAGTCCATCAGCAGTGCATCCGCCATGCTCCGGGCCTGCACCGTGCGCACCAGCCGGTCGAAATCCGCCCCAAGGGTACAGGCAAAGACCGCCACCGCCTGACAATCCTTCAGCATCAGCCGGGCAGATGCGCCCTCAAGCAGCAATTCACCCGCCTGCTCGCCCGCATCGGTATGATTCAGGGGCAGCATGCGCCACACGGATTTGGGGTGCAGCGATCTGCGGAGCAGCATCAGCGTTTCCCGGGCGCGGGTCAGGGTGGCTTCATCCTATGGCGGACAGCCCATGTAGCGCAGTGCCTCGTATGCGGTATCTGCCACGGCAGCAGCCCCCTTCCATCAGACTTGTTGTATCCAAAGATACCATATTTTTCTTCAGATGTACAGAGGAAAGCCCGGTTGCACTTTCCATGTCAAATGTGGTATACTATATTGTAAATATCCTTTTTTAACGATGCTTCCGCGTTTCATGCGGAGTGAAGGAGGTCTTCCCTTGAAGATTATCATCGCCGGTGACGGCAAGGTTGGCGCAGAGCTGACAAAACAGCTGGCACGGGCAGGACATGATATCACCATCATCGACAACAACCAGCACGTGCTGGATGCCAGCATCGAGCGGTACGATGTATCCGCCCTGCACGGCAACTGTGCCTCCATGGATGTGCTGCGGGAGGCGGATACGGCCCACACCGATCTGCTGATTGCCGCCACCAGCGCAGACGAAATCAACCTGCTGTGCTGCATCACCGCCCATACCCTCAACCCCAAGCTGCACACCATTGCCCGGGTCCGCAACCCCGAGTATGCCGAGCAGATTTTCCACATGCGGGATGTGTTCGGCCTGTCCCTGTCCGTCAACCCCGAAAAGCAGGCGGCCAGAGAAATCGAGCAGCTGCTGCAGTTCCCCGGCACCCTCAAGCGGGATACCTTTGCCAAGGGCCGCGTGGAAATCGTGGAAATCCGCGTGGAAAAGGGCAGCTGTCTGGAAAACGTGGCCCTGAAGGACTTCAGCGATGTGGTGCGCACCAAGGTGCTGGTCTGCTCGGTTGTCCGCGGCGGCCAGTCCATCATCCCCGACGGTAATTTTGAATTGAAGGCAAACGACCGCGTGTTCATCACCGCCCCCACGGAGAACCTTGTCAAGCTCCTGTCTGCACTGGGCATTGTGCAGGGCAAGCTGAAGCGGGTGGTGCTGTGCGGCGGCGGCCGCCTGTCCATCTATCTGGCCCACCGGCTGCTGTCCATCGGCACGAATGTGGAAATCATCGAAATCGACCGTGAACGCTGTGATTTGCTGGCAGAGCTGCTGCCCAACGCCACCATCGTCCACGGCGATGCCTCCGACACCACCCTGCTGGATGAGGAGGGCATCAGCGAGGCCGATGCCGTGGTCACCATGACGGGCATGGACGAGCTGAACATCATCATCTCCCTGTACTGCAAAAACATGGGCGTAAAGCAGGTGGTGACCAAGCTGGGCCACGTATCCAACCACATCCTGCTGGAGCATCTGCCCCTGGACAGCATCATCTCCCCCAAGGAGCTGTGCTGCAACACCATCGTGCGCTATGTCCGCGCGCTGGAAAATCAGGTGGGCGCCGCGGTGGCCATGCACACCATCTCCGACGGCCATGCCGAGGCGCTGGAGTTCCGCGTGGATGAAACCACCCGCAACTGCGGCATCCCCCTGAAGGATATCCGCCTGAAGAAGGGCGTGCTGCTCAGCTGCATCACCCACAAGGGCACCATTGAAATCCCCTCCGGTCTGTCGAAGTATGTGGCCGGCGATACCATCATCGTTGTCACCGACAAGAACACGGGCATCAACACGCTCAACGACATCTTTGCCTGAGGGGTGGATACATGAATTACAAAATGGTTGGCCGGTTTATCGCGCAAATTCTGGCCATCGAAACCGTGTTTATGATCCCGCCCATGCTGATTGCCTTCTGGGATCACACGATTCTTTCCGCCAAGGGCTTCGGCTGCTCCATGACGCTGATGATCATCCTTGCGGCCATCCTGTTCTTTTTCTGCCGGGGCGCGAAAAGCCGCTTCGGTGCCAAGGACGGTCTGGTGTGCGTGGGCATTTCATGGATTGTGCTGAGTATCTTCGGCTGCCTGCCCTTTGTCATCTCCGGCGAAATCCCGGATTTCATCGACGCACTGTTTGAAATTGTATCCGGCTTTACCACCACCGGTGCCTCCATCCTCCCCGAGGTGGAAAGCCACAGCCGCGCCATCCTGTACTGGCGCAGCTTCAGCCACTGGCTGGGCGGCATGGGTGTGCTGGTGTTCCTGCTGGCCGTATCCGGCGGGGAAAAGGGCAGCGGCTTTACCATGCACCTGCTCCGCGCAGAAAGCCCCGGCCCCAGCGTGGGCAAGCTGGTTTCCAAGATGAAGCAGACCGCCTCCATCCTGTATGTGCTGTACATGGTGCTGACGGTGCTGGACATCATCTTCCTGCTCTTTGGCGGCATGGACCTGTTCGAGGCCTGCTGCACCGCCTTCGGCACCGCGGGCACCGGCGGCTTTGGCATCAAGAACGATTCCATCGCCAGCTATTCCCCCTATATCCAGAATGTGTGCACGGTGTTTATGCTGCTCTTCGGCGTAAACTTTACCTGCTACTATCTGCTGCTGCTGCGCCAGTTCAAGGCCGTGTTCAAGGATGAGGAGCTTCGCACCTACATCCTGCTTGTGGTGGCCTCCATTGCCATCATTGCCCTGAACATCCGCGGCCTGTACCCCACCCTGGAGGAGACCGTGCGCCATGCCGCCTTCCAGGTGGCCACCATCGTCACCACCACCGGCTATGCCACGGCTGATTTCGACCTGTGGCCGGGGCTGAGCAAAGCCATTTTGCTGTGCCTGATGTTCTGCGGTGCTTGCGCCGGCTCCACCGGCGGCGGCTTTAAGGTGGGCCGCCTGATGCTGATGGTAAAGAACCTGCGCCGCAACATCCACAAGGTGCTGCACCCCAACAAAATTCAGAAGGTGCGCAACAACGGCACGGTTGTCAGCGAGAACGTGCTGGAATCCACCAACGATTATATGGCCGCCTATGTGATTATCATCTTCTTCTCCTTCCTGGTGGTGGCCATTGACGGCCATTCCCTGATGACCAGCTTCTCCGCCGTGGTTGCCTGCTTCAACAACATCGGCCCCGGCTTTGAGATGGTCGGCCCCACCTGCAACTACGGCTTCTTCTCCCCCCTGTCCAAGCTGGTGCTGATTGCCGACATGCTGGCCGGCCGTCTGGAGATTTTCCCCATCCTGATTCTTGCCTCCAGAAGCACCTGGACGAGAAAATAATGGAAGACAGACCTCTTCCGACTTCGCTTCGCTCAGCCACCTTCCCCAGAGGCTACCTCTAAAAACGGCAATGTGGTATAATGACAGAAAGG
>JAUNDF010000118.1 GCA_030526225.1 Clostridia bacterium
CCACCTTCCCCAACGGGGGAAGGCTTTTATTTTGTCTGCCTGTTTGTCGGGAATTATACCGTGTTCGATTTGAGAGAATACAACTTGCAGCGCCAACAAGCCTTGCCTTCCCCGCTGGGGAAGGTGGCTTCGCGCCCCGCGCGAAGACGGATGAGGTTTTCGCAGCAAAGGCAAACTACTTGTCTTTTTCACCGCCTATTTTCTGTTGTTTCCAAAAATACTTCATAGGGGCACTTAGTGTCACTACTTGCCGCAAACCGCGGATGGTGGAGTTCCGTGCACAATCAGTTGTGCTTTTGTGAGTGTGCAATCCTGTTATCTATAGAGGACAATTGCATGCTGAAAACGCGCTATACTTTTTGTATCACAATTTCAGAAAGGTGGTTCCCCTTATGAACCGAACTGCTCTTATCAATTTTTCGTCCATACTTCTCGCACTGATGCTTCTGTTCTGTACCACTGCTTCAATGGCCGAATCCATCAACCTCTCTTCGTTGAGTGATGACGAAATCATCATTCTGTTGGAACAAGTACAGCAAGAAGTTGTAGACCGACATATTCAAAAAACTGCCGAATTGCCCAAAGGTGCATACATCGCAGGTCAGGACATTCCTACCGGTACTTATCTGTTTACCTCCCTTGCAAAAGGCAATGAATGGGGAAATGTAACCATCTATTCCAACGGCGGCGAAGGCGATTTGCTGGAGTGGAAAGTTGTATCTGCACCCAAGGATGGCGAAGAGCCTGAAACAATGACCATTAAACTGAATGACGGTGACCAGCTGAAATCCGATGTCAAATTCTCCTTGACCGTCAGCGGCGGTGTTGTTTTCAAGTAAGTACAGCACAACACCATAAGACGAAGTCCCCCTAACGAAATTTACAACGCCTGTTATAGGGAACATGAAAAGGAGGTTGTCATCATGCCCTATAACAGCAAAGCCTTCGGAACCGTACTGGGGCGGCTCCGCACAGAGAAAGGAATCACCCAGGAACGCTTTTCTGCCTTTGCCGAAATCGCCCGCAGTCACCTGACCATGCTGGAAAACGGCAAGAAGGTTGTCCGGCTGGACACATTCTTCCGCATCGCCGATGCGCTGGACATTTCCCCCAGCGAACTGATGCGGCTGGTGGAGCAGGAAAGCGGGGAAGAGGAATAACGCAAAATCCCCTGTCGGTTCACCCGGGTTGGTGAATCGGCAGGGGATGATTTTGTTTGCGGCTGTCAGGCGTGGGGGATTACAAATTCTCCCCATTCTCCTCCATCACGCGCTTATACCACCATGCGGAGTCCTTGGGGATGCGCCTGCAGTTGTCGGCGTAGTCGCAGTAGACAAGGCCGAAGCGGTCGAAGTAGCCCTTGGCCCACTCGAAATTATCCATAAAGGACCATGCAAAGTAGCCGGCCACATCGGTGCCTTCCTCGGCGGCACGGCGCAGGGCCAGCAGGTAGCGGTGCATGTAGTCCTGACGGTTGGGGTCGTGCACCTTGCCATCCAGCGAAACGCTGTCATGGGCAGACATGCCGTTTTCGCTGATGATGAAGGGCGTCTTGTACCGCTCGTACAGCATCTTCGGGCCCCAGTAGAGGGCATCGGGGGTCACATTCCACTGGATGGCGGTCTTGGCCACGCTCATGTCCGGGGTGACGGTTTCGTAGCCCTTATCATTCTCCGCCGCGCGGACAAAAGAGCCCTGATAGATGTTCTGGCAGTAGTAATCCAGCGGCTGATGAATCACCGCCATGTCATCCTGCCAGCCCTTGGGAAGGAACTGCTCAAAGCGGCGCAGACCATCCGCCGGATATTGTCCCAGCAGCACCGGATCGCTCCACCATGTCACGCAGAAGGGCCAGCGGAAGTCATCGGGCACGGAGAAGTACGCCTTCTTCGCCGCCTCGATATCCGCAGGGGAGTCGGTGAGGGGGATTTTCGGATTGGCGCAGGGGGCATAGCCCACCTTGCAGCCGGGGACCATGGTGCGCAGCAGCTGGGTGGACAGGCCGTTGGCCTTCAGCACATGATGGGTCATGGGGACAAGGGAGGCATCCACCACATCAAGGCCCGGCGCATGCTAGGCGAATTTGTAGCCGCAGCCGATAAAGCACTGGGGCTCATTGAGGGGGATGAAGTTCTTCACCCTGTCCCCGAAGGAGCGGGCCACCAGCGCGGTGTATTCGGCAAACCACTGCACGCTGTCAGGGTTTTCCCATGCGCCCCGGGCCTGCAGTGTCTGTGGGTAATCCCAGTGGAAGATGGTCATCCACGGGGTGATGCCCTTTTCCAGCATGGTGTCAATCAGGCGGTTGTAGAAATCAATGCCCTTCTGATTCACCTCGCCCTTGCCCTCGGGGAGCAGGCGGGGCCACGATACGGAGAAGCGATAGTTGCGGATGCCCAGCTCCCGCATGAGGGACAGGTCCTCCTCGTAGCGGTGATAATGGTCGCAGGCCACATCGCCGTTGTGGTCGCGGAAAACCTTGCCGGGGGTGTGGGAATACACGTCCCACACGGACAGGCCCTTGCCGTCCTCAAAGGCGGCGCCTTCAATCTGATAGGCAGCCGTGGCGGCACCCCAGATGAAATCCTTTCTGAAGCTCATGTTGTTTCTCCTTTGTCGGGTGATGATTGAACAATGGCCAAAAACTCCGGCCGCCAAACGGAGACCGGAGTGTGATTCGATAGAAAAATGTAACGAAGTTACCCCTTGACGCCGCCGAGGGCAACACCGGCAACGATGTA
>JAUNDF010000044.1 GCA_030526225.1 Clostridia bacterium
TTGATGTTGCACTTGATTGACAATCTAGCGTGCCCCGAAGGGGCGGAAGAGGTCTCGTGAGAGGCTGTGAAGGATTCAGTTTCTTCACAGCCTTTTTTGTTTGATCACCGTTCAGGTACTGGATGGTATTATGATCAGTCTCCTTTTCATTTACAATGTCTTCCATCCATGGTATAATACATTATTACAACCCAAAGCTGCCCAAGGCCATGTATCAGCAGGGCTTGCGGCGGTTTGGCGATTGTATTGTATTGATAACAAATCCCCGCGGGGACAAACGGGAGGACATCCGATGCCCAAAGAAATGCTGAAAACCGAATCCAGCAGCCCCCTGTACCGTCAGCTGATTACGCGGCTGCGGGATGACATCGAGGGCGGTGTGTTTCCCATGGGCAGCAAGATTCCGCCGGAAATGACGCTGTGCGATACCTACGGGGTCAGCCGGGTGACAGTGCGCAAGGCTTTGGCCGAATTGACCCAGGACGGGCTGCTCATCCGCCGCCGGGGCAAGGGAACCTTCGTGTCCATGCCCCGCATCTGCCGCAACCTGAAGGACGTGAACAGCTTCCACCAGTCCTGCCGGATGATGGGCCGGGAGCCCTCTGTGCGGGTGATGAAGGTGCAGCGGGTTGTCCCCGAGGACAACATCGCTCTGGCCCTGGGCCTTGAGGAGGACGAGCAGGCCATTGAAACCGTGCGCCTGTGCGAGGCGGACGGCATGCCCGTGTCCCTTGAAATCAACGATTTCCCGCCCCGGTACAGCTTTCTGCTGGAGGAGGATTTGACCGGCTCATTGTACGCGGCGCTGAAGAGCCACGGCATCGAGCCCGATCAGGCCACCCATGACATCACGCTGTGCTACGCATCCCCCCAGCAGGCCAAGTATCTGGGGCTTGAGAGCGGCAGCGCCCTGCTGAGCCTGCACGAGGTCATCTATGACCAAAACGGCGGCGTGATTCACGTGTCCCAGCAGTATATCCGCGGGGATCGGTTTACCTTCAGAATCTGATAAAACAAAATTGATTGAAACGAGATTTGATAAAGCGAGGTTTCCGTTTTGAGTAAGTTTGCCCTTTTTGTCGACCTTGAAAACTGCGGTGCCAAGGTCGAAACCCTCAACAGCATTCTGGAAAAGGTGAAGATGCGCGGCGACATCCTGCTGGGCAAGGTGTACGGCTATTCCGACCGCTTTTCCGGGCTGAAGGAGGTATTGCTGAGCAACACCTTCACCGTGGTGCCCAGCATCCGCTACGGCATCGCCCAGAAAAACAACGCCGACATTCTGCTGGTGGTGGATGCCCTGGAGGTGGCCTACACCAATCCGCTGATTGACAGCTTCTGCATCGTTTCCGGTGACAGCGATTACACGCCCCTGGTGGGCCGGCTGAAGGCCATGGGCAAGTTTGTGCTGGGCATCAGCCGGAGCGAGGTGGCCAGCAATATTTTCATCAACGCCTGCAACGAGTTCCAGTTTCTGGAGGGTGTCAGCAGCCGCGCGGTGAAGGCCTCCGCGCCCAAGAAGCACCGCAGGGAAAACGAAGGCGCGCTGGATGATGCCGAGCTGAACAAGCTGATTTGCTCCGTTTTTGAGGAATCCAGCGATACGGATGAAATGTACGCCAGCGAGGTGAAGGGCACGCTGCTGCGCCTTCGCCCGGATTTCAACGAAAAAGCCTACGGCTGCCCCACCTTCTATAAGCTCCTGCTGAAGCTGGCCGCCCAGTACGGTGACCTGCATGTGAAAAACGACAATTTCAATGTGATGGTCAGCCTGAACACCAGCAAGGAATCCGCCGAAACCGTACCCACCCTGACCCGGGACAACTGGAAGGCCGCCTTTATCGACCAGCTGCAGGCCTACAAGGACGGCGGCTTTGAGCGCATCAACCCCTCCATCCTGAAGACGGACATTCTCACCGCCTATCCCACCTTCCACGAGAAGTCCATCGGCTTCAAGCGCTTCTCCGATGTGGTGAAGTATCTGGAAAAGGACGGCCTGCTGCGGGTGGAGATGGACGAGCAGAACACCATGCTCATCGAGCTGCTGTAAGGAGTTCCCCTCCATGCATTACGCATACCCGAAAGCCATCCTGTCCGCCAAAAACGGGATGAACCTGTACCGGGGCTGTACCCACGGCTGCATCTACTGCGACAGCCGCAGCGCCTGCTATGGCTTCACCCACGATTTTGAGGACATCGAGGTGAAAATCAACGCACCGGAGCTGCTGGAAAAGGCGCTGAAGGCCAAGCGGCACAAGTGCATGATCGGCACCGGCTCCATGTGCGACCCCTATCTGCCCCTGGAAAAGGAGCTGTGCCTGACCCGCCGCTGTCTGGAGATTATTTCCCGCTACGGCTTCGGCGCCGCGTTGCAGACAAAATCCACCCTTGTGCTGCGGGATGTGGACCTGCTTTGCGCCATCAACCGCAAGGCCAAGGCTGTGGTGCAGATGACATTGACCACCGCGGATGAGCAGCTGTGCCGCCTGCTGGAGCCAAACGTCGCCGCCACAGCCCAGCGGGCCGATGCGCTGCTGCAGCTGAAGGAGGCAGGCATCCCCACGGCGGTGTGGCTGTCGCCCCTGCTGCCCTTCATCAACGATACCGAGGAGAACATGAACGCCCTGCTGGACATCTGCATCCGGGCCGGTGTCAGGGGGATTGTGTATTTTGGCGCCGGTGTCACCCTGCGGGAGGGTGACCGGGAGTACTTCTACCGCGCCCTGGACCGCCATTTCCCCGGCATGAAGGAGCGCTACGCCCGCACCTACGGCAATGCCTATGCGGTGATGAGCCCCAACGCCCCCGCCCTTGATGCGCTTCTTTCCCGCCGCTGCCGGGAGCACGGCATCCTCTGCCGGCCCAACGAATGCTTTGCCTACCTGACCGGATTCCCGAAAAGGTTTGAACAGGTGGGGATGTTTGATGAATAAAAAATCCCCCTGCCGCATGCAGGAGGAAAGGAGCGAAAAATATGGTTATTTCCCAGCAGGAAGCATGGCAGCTGATGCAAAGCGGCCATCCGGCGGTGATTCTTGATGTGCGGGACGAGTTTGAGTTCGAGCAGGTGCACATCCCCGGGGCGATGGTGATTCCCTTCACCGAGCTGGAACGCCGCGCCGAAGATGAACTGCCCGAAAAGGACAAGACCATTCTGGTGTACTGCCGCTCCGGCCGCAGAAGCGCCATTGCGGCGGAAACGCTGGAGAAGCTGGGGTACACGGATATCCGCGACTTCGGCGGCATCATCGACTGGAAATACGATGTCGAGCGGGAATATTAATCCAGCGGATTGACATGCACCATGCAGTGCTTCACATCCCCGAAGGCCTGCTCCACCGCATCATGCACATTTTCGGCAATGCGGTGAGCCTGCTGAAGGGTCAGTGTGCTGTCGGCGGCAATTTCCACATCCACATAAATCCGGGTGCCGAACAGGCGGGTGTTCAGCAGGTCGATGCGCTTCACGCCATCCACCGCGCTGATGACATCCGCCATTTTTTTGCTCGTCTCTTCATCACAGGCGGAATCCACCATGCCCCGCAGGGAATCCCGCAGGATATCGTAGGCCACCTTGAGGATGAACAGGCAGATGATGATGCTGGCGATGGCATCCGCCTGCGGGAAGCCCAGCCGCGCGCCTAAAATGCCCGCAAAGCTGCCAATGGAGGACAGCGCGTCACTGCGGTGATGCCATGCATCGGCCTTCAGGGACTGGGAATTCAGCTGCTTGGCCACGCGAATGGTGCAGCGGTACATGATTTCCTTGGCGATGATGGACACCACGGCCATCACCAGCGCAAGCACACCGGGCATGGGGATGGCGGCGCCGGACATCAGCTGCTCCACGACACCCTTGCCGATGGCAAGGCCCGTCAGCATCAGCAGCATGGCCAGAAGACCGGAGCATACGCACTCAAACCGCTCGTGGCCGTAGGGGTGGTCCGGGTCGGCTTCCTTGCCGGACATGCGCAGGCCAATCATCACAATCAATGTGGAGCCTACATCGGAGGCGGAATGCACGGCATCGGAAATCAGAGCGCCGGAATGGGCAGCAAAACCCACCGCCGCCTTGCCGAGGGACAGCAGCAGGTTGCCCAGCATGGTATCGATGGAGATGCGCATGGCGGGGTCCTTGCGGGAGAAGAATTTGTTCATCACGGTTCCTCCTTGAATCGGCGGCTGTAATAAAAAAGGACAGCCGCGGAAGCATTTCTGTCCCGCAGATGTCCGTCCGGTCATCCACTGCCGCCCGAGGGCAGCCCGGCCGCTGAAGGAATCGCCCTCGCGGCCTGTTCAGGTGATGGCTTTAAGTAAACCATACGCGGGGCCGGGTTGTCAATGCTAATTCCTTGTCAAACGGGTAACGCCCACTAACCGACATGGAAAACATTACGAAATTTTCTCCATTATGTGACCAAAAAGAAAATGATACTTGTCATTTTTCGGCACTTGTGGTATGATATGCAAGTGATACTCCAAGGAGGTATAAAACAATGGCAGTTTTGAATGTTATTCTGTCCGTGATCCTGATTCTGGCTTGCCTGTTCATGATCGTGACCGTTCTGCTGCAGAGCAGCAACACCCGCGGTCTGGGCGCAGTTGCCGGTCAGATGGACAGCTATTTCTCCAAGAACAAGGCCAAGACCATTGATGCCAAGCTCGCTCTGGGCACCAAGATCGCCGCTGCAGTTTTTGTAGTGCTGAGCCTTGCGATGCTGCTCATCAAGGGCTGATTGAACACGGCGCAATACAGGCTGGCTCGACATGGGCACAGCCTTTTTTGCGTATCATTCTTTATACAATATTCCCCCAATGCTTGACGGAAGGCAGGTGACCCACATTGACCGAAGCCGAAAAGCGCCTCCACCGGTGCGCCCTTGCCGGCCACCGTCCGGAGAAAATCGCCCTGACGGAGGAAGAGGCCAAAGCGTGGCTCTCCGGACAGATTGACACGGCCATCAGCGCCGGCTTTACCACCTTCATCACCGGCTGCGGCATGGGCGTGGATTTGTGGGCCGCTCAGCTGGTCATCGGCAAGCGGGCAACAAACCCGGCCATCCGCCTGATTGCCGCGCCGCCCTATCCCGGCTTCCATCGCCGCTGGAAGGAAGACTGGCGCGCCGTGTATGAGGAGGTCATCAGCGGTGCCGATCTGGTGCGCCCCGTCTGTCCCCACTATGAGGACGACAGCTTCCGCAAGCGCGGGGAATGGATGGTGCGCCACAGCAGCCTGCTCATCGCCCTGTACAGCGGCGAAGAGGGCAGCACCAGGGCTATGGTGGACCTGGCCCGGCAGGAGAACATCCGCGTGATTGAACGCATTGCAGGAAAGTGAGGCGACCCCCATGCGGGTACTGGATATCGATCTTGATTTCTTTCTGGCTGATTGCTGTCCGCTGTCGGAATACGGTCAGCGCCCTGCCCTTGCCGGGCATGAGCCCTGGGCAGAGGCAGATGTGGTGCGCTTTCTGGAGGAGCAGTGCGGACTGGATGCCGCCCATCCCATCCCCGGCCGCGTGTTTGAGACCCATGACAGCGCCCTGCTCTTCTGGCAGGAGAAAATCAGCGAGGGCCGCCTGTCCGCGCCCTTTCATGTGACCCATGTGGATGCCCACAGCGACCTTGGCATCGGCTATCCCGGCCCGAATTATGTGCTGTTCAATGTGCTGAGCATGCCGGTGGAAAAGCGGCAGAACACGTCCTTCTTCTACGAGCAGCACAAGCTGGACGAGGCCAACTATCTGCTCTTTGCCCTGGGCATGCGCTGTGTTTCCGGGCTGGATAACATCCGCAACCCCAAATCCCATCAGGACATCCCCAAGGTATTGCTGACCCCGGAGGACGATGCGCAGATTCAGCTTGCCTCCATGACCAGCCGCCTGTACGAAAAGCAAAACGGCCCCGAGCCCGTGATTCCCTTCCGCAATTACCCCGATTACCGCACCTTCCGCGCCGAAGCCCCCTACGATTTCGTTACCCTCGCCATCTCCCCAAGATACGCCCCCGTGGAAGCCGATGCGCTGGCGGATGTGGTGAGGCGGTATATCAGGGAGGAATGAGGGCTTAAAACGGGAAGGAGGCTGACAACTGCCACAACAAAAGAGGATTTGTTGCCCTTGCGGGTTTCAAATCCTCTTTTGTATTGCAGAGGCGTTTTTTCACAGCGCCGCCTTCTGTATTACTTACACACCTGCAGCATCATTTCCACCGCAAACTCAATCTGCGTGGGGATGCAGGCCATGTCGCCCCATTCCTCGCTGGTGTGGGCGCCGGCACCGACCATGCCCAGACCGTCAATCACGCCGATGCCTGCCAGCGCGGCAATGGAGATGTCCCCTGCCCCGCCGGTTCTCTCGGTGCACAGCACGCGGCCCTGCTTCGCGGCGATGGAAAGGGCGATATCCAACAGCGCCTGACTCTTCTCGTTGATGTCACAGGCAGGATGGGATGCGCCCCAGGTCACCGTGGTGGTAACACCGGGGACAGGCGTTTCTGCGCAGATGTCCAGCACCTTTTGCTTCAGCACGGGCTTCAGTGCCTCGTCGTAGTAGCGGAACTCGCAGGCAGCCTCGGCCGTTTCCGCAATAACGTTTTCCGCGGTGCCGCCCTTGAACACGCCGCAGTTGAAGGACGTATCCTTGGTATCGTCACGCAGGGTGTACAGCTTGGTGATGTGGGCGGCCAGGGCCTGTACAGCGCTGGCGCACTCCTTGTACTGGCCGCCTGCGTGGCCGGGAATGCCCACACACTTGATGAACGCGCTGATCACGCCCTTGCGGGAGCAGATAATCCGGTTGTTGGTGTTGTTCGGCTCAAAGCTGAGCGCCGCAAAGGACTCCTTAGCCGCAGCCAGAATCGTATCCGCACTCTCGATGGAGCCGACTTCCTCATCCGGGTTGATGACGGCGCAGATGGAGTACTCGTCCAGATTGATTTTCGTCAGGGCCTCCTTCAGGGCGTAGAGCATAATCACCACGCCGCCCTTCATGTCGTTGATGCCGCTGCCCTTGACAATGGTGCCCTCCACCGGGGTGTACGGCACGCAGATGTCATGGGGGAACACGGTGTCCATGTGACCCATGAGCAGCAGCTGCTTTTTGCCCTTGCCGATTTTGCACTTCAGGGTGGGACCGAATTCCTTGCCGGGAACGGTTTCTACTGCAAAGCCCAGAGACTCGAAATCAGCCTTGATGATGTCGGCCATCTGCGCCACATCCGCCTTGTCATGGGTGCCGGAGGGCTGGTCGATGTATTTCTTCATGGTTTCCACGGGGGTGGTCAGCATATCATTCGCCTCATTTCACGCGTATTACAGCACCTTGTGCAGGAAGTCCCGGGTGCGCTTTTGCTGTGGATTGCCGAACACCTCGTCGGGGGTGCCGCACTCCACAATAACGCCGTCATCCATAAACAGCACATAGTCGGCCACCTGGCGGGCAAAGCGCATCTCGTGCGTGACCACCAGCATGGTCATGCCGGCAGCCGCCAGCTGCTTCATTACGTCCAGCACCTCGCCGATCATTTCCGGGTCAAGTGCGGAGGTGGGCTCGTCAAAGAGCATCACATCGGGGTTCATGGCCAGAGCGCGGACGATGGCCACGCGCTGCTTCTGTCCGCCGGAAAGGCGTTCGGGATACTCGTTGAGCTTATCGGCAAGACCCACACGGGCAAGCAGTGCCTGGGCGCGCTGCTCGGCGGCCTGGCTGTCCATGTTCAATACCTTGCGGGGCGATACGCTGATGTTGTCCTTCACCTTCAGGTGCGGGAACAGGTTGAACTGCTGGAACACCATGCCCATCTTCTGCCGCACGCTGCACAGCTCTTTTTTGCTGAGCTTGGTAACATCCTTGCCCTCAAAGCAGATGGAGCCCTCGCTGGGCTTTTCCAGCATGTTAATGGACCGCAGCAAAGTGGATTTGCCGCTGCCGGAGGGGCCGATGAGCACAATCACGTCTCCGCGGTGCACATTCATGTCGATGCCTTTAAGCACGTGCAGCTTCCCGAAGGACTTGTGCAGGCCGCGGATTTCAATCAATGTTTCGCCGGGGTTGCCCGTGTCAATAATGCCCTCTACAGCCTTCACCGGTTCCTTGCTCAGCTGGTCCCAGGAGGCCTCCGGCTGTCCGTTTGCCTCCGGGATGGCAGCGGTCAGGGCATCCACGCCCTGCCACTTTTTATCAGACCATTTTGTTGTCGCCACGGCGCATCCTCCTCTCCAGCAGGCCAAGCAGCTTGGTGGCCGCATAGGTCAGCACAAAGTAAATCATGGCCGACACAAGCAGCGTTTCGATATAACGGAAGTTGGTGCTGGCCAGCTTGTTGGCCTGATAGGTCAGCTCGTACACGCCCACGGAGTACAGCACGGAGCTTTCCTTAATAATGGCAATAAATTCGTTGCCCATGGCCGGCAGTGTCACCTTGATGGCCTGGGGCAAAATGACGTTGGTCATCTTCTGGAAGCCGTTCATGCCCAGACTGTCGGCGGCCTCTACCTGCCCCTTGTCCACAGACTGCAGGCCTGCACGAATCAATTCAGCCATGTACGCGCCGGAGTTGATGGCCAAAGCGATGATGCAGCTGGTCATGCGGGGCAGCCGGACACCCAGCTGGGGCAGGCCGTAGACAATCAGCAGCACCTGCACCAGCAGAGGCGTGCCGCGGATGAACGCCACGTAGATGTTCATCAGGATGCGCAGAGGCCAGATTTTGGTGCGGCGGAAGATGGCCACAATCAGACCGATAATAAATCCGAAGAATACCGTGCAGGCGGCCAGCATCAGCGTGGACTGAACGCCGTCCATAAACACCGGGAACTTCGACAGGAAGATGTCCCAGGATTTTGTCAGGTCAAACATGAGCGGTTTCCCCCTTGAAGATAAAGGAAATCATCTTGGACAGTGAATTGCCCTCCCCCTGCCCATTGCGAACAGAGGAAGGGCAAATGTCGGTTGGTGTTTAAGATTATTCAGCTTCCAGCAGGGAGGCAGCCTTGGCGTAGCTTTCTTCCAGCATGGCGTCAAAGGTGCCGTCAGCCTTAATCTTGTCGATGTAGTTGTTGATAACCTCCAGCAGGGCTTCGTTTTCCATACCGGGTGCGCTCTTGGGCACGGCGATGCCGGAGCCGGCGGATACGTCATACACAACGGGGACCTCGGAAATCATCAGCTGATCCTTGTACAGGGCGATGTACTGCTTGGCCACGGTGTCAGTAATCAGCCAGCCGTCGATGGTACCCTGGTACAGCTCGGTAGCCAGCAGGGCGATGCTGTCCAGCAGCAGAGGATTGGACTCGGCAAACTGGGTCTCCAGAATGCCCTGCTGCAGGGAACCGTTCTGTGCGCCGATGGTGGCACCGGCCATGTCGGCCACGGTCTTGTACTTGTCGGCATCAGCGGTGCGGATGACCATGATCTGCGTGCCGCCGAAGTAGGGCTTGGAGAAGTCAACCACTTCCAGACGCTCGGGCTTGATGGAGATGCCGGAGATGGCGCAGTCCAGTTCGTTGGCGCGGACGGCGGTAATCAGACCGGAGAAGGCCTGATCCATGACCTGCAGTTCAACGCCCAGCTCATCGGCAAGCCCCTGTGCAATCATCATGTCGAAGCCGGCCAGCTCTTCCTCGCCGGTTTCGGGGTTGGTCCAGTAGAATTCGTAAGGCGGGAAGCCCACATTGGCACCGACCTTCAGCACGCCGGCAGCCTTGATGTTGTCCAGCTGATCGGCATTTGCCAGGGAGCACATGCCCACCATCAGCACCAGAGCCATCACCATCGCAAGAACCTTTTTCATAACATATACCTCCAATTCTTCGTGTGCTTCGCTTGTGGTAATGTGTATTATTATACATACTTTGCCTTGTTTGTCAACATAATTATGCATCAAAATACAATCCTTATACATACAGTCCACTTATGCCCTATATGGTTTCTTAATGGCCAATATGGATAATTTATGCGTGTTTTCGGGCGGTTTTTTGTGGTTTTATGCATGTATTGTATACAGTATACATCATTTTTGTGAAAAAACTTTTGATGGATTGTGAAAAGATTCTTTTCCGCCCTTCCGCAGCGGAGATTGAGTGTGCATATTTTTGCATATCAGTGTTCCGGGGCGATACCATAAAAGGCACTGTGCAGGAACACGCAGAATTTTTTCACAGCGCCCTTTATTTTGTCTGCCTCCGCTAAACAATTTTATATCAATCGCATGCTATTGACATCATGCTGTTAAACTTGTATAATCTTTCCTGCACTTTGATGAAAGGACCCGCGAGTGTAATGGAAAACAACGGTTTCTCTTACGGACTGACCATTAAGAAAATCACCGAAAGCATCGGACGGGAGGCCAACAGCAATCTGTTGACCCTGGGCGTGACTGTCAGCCAGCTGCACATGCTTATGTCCCTGCACCGGGCGGAAGGGCACACCCTGCCCCTGAAGGCGCTGGAGAGTGATTTCTGCATGGCACAGTCCACCATTGCAGGGCTGGCCAACCGGCTGGAGAAAAAGCAGCTGGTGGCACCTGTCACCGTATCGGGGGACAAACGGGTGAAGCACATCCGCCTGACCGATGCCGGAGAGGCACTGCTCAACAAAGCCCACAGCAACATGCAGGCGGTGGAGCAGCGGCTCATCGGCGGCATGACAGCCGAGGAGGCGGAAGCCTTCCGGGCGCTGCTGCTCAAGGCGTATTTTGCCCTCAATCCCCTGAAAGAAGAATCGGCAGATTTGCCGGGAAAGGACCATCTATGATCAAAACGATTTTCGGTCAGGTGAAGCAGTACAAGCTGCCTGCCCTCCTCTCCCCTGTGTTTGCAGGGCTTGAGGTCTTTATGGAAATCCTGATTCCCTTTATTACCGCCGGATTGATTGACAAGGGCATCCAGACCGGCAACATGGCGGAAATCTGGAAGTACGGCCTGCTGATGCTGCTGGCTGCCTTCCTCAGCCTGCTGTTCGGCTGTCTGGCCGCCGCCGTGGCCGCCAAGGCCTCCACCGGCTTTGCCACCAACCTGCGCCGGAGCATGTATGAAAACATCCAGCGCTTCTCCTTTGCCAACATCGACAAGTTCTCCACCTCCGGTCTGGTCACCCGCATGACCACGGACGTGACCAACATTCAGAATGCGTTCCAGATGGTGCTGCGCATCGCCGTGCGCGCACCCCTGACCATGATTATGTCCATCATCATGTGTCTGGTCATCAACCCCAGCATCAGCGGTGTGTTTTTGGCCGCGCTGGTGGTGCTGGGCGTGGTGCTTTTCCTGCTGATTGCCCGGGTGAACAAGCTGTTTACTCAGGTGTTCAAGAAGTACGATGAGCTGAACGCCAGCGTGCAGGAAAACGTGAATGCCATCCGCGTGGTGAAGGCCTTCGTCCGCGAAAGCCACGAATGCAGCAAGTTTGATGAAGCCGCCGTGCATGTGTACGAGCTGTTCGTCAAGGCCGAAAAGCTGATTGCCCTCAATAACCCCGTCATGATGACCGTGGTGTACTTCTGCGTGGTGATGCTCTCCTGGCTGGGCGCAAAGAGCATCGTGAGCGGCGTGATGACCACGGGCGAGCTGACCAGCATGTTTACCTATGTGCTGAATATGCTCATGTCCCTGATGATGCTCTCCATGATTTTTGTCATGCTGACCATGTCCCTTGCCAGCGGCCGCCGCATTGCCGAGGTGCTGACCGAGGAGCCCAGCCTGACCAATCCCGAAAGCCCCGTGCACGAGGTGAAGGACGGCAGCATCGTATTCGATCATGTGGATTTCTCCTACAAGCACGGCTCCGGCGATGCCACCCTGAAGGACATCAGCCTGTCCATCCACAGCGGCGAAACCGTGGGCATCATCGGCGGCACGGGCTGCGGCAAATCCACGTTGGTCAACCTTATCAGCCGTCTGTATGACGTGGATGAGGGCAGCGTATCCGTGGGCGGCCTTGATGTGCGCAAGTATGATATGGAAGCGCTGCGCAATCAGGTGGCCGTGGTGCTGCAGAAGAACGTGCTGTTCTCCGGCACCATTCTGGATAACCTGCGCTGGGGTAAGGAGGATGCCACCGAGGAGGAATGCCGCGAGGTCTGCCGCCTGGCCTGTGCCGATGAATTCATCGACCGCATGCCCGATGGCTACAACACCCGCATCGAGCAGGGCGGCAACAACGTATCCGGCGGCCAGAAGCAGCGCCTTTGCATCGCCCGCGCACTGCTGAAGAACCCCAAGGTGCTGATTCTGGATGACTCCACCTCCGCCGTGGATACCGCCACCGATGCCAAAATCCGTCAGGCCTTTAAGGAGACCATCCCCGGCACCACCAAGCTGATTATCGCCCAGCGCGTAAACTCCATCCAGCATGCGGACCGCATCATCGTGATGGATGACGGCGCCGTGGTGGCCTTTGATACCCATGACAACCTGATGAACACCTGCGATATTTACCGCGAAATCTACGAAACCCAGACCCAGGGCGGCGGCGACTTTGACGAGGCTGCCCTGAAGGAAGGAGGCGACAAGTAATGCACGGTCCCGCAAAACGGATGAAGATGGGCGCAATGCCCAAAATCGAAAACCCCGGCAAGCTGCTGGGACGCGTACTGGCCATGGTAATGAAGCACTACAAGTGGCAGTTTGCGCTGGTGGTGGTGTGCATCCTTGTCACCGCCATGACCACCTTGACCAACATGCTCTTCACCCAGACCCTGATTGATGACTACATCATCCCCATGGTGAACACGGCCAATCAGGGCATCGCGCCGGATTTCGGCCCCCTGCTGATGGCGCTGGTGAAGCTGTGCTGCCTGCTGGCGCTGGGCATTCTGACCAGCTTTTTGCAGAACAGAATCATGGTCAATGTGACCCAGGGCTCTCTGCTGCGCATCCGCACGGAGCTGTTCTCCAACATGGAGAAGCTGCCCATCAAGTACTTTGATACCCACGCCCACGGCGACATCATGTCCGTATACACCAACGATGTGGATACCCTGCGCCAGCTCATCAGCCAGACCATCCCCCAGCTGATTAACAGCGCCATCACCATCGTCATCACCTTTGCCAGCATGATTATGCTCTCCTGGCAGCTGTCCATCATCTCTGTGCTGATGATTGTGGTGATGATGCTGGTGGCCGGTCAGCTGACCAAGCGCTCCGGCAGCTTCTTCATCGCCCAGCAGGCAAACCTGGGCAAGGTGAACGGCTATATTGAGGAAATGCTGCAGGGCCAGAAGGTGGTCAAGGTTTTCTGCCATGAGGAGAAGGCCGTCGAGGACTTCAACGCGCTCAACGAGGAGCTGCGCGTTTCCGCCAACAAAGCCAACACCTTTGCCAACATGATGGGCCCCGTGAACAACAATCTGGGCCACATCAGCTATGTGGTGTGCGCCGTGGTGGGTGCCGTGCTGGCGCTGACCACCGGCTCCATCACCCTGGGCGCCATCGTTGCCTTCCTCACCCTGAACCGCTCCTTCACCCAGCCCATCAGCCAGATTGCCATGCAGATGAACAGCGTGGTGATGGCCATGGCCGGTGCCAAGCGCATCTTCGACCTGATGGATGCCGAGCCCGAGGCCGATGACGGCTATGTGGAGCTGGTCAACGCCAACGTGGCCGAAGACGGCACCATCACCGAGAGCGCCCAACGCACCAACACCTGGGCATGGAAGCATCCCCACAAGGACGGCACCACCACCTACACCCTGCTGGAGGGCGGCGTGACCTTTGATGATGTGGACTTCGGCTACACGGACGAAAAGACCGTGCTGCACAACATCACCCTGTTCGCCCATCCCGGCCAGAAGATTGCCTTCGTCGGCGGTACCGGTGCCGGCAAAACCACCATCACCAACCTGATTAACCGCTTCTACGATATTCAGGACGGCAAAATCCGCTATGACGGCATCAATGTCAACAAGATCCGCAAGGCCGACCTGCGCCAGTCTCTGGGCATCGTGCTGCAGGATACCCACCTGTTTACCGGCACCGTGATGGATAACATCCGCTACGGCCGCCTTGATGCCACCAATGAGGAATGCATCGCCGCCGCCAAGCTGGCCAACGCCCACAGCTTTGTGCGCCGCCTGCCCGAGGGCTATCAGACCGTCATCACCGGTGACGGCGGCAACCTGAGTCAGGGTCAGCGCCAGCTGCTGGCCATCGCCCGGGCAGCCGTTGCCAATCCCCCCTGCCTGATTCTGGACGAGGCCACCTCCTCCATCGACACCCGCACCGAAACGCTGGTCCAACGCGGCATGGATGCCCTGATGAAGGGCCGAACCACCTTTGTCATTGCCCACCGCCTGTCCACGGTGCGCAACGCCGACTGCATCATGGTCCTTGAGCAGGGCCGCATCATTGAGCGCGGCACCCACGATGAGTTGATTGCCCAGAAGGGCAAGTACTACCAGCTGTACACGGGCAACGCCATTGCGGAGTAAACGTCAACAGCCACATAAAGAAGGAACCTGCAGCCCCGGGAATGGGGCGCAGGTTCCTTTTGCGTATGTTTGAAACAATATACCGATTTATTCCTTCACGATGCATTTGTTCCGCAGGAAGCCGCACACAGCGCCGGTTCCCTTTCGGATGCCGCGAACTGCCAGCTCCAGCACCACGCAGAGGACGGCGGTGCCGGCAACGGTCATCAGCATAAATTCCTTTTTCCAGATGGTTCTGTCGTAGAAATACCACATCAGATAAATGATGCAGGTGTGGGTCAGGTAGATGTGCAGGGAATACTTGCCGAGGAAGCACAGCAGCCCTCTTGTCTTTTTGCCCTTGGGGAAATCACCGGCGAATACTGCCGCCAGCAGAATTGCCATGCCGTACATGAGGACCACCCACAGCACCTTCCAGCTGCCGGAGCTGAATGCCTTGTCCGTGGGCAGGAAGGAGAACACCACCGCACCTGTAAACATCACCATGGAGGCAATGGTTCCGCAGATTTTGCCGCTATTGGTATACTTCACTGCGCTTGCTTTTTCATAAGCCATGCCAAGCAGCGTGCCAAGGCTGATGCCTGCCATAGCCCGAAAGAATCGGGTGGGCACAAAGATTTTCACACCGCCGATGTTCCAGTCCTCAGGTGTAGTAAGGTTTTTATTCAGGCGGATGACCACCGTGTAGCCCACCACCACCATCACCACAGCCAGCAGCTCTCGCCACAGCTTTTCGTGATGATTGAGCATGTAGTGAATCACAAAGGAAGCCGCCAGCAACGCACACACATACCACAGCACGCCCATGCCGGGGATGCCGGTGGCCACCCGGTAGGTTTCGTTGGTGTAGAACAGCAGATAATGAGAGCGGGGCAACATATAATCAAAAAAGTTGTACTGGTTGATGATGACCTCCCGCAATCCGTTGAGCAGGAACATCACCAGCACATAGGGGAAGAAAAACCGGACCTTGCCCAACAGGTAGGCAACGGAGCTTTCGTTTTTCTTCCGGCGGCAATGCAGGTACAACAGAAAGCCTGACAGGGCAAAGAAGAACTCTACACCCAAACGCCAGTTGTTTTTGTAGAACCAGATCCCCGGGACAGTGGTCACATCCTGCCATACATGCAGCAGCAGAATGGTAATGGCCGCGATAAAGCGGTAAAGCTCCAGCAACGCGTTCTTTTTCATCAATTTACTCCTGATTGCTTTTTACTGTGATTTCACCGAAGGCGCCGTTGGTGCGCATAATCTCCAGCAGGCTGTCAACCGTACGGCGGCTGGCCTGCCCGTCATCCATGCAGCCCTTGCCGGCGATAAACGCTTCAACCTCTGCCTGATAGGCAGCATCATCAAATGCCTGAATGGCATCGCAAAGCTCATCCATATTCTGCGCAATGGCAAAGGGCGTTTCCTTCAGGGGATAATAGAAGCCGCGCTCGGTTTCGTAATCCTTTACATCGGTAGCATAAATAAAGCCGGGCCTGCGCAGCATGATGTAGTCATAAATCCAGCTGGAATAGTCGGTGATGGCCACATCCGCAAATGTCATCAGCTCCTGCATATCGTGATAATTGCTGGCATCGATGACATTTACATCATCCGTCTGATAAATGGGCGTTTCAAAAATCAGCCTGCGCATGGTCGGATGCAAGCGGAACAGGAAGGTCCACTCTCCGCCGAATTTTTCCTTCAATGCCTGTAAAAGTCTGGGGACATCAAGCTCATAGAAGGAAAGGTCCTTTGAATCGCGGAAGGTGGGCGCATACAGCACAAAACGGCGGTCACGGGGCAGCCCGAATGCATCCGCAAACTGATTGCGCAGGTCCTTGCGCATCTGCTCGTACTGCTCAAAGAAGAAATCGTTTCTCGGATGGCCGTACTGCCAGATGGGCGTGTCCTTCCAGAAGGTGTCGCGGTACACAAAGTCTTCAAAGGTGCTGTTGGAAATGATGTAGTTGGTGTGAGCACCGCAGTATTTGGCGGCCTTCACCCATTCGGTGCTGGTCTTGTAATCCGCCTCACCGAAGCGCTTGATGCCAAGAGAGCCGTGCCAGGTCTGAATCATCACCTGACTTTTTTTGATGGTGAAAG
This sequence comes from Clostridia bacterium, assembly GCA_030526225.1. Lineage (GTDB taxonomy): Bacteria > Bacillota > Clostridia > Christensenellales > Aristaeellaceae > JAUNDF01. The sequence continues at coordinate 16,522 of JAUNDF010000044.1, forward strand.
GCACCTTGGTAAACAGCACACTGTTGACCACGATATATTTGGAAGAAAACACCGCCAGATAGTATTTCATCCGGCCGCGAACAACCGTATTGACCTGCGGCGGATATTCGCTGTAGGATTCTCCGCGGGTGGTAAAGAAAATCTTCAATTCCTTTGCTTCAGGGCGTTTGAGCAGCTCCTCGCAGATGAACTTCGGATTGCAGCAGTACTCATCATCCTGCGTCACAAAGATAATCTGATTCTTTTTCACCGGAATAAACCGGGACAAACGCGGACCCACCAGCCATCCGATGATTCTTCTGAATCCGCGATATACACGCACCACCGGATTGGCGAACTCCTGCGGCGGTTTTTGGCTTGCGAACTGATTCTTCTGCATTCTCTTCTCCTTTTCATATGCAGGATCAAATTGCCTTAACCATTACAATATAATATAAATATATTTATCTGTCCACCAGAATGACGGACAATTCGTCATTCTTTTACATTGTTTCCAAAGCCAGTGCTGCCGCCTTCTTCGCATGAATCACCGTTGTATCAAACACCTGCAGGCAGCTGTCCTCCGGCTTCAGGAGCAGCCCAATCTCTGTACAGCCAAATACGATGCCCTGCGCACCCTTTGCCGCAAGCTTTTCGATGATGGCTGCGTATTCCTTTCGGGATTCGTCCTTGAATTGACCAAGGCACAATTCGCCGAAAATGATGTCATTCACCCGTTCCATATCGTGCTCATCCGGGGTGATGACTTCGATGCCGCGGGCAATCATGCGCTCCTTGTAGAAGTCCTGCTGCATGGTGTATTTTGTGCCAAGCAATCCGGCTTTGGTGATGCCCCGGGCCAGAAGCGCCTCCGATACAGCATCGGCAATGTGGATGATTGGCACCGATATGTGCGATTGAACCTCCGGCGCGACCTTGTGCAGCGTATTGGTGCAGATGAGGATGAAATCCGCACCGGCCTTTTCCAGACGCACGGCTATGTCAGTCAAAATGGCCGCATTTGTCGCCCAGTCTCCTTTGGTCATGTTGGCCTCAATCTCAGCAAAATCCACGCTGTACATCAGGATTTTCGCCGAATGAAGACCGCCGCAGCGACGGTTGATTTCCTCGTTGATAATCTGATAGTAGGGCACCGTGCTTTCCCAGCTCATACCGCCAATTAAGCCAATGGTTTTCATATGATAATCCCTTTCAATTTCGGTAACCATATTTTAACATGATTCAAGCAGGAATTCAATCATATAGCAAAAACACGATCTACAGTGTAGATCGTGTCTATGGCTCCCCAGGTAGGGCTCGAACCTACAACAACTCGGTTAACAGCCGAGTGCTCTGCCATTGAGCTACTGAGGAATATAGAATCCGGCAGCGACTTACTCTCCCGGGCCGTGTCCAGCCAAGTACCATCAGCAC
>JAUNDF010000119.1 GCA_030526225.1 Clostridia bacterium
TCCTTCTGGGATACCAACTTCTGGCTGTACTGGCAGACCATGTTTGCCTTCCAGAGGTGGTCCAGTGCCCTGGAGATGAAGCGCTACCTGTGCCGTTATGTGCATCATATCGATGGCTTGCCTGACTTCTCCGCCCTGCGCTTCACCAAATACAATCAGTACGAGAGCATGATCCTGCCGCTGGTGAAGTATCTGGAGAGCCACGGTGTCCGCATCGAGTATGGCATGGATGTGAAGAATGTGGTCATTGAAACCGTAGGCGACAGGCAGAGTGCCCGGCAGATTGTGTATGTAAAGGATGGCAGACAGCAGACCATCGACCTGATCGAGGATGACCTGGTGTTTATCACCAACGGCTGCTGCACCGATTCCAGCTGCTACGGTGACCAGACCCATGCGCCTGACCTGTCTGCGCTGAAGGATGGCTATGGCGAAAGCTGGGATATGTGGAAGGCCATTGCCGCCCAGGCTAAGCACGGTGAATTCGGTAATCCCGATGCCTTCTGCACCGATATCAATGCCACCAACTGGATGAGTGCCACTGTGGCTACCTCCAACGAGGAGATCATCCGCCATATCATGAGCATCTGCCAGCGAGATCCCCGCAGCGGCAAGGTGACCACCGGCGGTATCGTGACCGTGAAGGATTCCACGGAGAACTGGTATCTGTCCTGGACCATCAACCGTCAGCCCCAGTTCAAGAGCCAGGACAAGAACATGGTGCTGATCTGGCTGTATTCTCTGAATACCGACCGCCCCGGCAACTATGTGAAGAAGCCCATGCGGGATTGCACCGGCGAAGAAGTGTGCCGTGAGTGGCTGTACCACATCGGTGTGCCTGTGAACCGCATTGAGGAGCTTGCTGCAACTGCCTGCAATACCACGACCTGCTACATGCCCTACATCAACGCATTCTTCCAGCCCCGCAAGAATGAGGACCGTCCCCGGGTGGTGCCGGATGGTGCTGTGAATTTCGCCTTCCTGGGCCAGTTCGTGGAAACGCCTCGTGACACCATCTTCACCACCGAGTACTCCATGCGCACCGGCATGGAGGCGGTATACACCCTGCTGGATGTGGACCGTGCTGTGCCGGAGGTATGGGGCAGCAAGTACGATGTGCGTGAACTGCTCCGGGCCTGCTACTATGCTATCGACAAGAAGCCCATCAGCGAAGCTCCTCTGAATTTCTGGGAGCGGGAGGCTTTGAAGATCGTGCTGAAGAAGGTAAAGGGTACCGATGTGGAAATTTTGCTGCGGGACAGCGGTCTGATTAACGAATGATTCATCCATGGAGTTCCTTGCATAGGTGACATGACATAAACAAGGGGCATCAGACTGCACTCACGCAATCTGATGCCCCTTGATTTATGCTGCCTCGATAGGCGTATCGGATTCTTCACCCTTTGCAGCTTGCTCCTGCTGCCATGCGGTAAATTCGCGCTGCCCCTCTTCACTTTCGAAGAAGGTTACAATATCCTGCCACACGCATCGGGCGAAGGTTTCTACTGCCGTGTCAGTCCAATTGGACCGATTGACCGGCTTTTTCTTTTTTGCCATGCTTGCTCCTGGTTCTCCTTGTCGCTGTATAGCCGCGACCGGTTCGCTGGACCTTGTACGGGCCCGTCAGTATTTCTTACCCTTTTGAAGGGCTGTTTTTGTATCGGATGACCTGTATATCATCCTGTGAAAAAGTGATGTCCTGAAACCCTTGCGGTGTCTGCATTTCCGCATGCCAAAAGGGTCAGATGGAGGCCGCTTTTTCTGCCTGTTTCTTTGCCTCATAGCGGCGCTGCTTTTCACGGTTGCGCTGAAGCCTTGCTTTCTCTCCGCAGGTCACGCAATATTTCTGCCGGGGTGATGTGGGGAAAAAGGACAATCCGCAGGTTTCACAGCATCGGCTGTGAGCATCGCTGTTGGAATCATCCCGGTACAGCTCTGACCAAATCAGCTTGTTCAGCCCCTTGTCCAGAGGAAGGACATTCAGCAGAAAATCATCACAATCGATGCAACCGTCATGGATGGCGCTGTATCTGCGGTTGTGCAGATGGCAGGGGGTATCGTTCTGAAGACAATGCCTTTTCGCTCCAGTGCGCTGGCGGCAGGGCCGAGATGGACAGTCGGAATCAGGTCATTCCCCTGCCGGGCGAAGGAGCGAAGATCAACCCGCTCTGTTCGCCCGGCTTGCTCCAGATAATGATTCTGCAGCACCTCCCATTCATGCCGCCACTTCTCGCAGTTGCCGGAATCATCCCAATTAGTGGTGCGTTCCTTGTGGCTTTTCCATTGACCGCTTTTCAGTCTGATGCGGTCGCCGTTTTCGTCCAGGTCATATACCTTGCGGGACTTGGCCAGCCACTTGCCTTGCTCGTCCATCGCCCGCATGGTCAGCAGAATGTGTGCGTGGGGATTGCCATCATTGTCATAATGAAAAGCAACATCGGCAATCATGCCGTGATTGACAAATTGTTCCTGACAGTATTGTCGGAGCAGCTGCTGATTTTCTTCCTGCGACAGCTCACGGGGCAGGGCAATAATCAGCCGTCGGCACAATTGTGCGTTCCATTGCTTTTCGGCGGCTTCCACCGAATTCCATAAATACTGTCTGTCAGCATATTGTCTGGGGACATGGTCGGGCAGCATGATTTCGGTGCTGACAATCCGTTCAGCATGCTTGCCGGTCTTGGTTTCGTGAT
>JAUNDF010000045.1 GCA_030526225.1 Clostridia bacterium
GCTCTTTGACGAGCCCACCTCCGCCCTCGACCCCGAGATGGTCGGCGAGGTGCTGGACGTGATGAAGGGCCTGGCCGAGGAAGGCATGACCATGATTGTGGTCACGCACGAAATGCGCTTTGCCCGCGAAGTGGCCAATCGCACCATCTTCCTTGCCGGCGGCGTGATTGAGGAGGACAAGCCCTCCCACGAGCTGTTTGAAAACCCCGAAAGCCCCCGTCTGGTGACCTTCCTCAAGAAGGTGCTGTAAGCAAATTTCCCCTGCATCCGAGATGGGTGCAGGGGTTTTGCCGTGTTTGACACAATTTGACGCGTACCGTATACTGAAAACAAAAACAGATGGAAAGGATGTGGCATGCCCCATGAAGAAAACCATTGGCGCCCTGCTGGTGCTGCTTTGTCTGATGCTGACGGCAACCGCCCTGTGCGCCCAGCGCTATCCGGTGATGGGCGTGAGCAACAGCCCCACGGTGAACGTGCGCAAGGGCACATCCACCACCAGTCCGGTGCTGTATCTGCTGGACAGAAATGAACGGGTGACGGTGCTGGCCTTTGAGCGCAATCCCCACGGCAAAAAGTGGTACAAAATCCGCAATGAAGCCGGAGAAGAGGGCTATGTGATGACCGAGTTCATCACCCTTTTGGAGGATGAACCCGTTCCCAATCCTCAGCCTGCGGAGGACTGGAACGCCAATACTCCCGAGGACAACGGCTGGGAGCCAACGCCCACGCCCATGCCGACCATCGACCCCCATGCAGAGCAATGGGCCACCATGCCCCCTTCGGAGGATGACCACTTCTCCCCCATCGTGACCCCTGCACCAACGGCGGTGCCGGAAGAAAGCAACTGCGCGCACCTGTCCTACCTGTGGCAAGCAGAGCAGACAGTCAGCCCCATGGTGACCGGCACCATGACGGAAAAGAAGGTTTGCACTGACTGCGGCGCCGTTTTGGACAGCCGCACCAGAGTGCAGAAAATGCACAACGGCCAGCGGTTCCTGTTTACGCCGCGGCAGTTTTGCGAGCGCATTGTGTATCTGAACAAAATCAGCCCGCTGATTCCCGGTCTGTCGGCAGAACTCCGTGCCGATGGCGATGACATGGCGGCTGTGCTGTCCGCTGATGCGGGCAATCTGTCAGCGGTCATCACCTTCATGGATGACCAAACTGCCTTGGGAAATGATGACCGCGATGCAGCGAAGGTGACCGCCATTGCTGTTGACATTTCAGCGGAAAAGCCGGAAGGTGCGATGTCCGCCCTGCAGGAAATCATCATGGCCTGTGACAGTGCAGCTACCGCGGCAGAGGCATCATCGCTGGCACAGCGGCTGACGGAAACCGGTGATGCCAATCAGCCGGTGGTGCACAACGGCGTTTGCTATGCGTTCGGCAGCAATGGTGAAGCGTACAGGCTGGCTGTGTCGCTTAACAATGAATAAATACGCAGAAGAAAAGCTCCCTTCGCGGTGAAGGGAGCTTTTTTATGGGGCGAAGTGGTTATCCCACCAGCCACTTGTACTTTTCCACGCTGTACAGGGGAATCAGGGGCAGAATGATGGGGGTGGATTTCACATACTGCTGATACGCCGGGTCGCTGCCGTAGTTCTTGTTCTGGCGGATTTCCAGCCGTCTTGCGCCGCCGAACATGATGTACACAATGCACACCCATCCGAACACAGCGGCAATCCATTCCCATGCGCCGCTCAAAACGGTCAGGCCGGAAACAAACATGCCGGTCCAGATGAGGATTTCACCCAGATAATTGGGGCAGCGGACCAGCCTGAACAGGCCCACATCGCAAAACCGCTTGGGATTGCGCTTTTTGTACCGGTTTTTGGTGTAGTCGGCGGCAGATTCCAGCACCACGCCCAGCAGCATGATGGCCGCGCCGATGATGGCGGCGGCATCATCCGGTGCGCCGTGCTTCAGCCGGAAGAATACAGGCGACACCTGACAGCAGTACAGCAGCGCGCAGCTGACCCAAATGCACAGCTTGGGCAGCAGCTTCATGGCGGAGCCGTCCTTGATGTCATTTTTCATTGTTGCCTGATAGGAAGCGCTTTTCCTTTCGCGGATGGCCAGATAGCCGCCCAGCCGGCAGCCGTAGATGATGGCCAGCACCAGCAGCACAATGCTGACCGGCGTAAGGCCGGATGCGAACATCACCAGCATAGCCGCGCCCAGTGCCGCCACGGAAAAACCGTAGCCCAGAGAGATGAACCAGATGAATTTGTGAAAGCCCATGGCGCTTACCGCAAGGGCAATCACCAGCAGAATGATGAATTCCATATTGTATGCCTCTTTTCCGATGCTTCCTTTTTGCAAAGGATGGTTTTGTTATTGTAGCATAAGCATCAGTGCGCGTCAACGGTTGGAAAACGAGCCCTCTCAGTCTTCGCTTTGCTCAGCCAGCTCTCCCAAAGGGCGAGCCTTTCTGATTTGCTTGACAAGCGAAAAGGGCTCCCACCCTGGGGGAGCTGTCGCGAAGCGACTGAGAGGGTTTTGCGAATGAAACCAAAAAGAAAAAGCTCTCCTCTTTCGAAGAGAGCTTTTTGCGTTTCTGTTACCAAATGTATCGGTCACATCTACGCTCAGCATTTCTTAGCCGCGGCGAGCAGCGAAGCAAGCAGAGCAGTAAACGGGACGGTCACCGCTGGGAACAAAGGGAACGCGGGTGGGCTGGCCGCACTCAGCGCAAACAGCATCATGCATTTCACGAGCAGCACCGGTTGCGGGACGAGCAGCCTTGCGGGCCATACGGCAGGCCTTGCAGCGGGTGGGCTCGTTCTGGAAACCCTTTTCAGCATAGAACTCCTGCTCACCGGCGGTGAACACGAACTCGTTGCCACAGTCTTTGCATACCAGCGTCTTGTCTTCGTACATGGTTGGAAACCCCCTGAGATAAAAAAATGAAATATGGCTCATGATTTTGGCTGACCTGGTTTTTGACCCCACACACGCCGTCGGGAAGGTTGCTCTGCGCATCTGCGCCCTCACGCACTTCTCTCGCCCCGTAGGACGGACGGACTTACATCTAGACCGCACCATGCTCCCTGTCACTTTGGACAGATTACGTGGACCGCTTTGCCTGCGACTGGCATCGGCTTGCAACCACAGACCCAAAATCCGGAACCGTTCGTATTATATAGCAAATATATGAAGTTTTCAAGGATAATTTACCTTAATTCACAAATTCATTGGAAAAATCATGCAGAAAATCAATAAAAAAACAAAAATGTTAGCACTCTGCCTTGGTGAGTGCTAAAAAGTTCTTGATTTTCACACTCAAAGGTGCTACAATCACTCTCGTAAGGCACAAACCGTGGTGTTTCACGAAAACCCGTGGACCAAACAGGCAAAACCAATTGAAAGCATGGGATGCCGGAAAAGGGACAGCGCCAATCATAAATGAAAGGGACGAAGTCCCCATGTGTTTTCGTGAAGAACCGCGCGGACGGCCGGCAATATCAAAGTATCTGTAAGGAGGAACCAAATTATGGCAGTTAACATGGAAAAAGGCAGCGTATCCATTGAAGCGCAAAACATTATGCCCGTGATTAAGCGCTGGCTGTATTCCGACAAGGACATTTTCCTGCGCGAGGTGGTCAGCAACGGCTGCGACGCCATCACCAAGTACCGCATGATGCACATCGGCACCGAGGAGCCCATGTCCGTAACCGTAACCGTGGATAAGGAAAAGGGCGAAATCCGCATTGCCGATACCGGCATCGGCATGACCGCCGATGAGGTGAAGCGCTACATCAATCAGGTGGCCTTCTCCGGCGCCACCGAATTCCTGAAGAATTATCAGGGCGACAACGCCGAGGAAAAGGGCGGCATCATCGGCCACTTCGGTCTGGGCTTCTACTCTGTGTTCATGGTCAGCGAAAAGGTGGAGATTGAAACCCTTTCCCACACCGAGGGCGCAGAGCCTGTGCACTGGGTCAGCACCGACGGCATGGATTTTGAAATCAGCGCCGGCAGCCGCACGGCCCACGGCACCACCATCATCCTGCACATCAGTGAGGATGAAAAGGAATTCCTGGAGACCTACCGCGTCCGCGAGGTCCTTAACCGCTACTGCGGCTACATGAATTCCCCCGTGTATCTGGAGGATGCCTCCGCCAAGCCCACCGAGCGCGAGGTGCCTGTGGAGGGCGAAACCAACGAGGACGGCTCCCCCAAGATGCAGAAAATCACCGAGGAGCCCAAGCCCAGCCTGATTAACGAGGTGGCTCCCCTGTGGCTGAAGAAGCCCAGCGAGTGCACCGATGAGGAGTACAAGTCCTTCTACCACCGCATGTTCTCCGACTTTGAGGATCCGCTGTTCTGGGTGCACCTGAACATGGATTATCCCTTCAACCTGAAGGGCATCCTCTACTTCCCCAAGCTGAAGGATGACTTCGGCACCCGTGAGGGCCAAATCAAGCTGTTCTCCGGTCAGGTGTTCGTGGCGGACAACATCAAGGAAATCATCCCCGAATTCCTGATGCTGCTCAAGGGCGTGATTGACTGCCCCGACCTGCCCCTGAACGTCAGCCGCTCCTTCCTGCAGAATGACGGCTATGTGAAAAAGATTTCCGCCCACATCACCAAAAAGGTGGGCGATAAGCTGACGGGCCTGTTCAACACCGCCCGCGAGGATTACCAGAAGTACTGGGATGACATCGCGCCCTTCGTCAAGTACGGCTGCATGAAGGACAGCAAGTTCTATGACAATGTGAAGAAGGCGCTGCTGCTGAAGACCACCAAGGGCGAGTACTTCACCCTGGAGGAATACAAGACCCGCAACTTTGACAAAACCGGCAAAAAGGTGGATGACAAGGAAGAGTGGAAGGTCTTCTACACCAATGATGCCCGCCGTCAGGCCGCTTCTGTTGAAATGTACACCCAGCGCGAAATCGATGTGGCGGTGATGGATACCATCATCGATGTCAACTTCCTCAGCTTCCTTGAATATGGCAGCGGCAACGACGGTGTCTCCTTCGCCCGCGTGGATGCCGATGTTTCCGGCCTGACGGAGGAAGGTGACGAGGACATCAAGCTGGATGCCGATGCCATGCAGACCCTGTTCCGCAAGGCACTGGGCAAGGAGGATCTGGAGGTCAAGCTGGAGTCCCTGGCCAATGCCGATATGGCCGCCATGGTCACCGAGGACGAGCAGTCCCGCCGCTTTAAGGAGATGAGCCGCTACTACGGCCAGTCCTTCAAGATGCCCGACCGCTTCACCCTGGTGCTCAACCGCCGCAGCCAGACCGTGCAGGCTCTTGCTGCCCGCAATGCAGAGGACGAAACCACCGTCATGCTCTGCAATCAGGTCTACGATCTGGCCCGCATGGCCGCTCAGCCCCTGGAGGCCGAGGAAATCACCGCCTTCCTCAACAGAAGCCAGAAGCTTCTGGAGATGCTGGTGAAGGAATAAGCAATCAAACAAAACCGGATGCTTCCCGAAATCACGGGCGGCATCCGGCTTTTCTTTTTATGGGATTGGTTTGATGATGTTATCGGTCGGGGGACACGGTTTCGTCCAGCCTCCGGTAACCGGTGGCAAAATCTACCTGATTCTTCAGCAGCTCACCGCTGACAAAGCGGGTCAGGTTTTCCGCCGCGATGCGGATGATGCGCTCGAAGGTCTCCTGCAGGTGGAACTGACCGGAGATGTGGGGCGTGATGAGCAGGTTGGGGGCATCCCACAGGGGATGGTCCTTGGGCAGGGGCTCGGGGTCGGTCACATCCACCGCCGCACCGGCCAGATGGCCGGACTGCAGGGCAGCAAGCAATGCATCCTGATTGACCGCATTGCCACGGCCCACGTTGATGAACCATGCGCCGGGCTTCATGGCGGCAAAGGCAGCTTCGTCAAACAGCCCCTTGGTTTCCGGTGTGCCGGGGAGACAGGCGGCCACGATGTCGGCCTTGCCCAGCTCCTCCTTCAGGCTGTCCATCTGGTACAGGCCTTCCAGATAGTCGGGCTTTTCCGTTTTGCTGCGGCGGATGCCCGTTACGGTGCTGCCCATGTCATGCATGCGCCGGGCAAAGCAGGAGCCGATGTCCCCGAAGCCCACCACCAGTGTGCGGCTGCCGTACACAGAGCGCACCTGTCCGTGGTCGGACCAGCTGTGGTCTTTCTGGTCCGCGCTGTACAGGTTGATTTTCTTCATCAGGAACAGCAGCATGGCCATCATATGCTCGCTGATGGCCAGCCCGTAGGCACCGGTGGCGTTGGTCAAAAGGCATCCCGCCGGAAGCACCCCGGGGGCGGTGTAGCCGTCGGTACCGGCGCTGTTGAGCTGCAGCCACTTCAGCTTCTCCGTGCCGCGAATCATGTCCGGCTTCACATTGCCGATGATGATGTCCGCGCCGTGCACCTGCGATTGTGTCAGGTCCTTTGCGGGACAGTAGGTGAAGCAGCCCTCGCAGGCGCTCTCCAGCAGTGCCTTGTGGCGAGCTTCCACCGGAAGGGTGACAAGAATGTTCAGCATTGTATCATATCCTCTTTCTGTATTTGCTTCGTTAATCAGGGCAGTATGGCATCAGGTCCCCCAGAGAAACCGCTGTGCCGCTGTTTGACACCAGCACCTGAATCTCCCGGGCGCCTTCGCCCATCTGCAGCATAAAGGCCCGGCAGGCACCGCAGGGCGGCATGACCGTGCCGTCCATGTACACGCTGCATACCTTGGTGATGCGGTATTCGCCATGGGTGAACATGGTGGACAAGGCGTTGCGTTCGGCACAAAAGCCCAGCGAGCAGGCCGTGTCGATGCATACGCCGGTGTAGATGTTACCCTTCTCCGACAGCACCGCCGCGCCCACAGACCCGACACACATGCTGCCCGATAAATCATGGGGCTTTGCCACCGAAAGGGCGGCATCGTAGAGCCTCTGCCATTCCTCGTTCATGGTTTCCTCCTGTTATTCCGCCACCGACAGCCGGACGATATCCACACCGGCCACCGTGTCTTCCACGGTGATTTTCACCGGCTGGCCGGTCAGGGCTTCGATGGCGCGAATCAGCGTTTGATATATGTTGGGGTAGGTGGTCATCAGCCGCACATTGGGGCGCAGGAACACGGTGAAGTCCGTTTCTGCCCGCGCTATGCCGTATCGGGCCAGATGGGCGTAATAGTCGGGGTTCACCGTCTGCCAGCCCATCAGGTAATCCAGATTCTGCACCCGGGGTGAGGCGGTATCCTGATACAGGCTGTCATCCAGCACCGTATCGGCAAAGTAGAACAAATCCGGGTGATTGCGGGCGTACTCGTCGCAGGCAATCTGCCGCTGACCGGGGGTGAAATCATCCGCCAGCGAGATGACCGGTGCGCGGAACCCGCAGGTGACGGCCATCACCAGCGCCAGCGAAGCAGCACAGGCAATCAGTGCCGGTGCGCCATGAGGCTTTGATGAACGGGAAGACCGCCATGCGCCCAGCTGCAGCAGCAGGAACACCGCCATCACCGCCGCCGCAGGGCAAATGGCCAGCATCAGCGCACGGGTGGGATAGCGGAAGCAGAAATACAGGTAATACACCTGCACAAAGCTGAAGAAGGGAATGGTTAGCGCCGTCAGCCGCTTTTTCATGCCGGTGCGGAACATCAGCGCCATTGTCAGTCCGGCCAAAAGCAGGACCACCGGAAACACGGGATCCCTGGGCAAATCGCTGAGCATCAGCCGCAGACCGCGCTTGAGCCGCGTTATCACCGGCCATGGCTGGTTTTCCCTCGCATAGGCCACCGCCTGATGCAGCTTCTCCGGGGTAAAGCGGAAGTCAAGGGTGCAGAATTCCGTCAGCATATCCGCTTCCGGCCTTGTCCAGCCGAGAGAAGCCAGCTGTGCATCGGTCAGGGTGGCCATGTAGGCGTGATAATCGTTGATTTCGGTGCGCTCATCATTGACGGCCACATATTCCCTGTTTTCCGGCAGGCGCTTCACCAGCCGGTCGGTGATGAGGATGCCGCCCAGACACAGCACGGCCGCCAGCCCCATGGCCAGCACCCGAAGACAGGCACGGCGCTTTTCTTTTCTGTCTTTCCCCGGGGCAAAGACCATCTGCGCCAGCCCGCAAAGGCCGCAGGAACAAAGCAGGGGCAGCAGCACCTGCCCCCGAAGCAGCACGGCGATGAGGGCGATTGCCGCCGCTTCCGTCATCAGGCGGATATAGTCCCGCTTTTCCGTGCCGATGGCCAGCGCGGCCCTTGCACAGGCGGCGCACACCAGCCATGCGGCCACGATGGTGTAGGTGTACATCATCTCCCGGGTGAACAGCGCGAACAGCACGCCGCTGACGGCATAGCCCCAGCCCTCGTGCAGGCGGCTGCGTCCGGCGGCCTCTGCAAGGGTGCAGGTCAGGGAGGCAAAGGCCGCGTACTGGCAGGCCATCATCAGCCATGTAAACCAGTGCCCCTGCGGGAAGGCGGCGGCAAGAGAGGACACAAGCCATGTCAGCGCCGGATGCAGATACATGTTGAAGGTCACCGGCTGCCCGGCATAGCCCTCCAACGTGCGGACCATCATCAGGTCATCATTGGCCCGAAAGGTTACGTGCTGAAAGGCGAAATAAATCAGCATCAATGCGGCGGCAAAGACCATCGAGATGGCTGTGCGCATCCATCGGCGCTTTTTGTGCTGCATGGAATCACTCCTTGCGTAGGGGTTATTCTGTCACGACGAAGCGGATGACCGGCAGTTCATCCACGGTATCCTCGATGATGATTTCCACCGGCCCGTCTGCCAGCTTTTCGATGGCGGCTACCAGTGCACGGTATACCCTGCCGCGGCCGGCAATCAGCCGTACATCATCCCGCAGGAAAACGGTCATGTCTGTGTCCTCGCGGTTGATGCCGTACTGCGCCAGCTGGGCGTAATAGTCGGGGTTCACTGTCTGCCAGCCGATGAGCTGTGCCAGATTCTGTACCCGGGGCGATGCTGTATCCTGATACAGGCTGTCATCCAGCGTGATGTCGGTGAAGAAGAACAGATCGGGGTGACTGCGGGCGTACTCGTCGCAGGCCATCTGCCGCTGACCGGGGGTGAAATCATCCGTCAGTGAGATGACCGGGGTCTTGAACCCTGCCGCAGAACAACAGCACAGCATCAGTGCACCCGCGCAGGCCACTATGCCGGTGATGCGTTTTGCCGCCGTGTTATTCCGGGGCTTCAGCCGCAGGATGAACAGCACCGCCGTCACCACAAAGGCAGGATAGACCGCCAGCACCAGCGCACGGGTGGGGTAACGCTGTGCCACATACAGGTACAGCAGCTGCAGGAGACTGAACAGCGGGACGGACAGCAGCATCAGCCGCGTTTTCCAGCCGGTGCGGCGCAGAACCATCACAAGGGTCAGGGCCAGCATCGCCAGCAGGACCGGGAATACCGGGTCTCCGGGTAAATCTTGCAGCATGGACCGGACGCCCAGAATCACCTTGAAATGGAAATGAATGGGTTCATTTTCCCGGGCAAAGCGCACCGCCTGCTGCAGCTTTTCCGGGGTAAAGCGGTAATCCAGGGTGCAGAAGCGGTCCAGCATGTTCGCCTCTTCCCGGGTCCAGCCGAGGATGTCCAGCTGCTCTTCGGTGAGGGCGGTTACATCGGCGTGGTAGTCATTCACCTCGGTGCGGGCATCGTTGATGGCCACATACTCCCGGAATTCCGGGCGACGCTTGTTCAGGGCATCGCTTGCGTACAGCGCGCCCACGCACACCGCTGCCGCGCAGCCCATGGCCACAATGCGGCGGATGGCCTTGGCCTTGTCCTCCTTTGTTTCCCCGGGGGCAAACAGCAGCTGGGCAGCGCCCGCAAGGCCGCAGAAGCACAGCAGGGGCAGAATCACCTGCACACGAAGCAGCATGGACAGACAGGCCAGCACAATGGCCCAAACCATGCCGCGGAGATAATCCCGCTTTTCATAGCCGATGCACACCGTCACCTGCGCACAGGCGGCACAGACCAGCCATGCGGCGATGATGGTGTAGGTGAAGTACACCCCGCGGGTCAAGGCGAAAAACAGCACCGCACTGACCGCGTAGCCCCAGCCTTCGCTGATGCCTGCGCGATGGACGGCCTATGCCGTGCACTTGGTGATGGCGGCAAAGGCAATCAGCTGTGAGACCATCAGCAGCCATGTAAACCAGTGCCCCTGCGGGAATATGCGGCTTAGGCCGGAAACCAGCGCCGTGACCGCCGGATGCAGATACATGTTGAAGGTCACCTGCTGCCCGGCGTAGCCCTCCAGGGTGCGGACCATCATCAGGTCATCGTTGACCACATAGGACACGCGCTGGAAGGCGAAATAAATCAGCATCAGGGCGGCGGAGAAAAGAAACGAAAAGAGTACGCGCAGCCGGCGGCGGGTTGCTTCCTGCATATGGGTTCTCCCTTATCTGTTATCGGAACATGCCGAGGATATAGTCGGCGGTGATTTGCTGCTGTTCATCGGCGGAGATGGCGGCTGTTCCGTCGCGGAACTGGGTGCCGTAATTGCCGAAGTTGGCATGATTGGCCCCGGGGATGCAGTGCTCCTCATAAGCATCCCGGACAAGGCCGCGGCCCTTTTCCAGCCGCCCCGGATTGAGCACGCCGTCCTCTGTGCCGTATACGGACAGCACCGGCTGGGTGACCTCATTGCCGGGATAGGCGGCCAGCAGTACCACACCGGAGACTTGGTCGGGGTGCTTGCCCGCGTATCCGGCGGCGGCCAGACCGCCCATGGAATGGCCGCCGATGAGGTACCGGCTGTAGGGCATGCGGCTGATGATATCGTCAGCCCTGTCCTGCCCGAGGATGGCCATGTTCATGGGCATCTGCACGGCATAGCAGTCGATGCCGCCGGCGGCGATTTTCTTCAGCAGAGGCCCATAGGCCAGTGCATCCACCGGCGCACCGGGGTAGAAAATCAGCAGTGCATCCTCTCCCGGACCGTCGAAGAAATAGTCATCGCCCATGGCCGATACGGCAACAGCTTCGGTGGAAGCAGCCGCCTGTGCCGGATTTTCTGCATGGCGGGGAATCATCAGGAACACAAAGAACCCGATGACAAGCGCCAGCACCGCGGCCAAAGCAATCAGCAGGATTTTCTTCAGCTTTTTCATGCGTCCTCCTCCGGCGCTTTCCGGTCATAGGTATCCAGGAAGTGGTGCTTCACGCCCTTTTCCTTGTAGCAGATGACCGTATCCAGACACACGTTTTCCACGGATTTGAAGATATTGCACTCCACCGCGGGATTCACCTTTTTCATTTCCGCAATCAAGCCCTTGATTTCCGCCCGCTTGGACAGGCTGTGGTCATCCTGCCCTGTAACGGCGGCTTCGGTGAATTTGCAGGCGCACTGCAGGAAGTGCAGCTCGTTGTAATCCCGCCATGCCTTGATTTCGCTCTCGCGGATCAGGTACATGGGGCGAATCAGCTCCATGCCCTCAAAATTGGTGGAGTGCAGCTTGGGCATCATGGTCTGCATCTGACCGCCGTAGAGCATGCCCATCAGGATGGTTTCAATCACATCGTCATAGTGATGGCCAAGGGCGATTTTGTTGCAGCCAAGGGATTTGGCGAACTTGTACAGATGCCCCCGGCGCATGCGGGCGCACAGGTAGCAGGGGTTTTTCTCCACATCAAACACGGAGTCGAAAATATCGGAGGTGAACACCTGCACCGGGATGCCCAGATGGCGGGCGTTTTCCTCAATCAGGGCCCTGTTTTCGGGGGTGTAGCCAGGGTCCATGACCATAAACTTCACGTCAAAGGGGAACTTGTTGTGCAGCTTCAGCTCCTGAAAAAGCTTGGCCATGACCATGGAATCCTTGCCGCCGGAGATGCATACGGCAATGCAGTCACCGGGCTTGACCAGATCATAGGTGCGGATGGCCTTGGTGAAGTTGCACCAGATGGTTTTGCGGAAGCGCTTGCGCAGGCTCATTTCCGCCCGCTCGCAGGTCTCCTGCGGATTGCGGCTGCGCATGTCCTCCAGAATGGCTTCGGCCCAGCCGCCGCGCAGGGAATATGCCTCCATGCCCCCTGATGTCAGCGCTTCGGCTGCGGCACGGCTCTTTTCGCCGTGGGCGCAGTACAGGCATACAGGGACGGCAGGGTCCAGTGCGGCTAAATCCTCTTCAGCCATGCGGCGGGCGCCCTTCAGCATGCCGTAGGCTGTTTCGCCGGGGGTGCGCAGGTCAATCAGCCTGCAGCCCTTTTCCTGCAGCAGGCGGTATTGGGTCCATGTAATTTCGCTCACAGATTTACCTCAATCCAGTTTCATTCTCAGGGGCAATAGGTGACCAGCCAGCGGGTGTCGCCTTCCATGTTCTGCACGGTGACCTGCAGCCGGTGGCCGCAAAGGGACAGGGATGTTTCCAGCCTGCCGTTTTCATCGGCAGAGGTGGCCATGACAGCTTCTGTCAGGGAGGACAGCACCGCCACGGTTTCGTTCAGGTTGATGGGGGCATTTTCCGCCCGGGCCATGCTCATCACCGCCACCACAATGGAAACGCCCAAGGGGCCCGCATCGCTTGTCATGGAGGAAAGGGCGATATCCGCGCTGATGGATACGGCGGTAATCCTGTCATCCGTCACGGCGGCAGTCAGGTCGCAAAGGCCCTCGCCGGAGACGGTCAATGTGTCGCCCTCCTGCCGGAAGGCGGCTTCAGTGCCGAGGTATTCCCGGATGGTCTCGCTTGCGGCTGTCTGCCACTGGGAAGACGTCACGTCAAAGGCAGCTGCATCCGCCAGTGCAAAGGAAAAGAGCAGGCAGAAAATCATCGAAAGCGCAAGGAGTTTTTTCATCATTACTTCTCCCTTCGTCAGCTGTTCCATTCCTGCCATACCTGCAGGTCCTGCCGGAGCACCGCCAGATATTTGGCACTGCGGCAAGCATCCCACAGGAAGGTATCGGCGATGGTCTTCAGCACCCGCTCAAAGGCCATGTAGTCGCGGCTTTCGCGGGTCTCCCGCATCTGCTCGCCGGGAGTGGGATGCACAGGCTCCAGTCCGGTGAGGATGGCGATGCAGTTTTCCAGCAGCTCCTCCACGGATTCGTCCCAGTCATCCCGCCGGAAGCAATCCTCGGTCTTCTTCAGCTTCACCAGCGCTTCATCCCCGGGCATGCCGCTGAGGTATTCGTACCTTAGCCAGAACCATGCTTCCGCCATGCGGCTCCAGTCCTCGTATGCCTTGCCGCCAAGGATGCTGATGCCGCCCTTCTCGCGGGAAAAATCATCCGCGGCGTACAGGGCAAACATGGGCAGACGGCCGCAGTCGTTGTGCAGGCACAGCCAGTCATCCGGCTGGAAGGGGGACTCGCTGTCATAGCGGAAGCCCGCCAGAAACAGGTCCTCCTCCAGCTGCTGCAGCTCAAGGGTGCTGCCGGGCAGAGCGCTGCCGTACACGGTGGGGGCAATCATGCTGTAGAGGAACTGCGTATCCGTGCCGCCGGTTTCGGCGGCGGAAAGCTTTGCGATGCGCCGGTACAGCTGCTACGGGTTTTCGCACCGGGGCGCCTCCTCTTCCTCTTCAATGCCGCAGTTGGCCAGCATCTGCTCCAGCAGTGCCAGCATATCGTGGCGGGAGCCGATAACGGCCAGACGGATGTGATGGGTTGTACGCATTTTCATCACCTCGGGAACTCGATGGGGATTGAATCATCAGCCGAACATGCTGATCTGGCTTGTTTCGCTCAGGCCCTCCAGAGAGCCGTGGGCCCGCAGCAGCTCCACCACGCTGGCGGAAGCCTTGCCGCGGATGCGCAGGTCCTCGATGGACAGGAACGGGCCCTGCTTGGCGGCCTATGCAATGGGGATGGCGGCCGATTCGCCAAGGCCGGGCAGGCTGGTGAAGGGGCAGCGCAGGTTGCCGTTTTCAATGCGGAACTTTTTGACATCGCTCTTGTACAGGTCCACCGGCAGCATTTTGATGCCCCGCATGTTCATCTCCAGCACCAGCTCCAGGGAGGTCATTTCCTCCTTATCCTTGGCCGATGCCTTGTCCATGTTGCGGATGTCCAGAATCTTCTGACGGCAGGTATCTGCATCCACCAGCATGGTGGATGCATCAAAGCCGTCGCCGCGGACGGTAAAGTAGGCGCAGTAATAGGCATGGGGATAGCGCAGCTTAAACCATGCCACGCGCAGGGACATGGTGACGTATGCCACGGCATGGCCCTTGGGGAACATGTACTTGATCTTCTTGCAGCTGTCCATAAACCAGTCGGGCACATCGTTGTCAATCATGGCCTTTTCCATCTCCGGCTTCAGGCCCTTGCCCTTACGCACGGATTCCATGGTGGTGAAGGCCATCTTCGGCGCCACGCCCTGATCGATGAGGTAGTTCATGATGTCGTCACGGCAGCAGACGCATTCGGACAGGGTGGCCACGCCGTTGGCAATCAGCTCCTGTGCGTTGCCCAGCCAAACGTCTGTGCCGTGGGACAGGCCGGAAATACGCAGCAGCTCCTCCATGGTGGAGGGCTGTGTTTCCTCCAGCATGCCGCGGACAAAGGCGGTGCCGAATTCCGGGATGCCGTAGGTGCCCGTGTTGCACAGGATTTCATCCTCTGTAACGCCCATGGCCTCGGGGGAATGGAACAGCGTGCGAACCCCCGGGTCATCCAGGGGCACATCGGCGAAATACACGCCGGTCAGCTCCTCCAGCATGTGCATCATGGTGGGGTCATCGTGGCCCAGACAGTCCAGCTTTACCAGAATGTCATGCATGGAGTTGAAGTCGAAATGGGTGGTGGTAAAGTCACTCTCAAGGTCATCGGCAGGGTGCTGCACGGCGGTGAACTGGAAAATCTCGTATTCCATGGGCACAACCACCATGCCGCCGGGGTGCTGGCCGGTGGTGCGCTTCACGCCCACACAGCCCGTGGCCAGGCGCTCCTTTTCCGTGGCACCGGCCTGAATGCCACGCTCCTCGAAATACTTGCTCACATAGCCGAAGGCGGTCTTGTCTGCCAGCGAGCCGATGGTACCGGCGCGGAACACATGATCGTGGCCGAACAGCTCCTCCACGTAGTGGTGAGCCTTGTTCTGATATTCGCCGGAGAAGTTCAGGTCGATATCGGGCACCTTGTCACCCTCAAAGCCGAGGAAAACCTCGAAGGGGATATCAAAGCCGTCCTTGGTCAGGTTTTTGCCGCAGATGGGGCAGGCCTTGTCGGGCAGGTCCACGCCCACGTGGTACTTGCTCTTGTCCACATCGAAAAAGCCCTTGCGGCAGCGGGTGCAGCGGTAGTGGGGCGGCAGCGCGTTTACCTCGGTGATGCCGCACATGCGCGCCACCAGCGAGGAGCCGACGGAGCCGCGGGAGCCCACCAGATAGCCATCCTCCAGGGATTTGGTCACCAGCTTTTCGGCAATGTTGTACAGCGTGCAGTAGCCGTAGCCCACAATGGACTTCAGCTCCTTCTCAAGGCGCTTGATGACAATCTCCGGCAGGGGATCGCCGTACAGCTCCCGGGCGGTGGTCCAGGTCATTTCCTGAATGTTGTCCTCCGCATCGGGCCAGAAGGGCTGGAAGGTATCCTCGCCCTTGGGGTGCTTGGGGAACAGCTTCAGGCTGTCCACCTGTGCTGCAATCTTCTGCGGGTTGGTGATGACCACCTCCCGGGCCTTTTCCTCGCCCAGATAGCTGAATTCCTCCAG
The DNA here is from genome assembly GCA_030526225.1 of Clostridia bacterium. Lineage (GTDB taxonomy): Bacteria > Bacillota > Clostridia > Christensenellales > Aristaeellaceae > JAUNDF01. Next base: position 15,630 of record JAUNDF010000045.1, read on the forward strand.
CATTTCATCGGTGGTCTTGAAATACAGCGGGGGCTGCAGGTCGCAGTCATCATAGCCGCGGCTGGCCTGAATCACGGCGCGGTTCACGGCATTGTGGGGGTCAAGGAAGTGCACGTCGCCGGTGGCCACCACGGGGATGCCCAGCTCATCGCCCAGCCGGACAATCACCCGGTTCAGCTCCCGCAATCCCTCGTCATCGGCCACCTCGCCGTTTCTGACAAGGAAGGCGTTGTTGCCGATGGGCTGGATTTCCAGATAATCGTAGAATCTGGCAATCTTCTTCAGCTTGTCATGGTCCTCGCCTGCCAGCACCGCCCGGAACAGCTCGCCCGCCTCGCAGGCGCTGCCGATAATCAGACCGTTGCGGTACTTCTGAATCAGCTTTTTGGGCATATGGGGGCGGCGGCGGAAATAATCCAGATGGGAGATGGAGACCAGCCGGTTCAGGTTGACCAGTCCCTCCTGACTCTTGGCCAGCAGGATGATGTGGTAGCTTTCGGTGATGGTATCGCAGGCCAGCTCCAGATCCAAATCCCGCAGGGTATGGATGTTTTTGGCCTCGCATTCCTCAATCATTTTGCCCAGACACTGGGCGGTGGCCATGGCATCATGCACGGCGCGGTGTGCGTTTTTCAAACTGACGCTCAGGTGCTTGCACAGGCTCTTCAGCTTGTGGCTCTTCAGCTCCGGGTACAGCTTGCGGGAGAAGGTCAGCGTATCCAGCACAGGCCCGGACCACTCCATGCCCAGCCGCTTCAGCTCTGTCTGCAGCAGGCTGGCGTCATAGGCGGCGTTGTGGGCACAGATGGGGCAGTCGCCGATGAATTCCATCAGCTTGGGGATGGCCGTATCCGCCTTCTCCTTGTCGGCGAGCATGTTGTCATTGATGCCGGTGATGTCGATAATCTTCTGCTTCAGCGGTTCGCCGGGGTTCACCAGAATGCTGAGGGTATCGATAATGGCCCCGGCCTGCAGCTTCACCGCGCCGATTTCAATCACATGGGCGGTGTGGGTGTTCAGCCCCGTGGCCTCAAAGTCCAAAACAATCAGCGGCTCGGACAGGGGGCGGTCCGTGGGGTCTTTGACGATAACGGCATCGTCAATCAGGTAGCCCTCGCAGCCGGGAATCAGCTTGATGTTGTTCTTCTTCGCCGCGTTGAAGGATGCGGGGAAGGCCTGCAGCACGCCGTGGTCCGTGATGGCCACCGCCGGATGGCCCCACTTGGCCGCCCGGGCAATCAGGTCGCCGGCAGGGGTCAGGGCATCCATGTTGGACATGTTGGTGTGCATGTGCAGCTCCACCCGCTTTTCATCGGCGGTGTCCTCCCGCTCGATGCGCACCATGGGCATCAGGTCCTTGACGGAGATGGACAGCTCCCGGGCGAAGTTATCGTAGAGGCACTCGCCGCGCAGCTTTACATTCATGCCCACCTTAATCTGGTTGACCTTGTCCATCACGGCCTTGCGCTCTTCCTCGGTGATGGGCGGCGGCGGATCGTCATCGTTTTGCGATTTGCGGCCAAAGCCCTTGCGGAAGCGCATGAAGGACTTGCACAGGATGGAGGAGGTGTAGTCGGTGACGGCAAAGGTGACCAGCAGCAGCTCGCCGCCCTTCAGCTCCTTTACCTCCAGCTTGAAGATATCGCCCTGCACCACCACGGTGCCGCTGTCGCTGGCCAGCTCCTTGATTTCCACAGGATGGTCGGCGATGGCGCGGCCCATGATGGGCTTGCCGGCGGCATTGTCGGTCATCTGGGGGAACATGTCATTCTTCGGCTTTTGTTCTTCCTTTTTCACCCTGGGGCGGACGGGCTTGTCGGCTGTCTCCGTGTTGGGCTTGGCAGGGCGGGCGGCCTTGCGCTCCTCTGCGGCGCGCTGGGCAATG
>JAUNDF010000046.1:0-10876 GCA_030526225.1 Clostridia bacterium
AGCCAATAGACTAGCCAGAGACTAGCCAATTTTGAAAAACATGAGCGTCAACTATATGATGACGTTTGTTTGTCAATTGGTAGGCTTATACTATCATTTTCCCAAATTGCTAACCTTCTTTGCTCTTGATAGCGGTTGCCATACCACTTTCATTAAGAGCAAAGGAGGTTTCTATTTTCTAAAGGCCTCCTTTTTGACCGCCAAATCTGCTGTATTTCTTTGCGAATAAGTAGATGTGAAAATAGTCCCTTCATTGATGGACAATAAAGGTAATGAAAAGTGTTAGGTATTGTGTATCTTACTGATGAGCAGTCTTGCTCTTCGAAGTCTGTTTTTCTGCATTATCCCAAACCAATTGAACAAACTATTGACAAAGGAGGTCAATTCATGTCAACATCCCGTGTCTGTTGTCTCTACCGCGTCTCGACCACCCGCCAGGTTGATGTTGTTGCCAAGGGAACCGATACCGTTCAGGACATTTCCATGCAGCGCATTGCGTGCCATGAACTGGCACAGGCCAAAGGCTGGACCATTACTGCTGAATATCAGGAAGCGGGTATTTCCGGCTTTCATAACCCCACCTTTGAGCGCGAGGCAATCCGGCAGATTATCGACAGCGCCGAGCGGAAAGAATTCGACATTCTGCTCGTGTATGCGGTGGACAGAATCAGCCGAAGAGATTATGAGCTGCCGATGCTCTTCGGGGCGATGCATGACTGTGGCATCATGATCTGGTCCGTTAAAGAAGGTGAACTGCCCTACAATGACTCGGATGACCGGTTGAAAATCTACCTGTTCGGATGGAAAGCCAGTGGCGAAAGCGAACGGCTCGGCCAGCGAATCCAAACAAAGCAATCGCAGATGGTGGCGCGGGGCGAGTATCGCGGCGGAACAGTGCCCTTTGGCTATATGCTTGAGGACACAGGTGAAACGACAAAATCCGGCAGAATCCGCCATGTGCTCAAGATTTGTGAAAACGAAGCTACTGTGATTCGTATGATTTTCGACATGATTGCTAATCAGGGGTACTCTGCTTACGAAGTCTCCCGTTGGATTCAGACGGCGAAGCTGCCGGATGGAATCAGATGTTTGGCTTGGAGAAGTGCCTCCATTCATGTCATGCTGCGAAATTCAATCTATATCGGCTGCATGCATTTCAATGACGAAGTATCCATGCCTTTTGCGGATTTGCAGATTGTTGATCCGGCGGTGTTCAAAAGAGCAAATGAAAAGCTCTCCTCCAGAAGGTCTGTCCCCACGGAGAAGAGCAAAAGAAAGCTTACGGAGCCTGAACCGCCACCGCTGTACCGTGACAGAATCTATTGCGGTCATTGCGGTTCACGCTTGGTGCATAATCATGGCTGCTATCAGAAACAAGATGGGAGTTTTGCCTTCTATTACAACTATCGTTGCTACAACAAGGAACGCTTCAATGATGTTTGTGAAAGCTTATCCACCTATTCTGCTGCACGGATTGACAGCGATGTCATCAAGCATACGCAGGACCTGGCGCGGATGCTCTTGTATTCGTCTGAACAGGAGTTAATTGATAATGCTGTCAGTCAAGCCAGAGCAGACTTCCTGTCACGACGCGAGACAACCGAGCGGGAGCTTGCTGAGAAGGAGAAACAACTGCGGCAGCTGGAAAAGGGAATCGCAGAAGCACTTTCGCTCTATGGCCCAGCGGCGGCCACACATCTGGAGATTGTCTATACTGAGGTCAAGAATCAGCGGGACATCTTGCGTGCACAGTTTCAGAAGCTTCGTCCGTCGTCGTTCGCTCCGGAACGGCTCTCAGTACTCAAGGGAAAAGAGTTGTCTGTATGGAAACAGCGCTGTCGTTCCTTGAACGGGAAAATGAGTTTGGAACGGCTGTCCGCTGTTTTCTTTACGAAGATTTCTGTATATAAGGCGTTTCGTATAGTGTACAGCGTTGCACCGGAAGTAAGCCAGTTTTTCAGCGGCGCATTGGATTTCGATTCACTGACCATATCCGAGCCGGCAAGGAATCAGGCAGCGGATACGATTCTTTGACTGTTATCGAATGTCAGGAATCTCATACATCTGGTTGATTACGATTCGCTGGGTACGCTGTGCCGGTTTCTCGTCTGAAAAGCCACTGAAGGAGATGAAATTGTATTGACTACAGTACAGATGAGCTTTTTCATTAATCCGCATGATTTCCGCATGTCGGCATTTGTCAAAGGCAACTCGCTGGAAACCGGCAGATAGGCTGCGGATTCATCGTCTTCCATAACAACGAGTGGAACATCGTGCATGACTTTGGCATGACGATCATAATAGCTGTGCCGTCCGATATGCAGGCTTTTGTTTGCTTCGTTGACTTTGTACAGCCGATGCAGGTACTGCTTGCAAACCTCCGAAAAAACCTTCGACAGATAGTTCTTCTCAAAATCATCGGCAATGTATCGGTCGTAGAAGTCATCACTTGTCATCGACCACAGAAGACTTTGATTCGGAAAGATATACCGGAACCAGAAAGCAACAGCTGGACTGGCAATTGAGTATCGAGCCCGACGGCGGTTATTCGGGTCGTTGACAGGCATCTCTTTGCGGATGATTCCTGCTTCGAGCATCTTGTTCAGCAAATCGACCAACGCCGGTGCGCTTGATAAATGAGATTTGGCGAGAATATCGGCAAAGCTTTCAGCACCTTCAGCCATGGCACAGAGGATGGAATTGACATTCGCAAGGCTTCCGATATCATTCACGAGCTCGCGAATCATACGACCGATGATTGTATCGGTTCCGACAAATTGACGGATGATGTTTTCCCGCACCGGGGCTTTGCCATCAATCAGACGAAGGACATCAGGCATACCGCCAAAGGCTGCATACATGCGAATTCTATCGGCAGGGGAATAATCTGGATAGAACAGCGCGGCATCTGCGTAATCCATTGCTTTGATTTGAATCGGAGCCGCTGAAAGTCTCTCGAACGGACCACCTTTGCTGCACAGACGATTCATCAGTTTCGTATCATCATCGCAGAGGATGACATACTTGTCCCTGCCAAAGCAGTTTTCAATTCCTTTCTTGAGCAGTTGGTCAATCTCCGGCAGGGCTTGCTGTAAATTGTTATACCGGTCCAGTACGATAATCAGATTGTTAGAGTAGAGTTGAAACAGCAGATAGAACGACTCTTGCAGAGTCAGTGAATTGCCGGATTGGTTTGGCGTAATTCCTTTGATTGTGCCAAGTGTAGACATTGCCTGCTGCAGAGAAACTGCATTCTGTTCCGCAGAAGCTTCAAGGCACTGGAAAATACAGAATGTCAGCTTTTGCGCTTTTCAGTAACTGCGCGATCAAGGCAGTCTTGCCGGTTCCACGGTTTCCGGTGACCATGAAGCAATGATGTTCGTGGCGGTTGATGGCATCACGGAGCTCATTTAACTCTTTTGTACAGCCATAGAATTCCATCATTTCACCACTCCTTTGCATGGTCACCTGACCCGAGATGGGGTATTAGCAAAACCTCTCGTTAACGTGGAAATCGGCATGATTTGGGGCGTAAGTACGGCGGCTTTGCCGGTTGGGGCACGGTGGGGGTATTGGCAATCATAGAAAAAACTAAGAAATCTGGGGTGGTAGCAATGACTCTGTACCTGGTCATGGATAATTGATGGTATACGCGATGACGCGCTTGATGGAATCACGGCGTCTTCGGCATCGGACGCGGCGAATTTTCGTGCCCGATGCACTTAAATGCTTCTCTGAATCGTCCCTAAACCATATCATTATCATGCTGCTCAACACAATATTAGCAAAACGGCGAATTTATGCAAGATGCATCGCAGCGTTCTTGCATTTCTCTCATTTTCGGGCGGAGTGATTCTTTGACTTTTCGCACTCCGGTTTTGCTCTCGTTTTCAGAATAGACAAAAAGAAAAAACCCTTGAAAATCAAGGGTTTGTGGTGGACCCAAGGAGACTCGAACTCCCGACCTCTACAATGCGAATGTAGCGCGCTACCAGCTGTGCTATGGGCCCATAATTTGCAAGTTTAACTCTTGTGAATTGCATTTTATTCAATTGCCGGTGGTTTGTTGCGATGGTTGCCGGCTGGGGCGTAAGTACAAGTGGTTCGTTCTACCAACTGTGCCAATGCCCCATTGCTAATTCCGACTCAAACAGTATACCACCATCCACGAATAAAAGCAAGACAAAGTTGCATCATGTGAAGCATCATCCCCCGGAGACACGGCGCTGCACCGTGTTCCGAGGGAATGATGATCAAAAGATTAGTCCTTCATCATGGACCGGGCTGCGTTATGCACAACGGCGTACAGCACGCCTGCCACAGGCCAGACAATCCAGGTTTTGTCCCAGGCATTGGTTATAAAGCTCCAGCCCAAATACACGGCAGTAGCAAGACACCAGTAGGCACCGGCAATGCTGTCCAGCTTTTTGTTGATACGCTTTTCTTCCCGGGCGTACTCCCCTTCCTCCAGCAGTGCATCGTAGGAGGAGTTAATCATGCCCACGCGAATCATCGTATAAACGCCCCCGGCGATAATCACCAGCATCAGAGAGGTCAGGCCGCAGACGATGTAATCCGGCGCACCGGCACAGGCGGCGATAATCAGCGGAACAACCGCCACGATGCACAGCACCACGCCAACCGCAATGCCCATGGTGAAGGTGCGCTCGTAGGCGCGCTTTCTCTCCTGCACCATGCCGGTGACACCGTATGCCGTTTCAAAGCCTTCCTTTTCCATCCATTCGTACTTGCTTGCCTTCATGCCGTAGGTGATGAAGATGAATACCGCCGCTGCCACCAGCAACAGCAGCACCGATACACCGATGGCCGCTGCTGCGCCTTCCGTGATGCCCAAAATGCGGGATTCCGCCAGCCCTACCAGCAGTATCAGCAGTGCGGGACAGGTAACGCACATGGCTGTTGCCATGGAAACAAGCCGTGAGCCGGTCTTTCTGGTCTGCAGGAATTCATTGGCCTCCTGCATGGAAATCTGCCGCAGGGATGTGACCGTGTTGTCTTCCATCAAAACAGCCTCGGGATGGGCAATCTCCAATTCATCCTTCAGCAGATAATCGGTGGTGACGCCGAACAAATCTGCCATCTGCAGCACCCGCTGCAAATCGGGCGTGGATTGTGCCCCTTCCCACTTGGATACCGCTTGACGGGATACACCCAGCTTCTCAGCCAATTCCTCCTGTGACCATCCGCAACGCTTTCTCTGTTCAATCAGTTTGTCAGCAAAAATCATGTTTCGTTCCTCCGTATCGTTTATTCTTTCGCGGGACCGTTGTCCCTCGTGACATGCTCATCATAGAAAAAACGGTGGTTACTATCTACCAATTCAGCCTTGCAATCTGTCAACAGACCGTTGCAACTGGAGATAATCCGGTTGCGAAGGCACAAAAATCACCCAAATCCATGTTTTTAGCCCAAAGCTAACGGCCGTTTTGATTGATTATAGGGCGAAACCGATTTTGTGTCAATGCCTGCAAAACGATACACAAAAAGCCTCCCCCGGTTGGGAGAGGCTGAGATGGATTGCGGATGGATTACTTGACGGTAATGCGGCCCTGAGGAGCAGCGTACTGCTCACCGACCACGCCGCCCAGTTCGTTCTGGACATAATCAACCAGAGCGTCTTCCAGTGCGACCTGCGTGTTGTAGCCGCTGGTGGCATAGGCGTACTTGAATGCGTAGTAGGTATCGCCGCCGGCTGCAGTGAAGTCGTTGGTGGCGATCATGTACTTGGCATCCAGTGCGAAGGGCTCGCCGCCCACGGTTTCGATGGTTACGCGGCTGCCGGGCTTGGCGGGAGCAAAGTAGGTGGAGTCGGGATACTGTTCACCCTGCTCATAAGCCACGGAGGTATCGATGGTGTACACAATGCCGGCTACCTGCGGGAATGCGCCGATGGCGTCGGGGGTGGACCAGGTGGCAGCCTCCAGGGCTTCCAGCAGTTCAGCGCCGGTAACCTCCAGCACAGCAACACAGTTGCCGAAGGGGAACACGGTCTTCATATCCAGCATGGTGATGTTACCGGCCTGAATGGAAGCACGGATGCCGCCGCCGTTGGACAGGGCAGCCACCACGTTATCACCATAGGCCTTCTTGGCTGCGTAGAGGATGGCATCGCAGCAGAAGTCGCCCAGGTTGGTTTCTTCGGTACGGACACCGGGAGCGCGTTCGCCGTTCAGCATGACCTCGGTCTTGGCGAAGGGCTTGCCCAGCTCTTCGTTGACAACAGCATCAGCATTGGCAACGATTTCCTTGATTTCGGCATTGGTGGGAGCGTACAGCATCTCCACAATTTCGCCCTTCTGGGGAGCGGCAAACATGGAGGAAGTGATGGTGCCGTCGGGATTGATGACAGACACGCCGATGTTAGCCAGATTGCCGCCGGTCTGCACCAGACGGGTCACAGCGCCTTCCTCGCCCTTGGCAGCCACATCATCCATGTATTCGTCATGGCTGTGGCCGTCGATGAACAGGTTGATGCCTTCCACGTTGGCGATGACATCGGCAGAACGGTTGCCTTCGCTCTCCTGCTCGTTGCCCAGATGGCCGATGCAGATGATGAAGTCGCAGCCCGCTGCCTTCAGCTCATCCACCTGTGCCTGTGCGCAGGCAGCCAGCTCTTCGCCGGCCAGGAAGGTCACGCCGCGGACCTTGTCGGGATGGGCCTTGGTCATGGTTTCGGGGGTTGCCAGACCGAACACGCCAATCTTGCGGCCGCCCTTTTCAATGATGGTGTTGGGTGCCAGCACAGGCGTGTTGTCTTCCTTGCGGAGCATGTTGGCGCACAGCACCGGGAACTTGGCCTGCTCCAGATTGATGAGCAGGTTGTCGCTGCCCCAGTCAAACTCGTGGTTGCCCACGGTGGCAGCATCGTAGCCCACGGCATTCATGAACAGGATGCCGTTCTTGCCCTGCTCCAGGTTTACCAGAGGCGTGCCCTGGCTGTAGTCACCGGCATCCAGCAGGATCACCTCATAGACGTTGGCAATCAGGTCATCCTTCACAGCAGCCAGAGAGTCATAGCCCCAGGAGCCGGTCTCGAACAGGGCATGGCCGTGCACGTCGTTCGTATGCAGAACCACAACCGGTGCAAATTCGGGTGCGACTTCCTCCGCAAAGGCAGGGACCAGGGTGCAAAGCATCGCCAGGGCAATGAACATTGCAAGCAGTTTTCTCATGGATTCTCCCTCTTTCTATTCACTTTTGGCAGTTCTTCTGCCGCTACAGACATTATACCATTTTGCAGAATTGCCGTCAATGTGCCGAAAGACATGCTGATAAAGAAAATGACATCCCCGCAGATTACTGCGAGGATGCCTCGGGCCGTTGATAGTAACGGAAGAAGTTGTAGGAGCCGTACAGGGCCAGACTGCGCCAATCGGCAATCTTTACCCGGAGAAGACCGGGCTCGAGCACCTCAATGACATGGCGCTTGTCGGTTTTGCTGTAGTCCTCCTTCATGTAGGGGTCAAGGATGTAGATGTAGGTATCATCCGCCGCCGCGGCGACCATGTAGTGACCGCCGCCGGTATAGGGCGATCCGGTGCCGCCGGTGGATACAATTGACATGCCGCCCCGATACAGGTTCTACAGCAACTCATCTCTGGATTTGCCGGTCTTCATCTCAAAGCCATAATCCTTGGCCAAAAGGCCGAACAGCACCGAGCCGGTACCGCCGGTCACGTTTCTGGCAACCACCTTGCGCCTGTTGTTGCCCGTGGCATAGCTGGCAACAGCCACCGGCATGTAGCGCAGGAATTCTTCCTCTGTGGACAGCCGGTACTGGGAATGGCTGTGATTGCAGAACAGCTGATTGACCGAGTGAGAGCAGAATCGGAGGCCGGTCTCCAGACCGGAGTAGTAGTTGATCCACCAGTAGTATTCCGGGAAGGACAGGTTGGCGATAATCATGGCCATGCTGGTGGGGCCGCAGCCGCTGGAGGCCATGGTGCCGCGGTTCTGCGAATTCTTGGAGGCGTAAATCATGTTGGCCCAAACCGGGTCATTCTGTGCGTAGTACTGGGTGGGGCCGCGGCCCGGCACATCAATCACGCGGCTGGTGCCCTGGCGGCTGTCCAGCTCCTCCTTTTCAATGGACATGGTGTTTTCGGAGGTGTACACGATGGGCCGCAGCCGCCCATAGACGATGTAGCGCTCACTGGAGACTTCGTTGGTACAGGTGACCAGCGCAATCATCTGATCGCCCCATTGCGGGCGAATCCCTGTTTTGATAAAGGATTCCTTGATGATGGTATCCACCGCTTCGTTGAACTCTGCCCGGGAGGTGTAGCCCCTGACGCGCCACAGCTCATCTTCCCTGATGGAGCGGCGAACGCAGGCAAAGATTTCAATCTGGTAATCCTCATAGGGGGTCATGAGCAGCATGGTGGGATGAGCCCGCCAGTATGCCATGTCCTGATACTTGGGGATGCTGGCGAACATGGTATCATCCTTGCGGTTGTGGCCGTACAGATAGGTCACGCCGTCCGTGAAGGATGGTGAGTTGCCGCAGTCCATGTAAATGCTGCCCGCCTTGTTGAGTCTGCCGTCAAACAGGTGGGTGATGTAGTACTCGTTGTCGCTGTGCTGGGCAATGGGATAGTTGATTTCCGTGCCTTCCTGCATAATCCAGCCGCGAACCTCTTTATTGACCTCCTGCAGGGCGAAGAAGTCCACCTGATAGCGGATATCGCTTTCCACGGATGTACCCACCACCGGCGTGGGCGCAGGTGTAATGGTAGGCATGGGTGTCGGTGCCTGTGTAGGTGCTTGTGTCGGCTGATTGGATGCATCCGCAGGCAGCATTGTTGCCGTGTCGGTGATGGCCGCAGGCGCGACGGATGCTTCGGGTGATGCGGTTGTTTGCACCGTGCCCTGTGTAACCTCCACACCGGGAGCCGCAGTAGCTTTCACCTCTTCTGTGGGCAGAGGATTCTGTTCCGTCTGATACGGAAGCGCCGTATGAACCGGATTGGTCTCCCCGTCCGTCTCAACAAGCATCGCCTGTTGAGGTGTTGCCTGAGGCGGCATCAGCGCCTGTGTGGGCTGTGCCGGCTGCAGTGTGGGCGCAGATTGTCCCTGCGGCATCATCTGCGGATAGGACGGCGGTGTCGGCACATCATCCAGCAAGCCTTCCTCATCGGCACGGAGGAAATACTCCAGCTCCGAGTCATCATCGATGACTTCCTCCTCCAGTTCAACTTCCTGCGGAGGTTCGGGCGTGGCCGTAGGTGCGCCTTCAACCGGTGTGGGCGTGGGCGTTTGTTCCACCGCCTGCTGCACGGCAATCTGCTGCACGCTGTCATTGGCAGAATGAGCATCATCCCGGGTCTTTAACTCCCCGAAGAATTTGTAGCCCAAAAAGCCTGCGGCAAGAAAGCAGATGACCATCATGGCGGCAATCAGCCATGTGGAACCGCGTTGCTTGTTGTTGTTATCCATGGCAGTTCCTTTCCTGCTGTGTTTTCTCTGGTGCGAAAAATGTCCGGCTGCCTGCGTGATGCAAAGCAGCCGGACAGGGGTTCCGTTTCAGCTGTTTCAATCAGGCTTGATTGTCATCAGCTCTTTTTCTTCTTGCGGCGGAGGAGCATTGCTGCAAAGACAGAGCCTGCGCCCAGGAAGAATACGCCGCCGAGGCCCCACAGGAGCATGGTGCTTTCGTCACCGGTGGCGCCCCACACGCCCAAAGGCGTGCCGTAGTCATCAATGTAGATCCATTCGCCGTCTCTGTAGATTACGCGCTCCGGACGGTCGGGCCGCTGAGGCGGCGGGGTGATATCCGGGGGCAGAGGCGGTGTGATGTATGGGGTGGGCGTCGGTGTGGGTACGGGCGTTTCCGTAGGTGTCACCGAGGGTGTATTGGTCGGTGTTGTCGACGGTGTCGCCGTAGGCGTTCTGGTCGGCGTGGCTGTCGGTGTTGCGGTGGGTGTCGGGGTCGGTGTGGTGATGATGTAGTTGTTAACCACCAGTACCTTGCCGTTCTCGTTCGCCGTTACCTTGGTCTTGCCATTGTTTTCGTAGGATACCTGCGTGAAGACGTATCCTTCGATGGCGTTGGAGCCGATTTCCTTCACGATGTAGGTGCCGGCTTCAAGGCCAGTCAGCTTAGTGAAGGCGGTTTCTTCACCCTTCTTCACGGTTACCTTTGCTACGGTCTTGAAGTTGTTGGGACCGGTCACCTCGAAGGTGAACACCTTATCCTGTGCCAGCTTTGCACCAACAATCTTCTTGGTGATAATCAGCTCGCCTACCGCGTACTTGTTCGTTGCCGTAAAGGAAGCGGTCATGTTATCCGCAGTAATTTCCAGCGGACCGGTAATCACAGCATTGTCGAAGATGAAGCCCTTGATGTTCGTATCGCCGGTTTCTTCGATGGTGTAAGTGCCCAGCATCAGGTTATCCAGCGTGGTCTTGCCGCTTACTGCACCGGCAGGCACGGTGACCTGTACATCGGTGGTGAAGCCATTGGGACCGCTTACCTTGAAGGTGAAGGTCTTGGGCTGCGTCAGCACAGCGCCTTCAATCTTCTTCTCGATAGAGAGACTGCCAAGGTCGTAACGGTTGGTCATGTCAACCTGTACCATACCCAGTGCGGGAACCGTTGCCTTATTGGTTACATTACTGTTCACCGTAATAACGGTCGTGCGTTTGTAGCCGGGGATATCAGCATTGGTTTCCTCGACTGTGTACTCACCGGGCAGAAGGTTGTCAATGGTGTACTCGTTGTTGACAAACTCGGAGTACTTGATGGTCTTGGAGTAGCCCTCGCCGGTTACTGTGAAGGTCATGGCCTGCTTCTGAGCGTCAGTCAGGGTTGCGCCGCTGACGGCCTTCACCAGCTTCAGCTTGCCCACTGCGGTGT
>JAUNDF010000046.1:10976-16806 GCA_030526225.1 Clostridia bacterium
GAAGGTCATGGCCTGCTTCTGGGCATCGGTCAGGGTTGCGCCGCTGACGGCCTTCTTTACCTTCAGGCTGCCCAGAGCCTGCTTGTTGTACACCGTGATGGTACCCTTCAGGATGCCGTTGTTGTCATAAGCAACTTCAATGCCTTCCTGAGACTCTTCCTCTACCTTATAGTAGAGATTCGGATTCAGAGTGCCCTCACCCCAGGTGTAATACCACTTGCCGTCATTGGGCAGGGTGACGGTATCCGCCTGAGTCCAGGGGCCGTCATTATCAGGGGCAGACATCAGGTGGATGGTGACGGTCTTGTCGGTGGGAGCAGCAATTTCCGTCTTGGCGGTCAAATCGCTGACCCACTTCTTGACAACAGTCAGTTCCTTCTTCAGCTTGTTATTCACAAGCAGGGTTTCACCCACAGAACCAGCCTGGCTCCATTCGGTGACAGTGCCGTCAACGCCAATCTTGCCGTAGTTTACGACAAATCCGTCGGGCACATTGATTTCCTGCACGCGATAGAAGCGATAGCTGCCAAAGCCTTCGTTGGGCTTAATCAGCAGCTTCCAGCCATTATCCTTGTTGAGGGGATAAGTGCCCACATCTTGCCAGCCAGAGGTGCCATTGGGGTCATTGGTGCCCTGCACCTTTACGGTGATGGCGGGCATCTGTGCCTTTTCGGCCTCAGACATCTGCTGGTTGCGGTCATTGTACCACTGCTTGCGGACAACGATGGTGCTGTTCTTGTTGGGAATGTTGAAGTAGTAGCTTTCGCCGCCCTTCAGCTTGGTTGCCACAGATCCGTCATGGGGAGTGTTTTCATCGAAGTACATGACGAAATCGGGATACTGATAGCCGGATACCTTTTCATAACCGGCAGGAATCTCGGTCTCATCGATGTAGTAGTGACCGCCCCATTCCTTGTCCGGGTGTCCGGAAACTGCATGGCCGGTGGGATCGGCACAAGGCTCACCCAGCTGCCATGTGAAGGCGGAACCATCCATACGGGTCAGCTTCACACGGCCGCTGGCATCGGAAATGCCATAGGCCACAGGGATGGCATTGGCCTTGTCAGCATCCACATACTGCATAACCACAAGCTTTGCACCGGCTACGCCGATGTTCGGCTGACCCTCTTCCACCTTGCGCAGGCTCAGATCAATGGTCTTTGCCCGAACAGTGGAGTCATAGGAAACTCTGTTGGTGGTTGTTTCGGAGGATTTGATTCCCTGACCGGTAATGGTTACCTCGTTAGTGGTGATGACAACCTTACCGTAGGTTTCTTCCTTGTAGTTGCTGTTGAGGGCATAGGTATAGCGCACCAGAATCTGGGTTGCATCGGGAATGTCGGCTTCGACAATGTACTTGCGCGGCCAAACGTTAGCAGGATCCTGTGCAAAGCGGAAGGTCAGGTTTCTGATTTCGCTGTCAGGGATGCGTTCGCCCATGGCGCCGTATGCATCAGAATAGTAGAAGTCAAGACCGACCAGATTGAAGAGCTGAACATCCTGATCGGAATTGTTCGCATTTGCCTTCATTACGTCCTTCATGTGCAGCGTTCCACCGCATTCAAGGCGGTTGGGGTTAATCAGCACAGAATAGGACACACGGCCGTTGGTAGAGTCACTGCCGCTCTTGGAAACAATCTTGGATTTCTTGGGCTTGCTGATGGTGGTGGTGGACTGAGCATTCTGAGTCTTGCCATCCACAGTCAGGGCAGCACGGTTGACCACATCAGCCGTCTTGCCGGGCTTGTCATCCCAGAAGGCGTCCGTTACAGTGGCAATCACGGTGAAGGCTGCCGTACTGCCAACCTGTGTGTTATGATTGCCGCCGTTCAGCTTCAGGGTCATGTAGCCATCGGTGATGGTTACGATGGTGTCGACACCAAAGAAAGAAGTATGGGGATAGTACGGGTTCAGCTACTGACCGTCAGGCATCAGATACTTTCTGAAAGCGACGCCTTGCGGCAGCGTATCATTAATAATAATGGTAGCGTTGGGGTTATCCTTGTTGGCATTGAGGTAATCCCACAGCTCCTGGGTCTGGGTAATGGTCAGCGTCCAGGTCATTTCCTGCGTGTCGGGATTAAAGTTGCCGATGGACTTGTAGAAGTACCGTTCGGAGAAAATCTCCGTCTGGGCTTCTCCCCACTTGCCCGTATCCTCATCGCCGGGGGTCTTGAGCGCAACGTGGTTCTTCATCACGCCTACAACATCCAAATCGGTGGTGTAGGTCTTGTAGGTGACAACCACGTTCACCGGTGCGGCAACAGCCTGATTGAACACCAGCACAAAGCCATTGTTCGTACGGTTGATGGTGTAGCTGCCTGCGGGTACGCCGGTGACAGTGAATACATCATCCCCTGCGGGCAAAGCATGCTCACCCTGGGTGAAGGTATCCACCAGCTTGTAGCCGGCAGGGATGCCGGTATTGGAGGTCAGGGTAATCTTCCAGGGCAGCTCGTACTTGCCTTCCACCTTTGCAGGATTGGAGGGGCTTACGTTGGTGCCGGTGTATTGCTTGGTGAGGTTGCCGTCAGGCGTAACGGAAGCAGGCACCTTGATTTCGTTGATGTATGCTTCGTTTACGCCGGTCTGACCCAGGGCAAGCTTGCAGGGGGTGTAGTAGACCACCATGATGGACTGCTTGCGGATATTGATATCCTCTACCCCATCGGTCAGAGCCTTGATTTTATTATTGACAGCATCAATCACACCCTGAATGTTGGTAACATTCAGCGTATCGGTTGTCTGACCGTTAACCTTAATCTCGCCCATGCCAGGAATCACCTCATTGGTGACCTTGGCATCGGGGATATCGTTGAAGACCCAGCCCTTCATATCATAGTGGCCTTCATTGATGGTGATGGTCCACTTGATATTGTTGTTTTCAATGACACCCTGCTTCTTGACATACTTGCGGTCCTCACGGGTGATGACCGTTTCGGTGGATGCTTTGTGGGAGCCGATGGTGCCGGTATTGCTGATTTTCGTACCAGAGGGCACGCTCTGGGCAACAAGCACCTCATAAGTCAGGATAAACTTATCCGTTGCAGTTGCATCATTCTGATAGAAACCATTAATGTAGTCCAGCGCATCCTGCACACTGTTCTTGGTTACAGATGCACCATAGTCATCGTTCCGAATGACGCGGATATTCTGCACGGTGCAGCCTGCGGGCAGGTTGGCAGACATGGTGTCCGTGACAGTCTGCCCCTTCATATTGAAATGATAGGGGTTCACCGTCAGGGTATAGGTAATCTTCCGTTCGTCAGGATTCCAGGTTGCATTTTTTAAAATCGGCTTATAATTGACAACAGCTTCGGCAAACTTGTAGTAGCCGTTCCAGGTCAGTTCTGCCTTGTTGCGCTGAGAATCCTTTGTCAGGTTGACAGGAGTTTTGACCACAACGGTATACTCCTGCGTGCCGGCCTCTGCATTAAAGACAATGTTGCCGTCATCAGTTTTGGTAAAGCCGGTACCGGGCGTTACAACAGCATCCTTCAGGCTGACCTTGTCGCCCACCCCCTGAGGAGTCCAGGTATCGACCAGGAAGTCAGCCAGGGTCCAGCCGTTCAGGTTGACATGGTTGTTGTTGACCTTAATTGTCCAGATAATGTCCTGACCGCTGAGCTCGCCGGTCTTGCTCACGTTGGGTGTCACAACAGTCAGCTGAGCCTGAGCCTGAGCAACATTCTCCTCCTGACCGTCGGGCTTGGTGCGCTTCAGGTAAACATGGTTAATCTGGTTTGCCATGCCGGCAACCATATCCGTGGTAACCGTAATGGTATAGGTATTGCTGTTGTTGGGATTAAACTTGATGGTGCCGTTTGCTTCTCTGGTAAAGCCTTCGTTGGGTTCAATGGTGGCGTTCTGCAGAGAAACGGGAATCTTGGTATTGTTGTTGCCGTCCAGTTCATCAACAATCCACATGCCCCCGATGTTCTTCCGGGGTTCGGGGTTGACGGTGATGGTCCACTTGCACTTGCCGTCAGCAGTCCATTCACCCTTCTTCTGGATGCCGGGCTTTTCGCCCTGATGGCTTGCTTCCTGCTCGGCGGTAATCTTGGTGCCAAAGCGGTTGGTGGATTCAGCATAGCCCTTATTCTTCATGGGGTCGATGCTGACCGCGCTCTTCAGCTTTGTTTTTACGGTGACGGTATAGGTGGTATTGGCTTCCATCTTGGGCAGATGCATTTCTGCCGCGCTGCCCGTATAGGAAACATCCTGATTGCTGCCATTCTTGACGGATACAACTTCAGCACCTTCCAGCAGGTCGGGCGTGGTGACTGTATCCTTCAGGATGACTTCACTGGCAGTACCAAACTGGCTGGTGACGTTGATGGTCCAGTACAGGTAGCCGTTCTCTTCCTTGGAGAAGGCCTTTGTCAGGGCAATATCACCAGGCTTGTATACAATGTGATACTGCTTGTCGCCGATGGTCACGTCCTCTTCAACGATGGACTTGTTCTGCTCTGCCTGATAGGTTTCGGCAAAAGTAAAGACCAGCGGAGAGTTGTCGCCCATACGATTGCGCAGATAGGATTCGTAGAATTTCACCGTCAGGATGCCGTCAGCGCTGATGCTGTAGGTACCCTGAGGCACACCGTTATCTTTGAATTCCTTGTCAACCACCACGGACTTAATCAGTGCCCGCTGGGGATCGGCATTGTTCAGATTAACGCTATAAGTGGTAATGATGTTGCCGCTGCTGTCCTTCATGCTGTTTACGCCATTGGGGAAGGAGTAAGCGAAGTCCAGCGTAAAGCTCGGATTTTTGGTAATATCAACAGGCTGAGAAGGGTCAATCACCGTGCCATCGGCATATTTGCCGGAGGCTCTGAAGGTGATGCCTGTCAGTTCCTTGACCGTGTCGTTGTCAAAGGAAGCGTTGACAGCCATCACGCCGGTGCTGTCACCCTCATAGTTGTAGTCTTCGGCTACAACAGACAGGACGTTGGAGAAAATCATCATCAGCGCCAGTGTCAGCGCGACGATGCGGCGGAAAATGTCTTTCCTCATTTCTGCTCAACCTCCTTCTGGGCAAATCTGGTGCCAACGCGCCACAGGCGCTGGTTCTGTGCTTCGTGTACAGTAATGGTCAATGTATCGGTGTTGCTGTTGGGGACGGAAGTCCAGGTGGCGCCGCTGTCATCGGAGAACTGCCAGTTGTATTCCAGCTCGGCTTCGGTGGGAGCGGTCAGGACGGCCTTCAGGTTGACTTCATCGCCCTCAAACAGGACAGTCTGGCCTTCGGGCATCACCAGCACGGCGTTGGCGGCCGGTGCTTCCATTTCTGCTTCGGGTTCAGCGACTTCTTCCGGTTCAGCTTCTGCATCGGCGTCTTCTTCGGCTTCTGCATCGGCATCGTCTTCGGCATCAACCTCATCCTCATTTTGGACTTCGGTCTGTTCACCGTCTTCGGCGGATGTGCCGTCTGCATCAGCGTCAGCTGCTGCATCCTCTGCGGCTTCCGTTTCGGTTTCCGCGGCCTCTGCTTCAGCGCCTTCGGTTTCGTCGGCGGCATCATCAGCGGCATCATTGTCATCATCGGGATCATCCTCGGTGATGGTTTCCTCAACGGATTCTTCCTGCTTGGGCGGAACGGGTTCAGGAGCCTTCACAGGAGCCTTGCCTTCCCAGGCCATGTTGATGGCGAACAGGGGGTAGCTGCCGATTTTGGCATCGCCGCCCTGGGGGATGGCGGTGAAGAATCGATCGTGGTCCAGCTTGCTGTAGCCCACATAGGCTTCCATCACGTGACCGTCAGCCACAAAGCAAACCTTGATGGACTGCTTGCCCTGATGGGTCAGGTCGATGTATTCCACAGCCAGTA
>JAUNDF010000046.1:16816-17343 GCA_030526225.1 Clostridia bacterium
GGCGCCGCGGGCTTCGCCAATCTTATTGGTAAAGTTCTGCTTGCCCCACAGGTTGGTGGTGTTGGTGGCGGTGTAAACGTAAACGGGCTGGCCGCTCTGCAGCAGGGTCAGGATGTCGGGGTTCTCAACAACCACCTCGGGCTGTGCGGGCTCGGTCTCTTCCACAGGCTCTTCGACTTCTTCAACCGGTTCGGTTGCTTCGGGAGTCTCGGTGGGTTCGGCAGATTCAGCAGGTTCGGTTGCTTCAGGTGTTTCGGTGCCGGTGGATTCGTTGGTGCCCTCTTCCTGATTGGTACCGGCGTTTTCGTCGGGCTGTGCATCAGGGACAGTCACCTGCGTGCCGTTCTCCTCCCCTGCCCCGACATTGTCTTCAGCCTTGGGCTCTTCGGGAGCGGGCTGGGCAGATTCAGCGGGTGCGGAAGGCTCGGCAGGCTGGGCGGGCACTTCAGCGGGCTGCTGGGGTGCTTCGACCTTGGGCTCTTCAGCAGGAGCTGCGGGCTGCTCTGCAGGAGCGGGCGCAGGCTCGG